>CANRJZ010000024.1 GCA_947631055.1 uncultured Clostridia bacterium | reverse complement strand
TGTCTCCGTCATATGTTACAAGCGTATCTCCGGAGGTGTAAACGAAAGCGTTTGCCCAATATCCGCAGATGCCGTAACGGTCTGTACCCTGATCGACATATGTTTTCATTATATCGGTGAATGCGTTCCAGTCCCATTTGCCTTCAAGGTAAAGTTCATACGGATCGTCAAGGGATTCTTCTTCAACTCTTGTTTTGTTGTACATAAGGAGCTGGAAGTCGTTGAAGCTGTAGCAGAGAGGAGCGATATAGTGCTCTCCGTTCCACTGGAGCTTGTCGGCAGTGGTCTTTACGTCAGCCCACATGGGGTCTTCCCAGTCTACAAGGGAATCTATTGGCTGAAATCTTCCCTGACTGATATCATATGGGAAGTTGCGGTCTGAGTAGATGAAAACATCCGGCTGTGTACCGCCGAGAATAGAAGTTGCAAGATCGTCATACTGAGTTGTTACCGTTGTAGGCATATATTCGATCTTTGCACCGTATGTATCTTCAAGGATAGCGACTTCCGTTGAACGCTCAGGGCTGTCATTGGTAGGGTTAAGATCATAGAAACCCATCCATTTAAGTGTTTTGCCGCTGATATCTACTTCGTCCTTGGCTTCCTCAGCAACTGTTACCTCGACGTTATCGCCTGTCCATTCAGTCTTTGCTGTCGTTGTGGTAGCGGTAGTATCAGCCGCATTGGAGCTTGTGCCGTCTGATGACGTATCGCCTCCGGAGCAGGAAGCAAATGAAGCCAAAGAAGCTATTGCCAGCATTCCCGCAAGAATTCTTGATTTTTTCACTAAATATTCCTCCTTCAATTTTTTTGAGCGCACGATGTAATCGTTTGCAAAAAATACAAAAAATATTTAAATGTAAACATTACTTACGTTGACAAAATTATATCACAATTATGTAATATTGTCAATAAAGAACTTCAAGCTTTGTGAAGATATACAAAATTTTTTGTCCGTTTTATATATATCCTGCATAAGTGCCAAATGTTCTTGCAGAAAGTTTACAGAAAAATTTTCTTAACCTCTTGCTAAATCTTTCAAAATAGTATACAATAGATATGACAGGGGCCGTGAGCCTCCACTTTATAATGAAAGGATGTCATACCAATGGCAGGATTAAACAAAGTTACAGTAGACGATATCAGCGTCAAGGGCAAGAAAGTCCTCGTAAGAGTTGACTTCAACGTTCCCCTCAAGGACGGAAAGATCACCAACGATAACCGTATCGTTGCAGCTCTTCCCACTATCAAGAAGCTTACTTCCGAAGGCGCAAAGGTAGTTCTTTGCTCTCACCTCGGCAAACCCAAGAACGGTCCGGAGGATAAGTTCTCTCTTGCTCCCGCAGCAGAAAGACTTGCACAGCTCGTTGATTCAAACGTTATCTTTGCTAAGGACGATACCGTTGTGGGCGACAATGCAAAGAAAGCCGTTGCAAATATGAAGGACGGCGAGATCGTCGTTCTGGAAAATACACGTTTCCGCGGAAATGAAGAGACCAAGAACGGTGATGATTTTGCCAAAGAGCTTGCAGACCTCGTTGACGATCAGGTATTCGTTATGGACGCTTTTGGTTCCGCTCACAGAGCGCACGCTTCCACAGCAGGCGTTACAAAGTTCGTTAAGGAGACCGCAGTTGGTTACCTTATGCAGAAAGAGATCCAGTATCTCGGCAATGCAGTTGAAGATCCCGTTCGTCCCTTCGTTGCAATTCTTGGCGGTGCAAAAGTTGCAGACAAGCTGAACGTTATCTCCAATCTTATCGAAAAGTGCGATACTCTTATCATTGGCGGCGGTATGGCTTATACATTCCTCAAGGCTAAGGGTTACGAAGTAGGAAAATCCCTCGTTGACGATGAGAAGATCGATTACTGCAAGGAAATGATGGCTAAGGCTGAAAAGGCCGGTAAGAAGCTGCTTCTCCCTGTTGACGCAACTATAGCAGCAGCATTCCCCGATCCTATAGACGGAGCGATCGAAGTTTCCACTGTTGACGCAGACAAGATCCCTGCCGATATGATGGGTCTTGATATCGGTCCTAAGACAATGGAACTTTTTGCAGACGCTGTTAAGTCCGCTAAGACAGTTGTTTGGAACGGACCTATGGGCGTATTTGAGAACCCCACACTTGCTAAGGGTACTATTGCAGTTGCAAAGGCTCTTGCAGAGACAGACGCTACAACGATCATCGGCGGCGGCGATTCCGCAGCAGCTGTAATGCAGCTTGGATTTGCAGACAAGATGTCCCACATCTCCACAGGCGGCGGAGCTTCTCTTGAATACCTTGAAGGCAAGGTACTTCCCGGCGTTGCTGTAATTGCAGAAAAAGCGTAAATCAATAACAAATATCAAGGCGGAGAGTGAAAGATCTCTCCGCCTTTTTCATAAGCAGGCTGCAAATTATAATTTACATACTATTTTATCTGGTTTCGGGCGAAGCCGCAAAATAAAATTTCAAAGCAAAAGAACAAGAAAAACCACGAGATTGGGCGAAGGGGGTTAGAATAAAGGAAAAGGGGAGCCACGAGGGGAAAAAACATAAAGGGAAGGGGGAAACCGCCTCGATCTTAAGGCCTCTCGGTTGCCCCCTTCCCTTTTTGGTTTGTCCACTCGTTCGTCGAATAACTAAAGGTATGAACCATTAAAAGTTTTGTTCGTTTTCAAACAGTTCACTGGACTGTTTGAAAAGGTTTAGATGACAAAAATCGTTAGTTTAAGGGGGCGCCCTCTATCGCAGGGCAGCCCCCTCTTGAAGCCACTAAAGCGGCTTAAACGACGCAAGCGTCGTTTTATTCACACCTTTGCGGAGCTCTTAAAAATGGGAATTTCGCCGTCTGCGGACGGCGACGAGGGCTTTGCCCCTCGACCCCACCAGCGCGGCTGCGCTGGACCAGCTATTGTTTCTTACATTTAGTGTGATAAATTATAATTATTAAAATGATCCAAAAGTAATAATATTTACCCGCACTACCTAATAAGAGGATATACGCCTGCATCTATATTATTTTCTTTTCTTGATCATAAAATATGCGGCTGCACATATTGCGGCAACAGCCGCTGCCGCTCCGCCTATTATAAAACCGATAATATTCTTTTTATCGCTTGTTTCAGTTCCTTCCTGCGTGATATCGGAGTTTTCTTCCGGCGCAGAGATGTTTTCCGCTTTTGCGGCAGTCCGCGCGTCAACGGCTTCTTTGTTTTTGGCGATCACAAGCATTGCCACTGTTTTGGGAGCCATTTCATAGGATATCATTCCGTCCGAGATCGTGACCGCACTGTTGCTGTCGCTGAAATCAAAAACTCCCGGATACATAGGGTCAAGTCCGTAAAGATGAACGTATCCGTAATTTTCTCCGCCTTCTATCTTTATGTTTGCGGTAGTGGTATCCTTGAAAGCTTTGTTTGTAACGACTAATGTTATAACATCATCACTTTCACCGTCAACGGCTGCATATGCCGTAGAAAGATCGATATTGTCCGTTTCACAGTATACGAGCGTGTCACCGAAACCGTTTCCGTTCTTGTCGTAATTGGTGTAAAGGTCGATAGCTGCACACTGATAATTTGCTTCTCCGGCAAAGAGGGAAGCAAAGTAAACTTCGTTTTTGGCAAAAACTCCAAGGGCGTCAGCTTCAGCAATGCCTCCGCTTATGTCGTTGCTTCCGCCGAAATCGTATTCGGTTATTGCTATTTTCGTTCCCGGATAGAATTTGTCTATGGAATTCTGCAAATTCGGCAGCAGCGGGAAAAATTCCGCTCCGGTATCAACTATCCAGCTGTTTTCCTTGTAACTTTCGTCCCATAGCGAACGTGTGGAATTCAGTCTTGCTTCAACGCAGCCTTCGCGGCTGTAGTGATTGCAGGAGCGTTCTCCGCATTCTCCCTTTGCTTCGGTATAAAAATGTATATCCAGTACGTCAAGCAGGCGCTGACCGGTCTCGTCCTCTGCTTTTTTCATTTCGTCAAGGTAATAATCAATGAACCAGCGATAATCACCGTTATTTTTTACCGTGTTCCAATCCGGAGCTCCGGAAAGATCTGCAAAAGCGCTGTATCCGAATAAAGCGGGACCGAATATTTCCGCGCCGGGATCTACTTTTTTTACGGCGCTTGCCAGTTCCTTTGATCTTTCGGTTATTTCGGCGCATCCGGTCTGTTCCGGGTGCATACGCTCGTGAGTCCATCTCCACAAAGCGGGCTCGTTATCGAGGGAATATCCTTTTATGCCGTTTACAGAACCGGAATTGCCAAGAGTATCAACAAGATAGTTCACAAATTCGTCCATATAAACAACGCCGTCATTAAGATCCGGTTCGGCAGAGAATTCCGATCCTTTTGAAAATTCCACCTTGTTCCAGCGCGCGGAAGGCGCAGCTTCGCCTTCGGTCACTTCGCCGTTCATATCTGCGGAAACGTATCCCGCCATTTGCAGGGTCATTAACGAGTAGGCATTATTTTTCTCGGCGCATTTCCGTGAAAGATTTAAAGCCGTTCCTCCGTAAGTGTTTTTCAGGTCGTCCGGAAGGGATTGCTGAAAATAATTATCCGAACTATGCTTCCAGTCGGAACCGGCATTGGAAGCGTTCGTTTCCCAGTTATAAGCGGAAAATCTGTTTCCTCCGGCTCTGATCGCCGTACAGGAAACATCTTTGTTCATAAGTTCCGTATTTACGCCGTAAATATACGGCGAGACAGCTTTTCTGTCCTTTGAAGTATCTATGGTGATGTTCACCGTATCATTTCCGGCAGCGGCGGCTGACGATGTATATGCCATGATAGATATCAATGCAGTGCAAAGAGCGGCAGCTTTTTTATACTGTTTCATAGTTTCCTCCGATATATTTTTAAGGCAATGCCGCATAAAGCCGTAAGGCGGTCTTTACGCAGTGTTGCCTTAATAATTGTATCACATATATTACCGAAAAGTCAATATATCCCCAAAGACTATTCCGATATCAATGCAGCGCCCGCAGAAGGCATTCTCCTGCGGGCGCTGTGTGTTTATAAAATACCGGCAAGAAGCGGCTGGAGCTGTTTCCCTTCAAGGGCTGCCGCAAGTGCGTCGGGCAGTTTCCCGAAATCGGCGACAAGAGAGCGGGGCTTTGCATATACATCGTCCTGTGAAAAAGGAACAAGATAAATATTCCTGTAATTCAGAAGCGCGCCTATATTTTTTGCCGAGCCGGAAAGTCCGTCATTTGTAGACGGCGCGATAACGAGCGGAGAACCGTTCCTGAGATGTGATTTTGCCGCCATAGTTACCGGCGTATCTATTATGCCGGCGGCAAGCTTGGCAAGAGTATTCCCTGTGCATGGCGCAATAACGAGGATATCGAACATCTTTTTAGGTCCGATAGGTTCGGCCCCTTCGATCGTTCGTATTACCGGTTTTCCTGTGATATCTTCGAGAAAAGAGATGTGTTCTTGGGCTTTGCCGAATCTTGTATCCATTGAAGCCGCATTGAACGACATTACGGCTGTGACTTCAGCGCCCTCATTCACAAGGTATTTCAGCTGCTCAAATGCTTTTTTGAATGTGCAGAAGGAACCGCATACCGCAAACCCTATTTTTTTGCCTTTAATTTCCGCCATGGCTGACGCTCCTTTCGGAGAGGATATTGCCTATGGTATCCGCTATGACTTTGCCCGACGTTACCGGAGCAACTTTTCCGGGCAGCGACAGCAGCCATATGGTACGCACTCCCAACATTCCGGCAGTGTTCAGATCTACGCCGCCGGGTTTGGATGCCAGATCAATAACAAGACAGTTCCGGCTTATTTTTTTCAGTTTGTTTTCGTCAAGTATCACCGCAGGCACAGTGTTGAATATAACATCATATCCGCCTATAACTTTTTCCAGTCCGGAAATGGGTACGCTGCGGCAGCCAAAGACCTGAGCCCATGCCAGATCGGAACATTTCCTTGCGGCAACGGTTATGTCCGTGTGGAAACCTGATAAAACGCCGATCAGCACCTTTGCGATCCTGCCCGCGCCGAGAATAAGTATTTTTCTTCCGGAAAGAGTAGTTGCAAGCTCCTCCATAGCGACCTGTACCGCTCCTTCTGCTGTGGCAACAGCGTTAAGAACGGCAAATTCCTCACGCACGGCGTAATCGGCGACGATGAGGTCTCTTTTTTCAAAAATTTCTCTGACTTCCGGCGAAATGAGCCCGCCGAAAACTATCCCGTCTTCTTTTATGATATGCGTCAGGCTCTCCAGAGAAATGCTTTTGCCCGAAAAAGGCGTATTTACCGTAATACCGTCGGAAGATACAGGCAGCGGCAGAACTATGCAGTCAGCCCGCTCGGAAAAGGAAACTATGCTGTCGGCCATCTGCACCCTTTCGGACATAGCCGCAGTCCTGTCGAAGCCAATGGCAAAGACTCTGTTATTTTCCGCCAGCACGTCTGCCAGAGCGGCAGATCTCAGATCTCCTCCGACAATAAAAAAAGTTTTGTTCATATAAAAAGCGTCCTTTCCTATAGTGCATTTATTGGATCCCGTAAAAACACAGATATCTGTGTTTTAAACCGGCGGCGTTCAAAGCCGACGGGCATTTTTTGCGGCGCCGGTATAAGGAAAGGATCGGTATCACCCGTCCATACAACATAATATGTATATTAAAGCCGATTGGTGAATTGATAACGGCAGATATACGGACGTATGCCTATATGTTCTGACGGCATAACGTAAAATAAAAACGGCGGGCCGTTATGGAGCCTCGCCGTAAAGGGAAGTATAGAAGAAATCAAAACTGCCGGATTCGGTCTGGAGACAGGTCTCCAGTACCTTTGCAAAAATTTTGAGCTTGTTTTTCATACTGTTTTTATTTTGCGGGAAAGTCGCATCGTCAAGGAAGTATGAAAGCATAACAACTATCATTTCGGCGCTTTCCTTAGGAGTATCGGTCTTTATTGAACCTTCGCGTATGCCCTGTTCGAGTATATCCGCAAGTATGGGAGAAATTTCCTGAACGGCGGCATTTTTCATTTTGCTCTGGAGTATCATATCGTTGTTCAGGTTCAGAGTGATAAGGATATTTCTTTCATTTCCGCCGAAATCCCTTTTTATCACGCTCCTGAAAAGATTTTCTATTTTTTCCGGTGCGGAAGCTTCTTTCCGTGAGCGTATGCTGTCAAAATATTCTCTTATAGCTCTGCGGTAGCTTTGTTCGATAAGCGAGTATAGTATTTCGTCCTTGCTCCTGAAATAATAATATATACTTCCTTTTCCTATACCGGCTTGTTTTGCGATAGAATCGACCGATATTTCCGTATATGGCGCTGAAGCCATAAGCTGTTCCATAGCGTCAAGGATAAGTTCTTTTTTGTTCTGTTTCATGACAAAGACCTCTGTGGAAGGATAATATTTTTAACAGGCAGTTCGTTTTTGCCGGTAAGATTCTTTCGGCATAACGAAGAGCATAAATCTGTCCCCCGTCACTAAGGGAGCGGGGGACATTTTCAGCGCCGGCAGCGCCGTATAAGATATATCATACAAATTGCGGAACTGCCATTTTTAAAAGCATAGAGCCATTATATCTGCACCGAATAGTTAGGCGCTTCTTTTGTGATATAGATATCATGAGGATGTGATTCCTTGAGTCCTGCGCCAGTGATCTTGACAAACTGAGCCTTTTCATGAAGTTCGCCGATAGTTCTGCATCCGCAGTAACCCATTCCCGAACGTATTCCTCCCACAAGCTGGAATATCGTATCCGAGACCATTCCCTTGTAAGGAACTCGTCCTTCAACGCCTTCCGGAACAAGCTTTCTGCTGCCTTCCTGGAAGTATCTGTCCTTTGAGCCGGCTGCCATAGCGCCGAGAGAACCCATACCTCTGTATACCTTGAAGCGTCTGCCCTGGAATATTTCTTCTTCACCGGGAGCTTCATCGCAGCCGGCAAGCAGAGAACCGAGCATTACGACATTTGCACCTGCGGCAAGAGCCTTTACGATGTCTCCGGAATATTTTATACCTCCGTCTGCAATTATCGGTATATCATATTTAGCCGCAACGCATGCGGAATCATAAACTGCGGTTATCTGAGGAACTCCTATTCCTGCAACGACTCTTGTTGTGCATATTGAACCCGGACCTATGCCGACCTTTACGCAGTCAACGCCTGCTTTTATAAGGTCTTCGGTAGCGGCTGCCGTTGCAACGTTTCCGGCAATAAGAGCCACGTCGGGGAAAGCGTTCTTTATTTTTTCTATGCATGCAAATATATTCTGGGAATGTCCGTGTGCGGAATCAAGTACCAGTACGTCTACCTGAGCGTCTACGAGAGCCTTTGCTCTGTCAAGGACGTCTGCCGTTATGCCGAGAGCCGCGCCGCAGAGAAGTCTTCCGGACTTGTCGCGTGCGGAATTAGGATACTGGACTGCTTTTTCAATGTCTTTTATGGTGATAAGTCCTTTGAGCGTGCCGTTATCGTCAACTATAGGGAGCTTTTCGATCTTGTGGTGCATAAGTATTTCCTGAGCCGCCTTGAGATCCGTGCCTACGGGAGCGGTGACCAGATCTTCCTTTGTCATAACGTCGCCTATGGGTATATTAAAATCAGTAAGGAAACGGAGGTCGCGGTTGGTAAGTATACCTACCAGTTTGCCGGTCTTATCAACTACCGGAACGCCGGATATCTTGTATTTGCCCATTAATTCATCTGCTTCGGCAACGAGCCTGTCAGGAGTGAGAGAAAAGGGGTTCACGATAACGCCGTTTTCGGAGCGTTTTACCTTATCGACTTCATCGGCCTGTTTTTCTATGGTCATATTCTTGTGGATTATGCCGATGCCGCCTTCTCTTGCCATTGCAATTGCCATATTTGCTTCGGTAACGGTATCCATAGCCGAAGTCATTATAGGAGTGTTGAGCATGATATCCTTTGCAAGTCTTGTGCTGAGGTTTACCATATTAGGCGTGCAGTCCGATCTGGCAGGGATAAGGAGCACGTCGTCAAAGGTAAGGCCTTCTTTTACGAACTTGTTTGAGTAGTTTGTTTCCAGCATAAAATTACCTCCTTGTTTACTTTAAAAATTACTTCTTTACTTGGATATTTCTATATAGGATAACACTTTATACCGTTTTAGTCAAGTCATTTTTATGAATTTACGAGTAAAATTATTTCAACATAGAATGGATTTTTTTGTGCAATTATTACACATTTCTTTTTTTCTTGATCACAAAGCATACTGCTGTATAAATTATCAGTCCGGATATGCCAATAATCGAAGAAACAGCGCCGATATCACGCCATTTTGAATGATAAACGCATTTGATGGTGTGCTTTCCGGCGGGAACGGGTATCGCCTGAAAACCAAAATTTGCATTGTACAAAGGAACTTCTTCTCCGTCCACATATGCGGTAAATCCTTCGTCATAAGCAACGCTGAAGAATACAAGTTCCGGTTCGGCGAGATCGATTTCCGCATTGTAGGAATTATCGTCCGTGTAGTAGCTCAAAGCGGTTTTTTCGGCGCGCTTTGCGCATTCTTCGGCAAATTCTTCATCGTCCAAAGCATATATCTCTTCTTCCGGTATCGGTTCAAGATATCCCGAAACGGCGGAAACATCATCTACAGCCATGACTTTCATCATAAGGCTGCGCCTGATATCCTTATCAAGAGCAAGATAATCTTCCTCCGAGATGCAGTATTCATAGCAGAAACCCATATGGATAAAATTCTTGTTTTCATAATATTCAAAATTGTTTTCTTCTTTTTCGGCAGTATAATTATCCTTGAATTCCTGATATCCGGAAGATGAAAAAAGCATAAAACTGTCCGGATCCGGCTCTGTATCATACATAATGAGTTCCTTTGCCGACATAAGACATTGTGCAGGATAATTTCCCGATAGTTCGGCATCTATCATAAGAGCTTTGCAGAATTCATCGGTATATTTGCTTTGTATGCTTGTAAAGCAATAGGAAGAGCCTTTGTTCCACAAAAGATTATGATTCCAGAGCGTCTCGTCGGTATCGACCCTGCTTTCATTTTCGTCATAGCTGACAGACGGGGAATTTGCTTGTCCGCTGTGATCCGATTCATACAGCAATGAAGATCGGCATTCTCCCATATCGAAAAACAAAACGGATTCCGAAACGATAAACGCAAATACCGCCGCTGTGATAAGTATATTCCGCGGATATGAAGCGTCACGGCTGACCCGGAATACAGACAGAAAGGCTATGATAACACCTATAGCGGTTATCGTGATGTTGGTCCATTTCTGCACGTTGTTCCAGTATACGTTAGTTTTCCACAAAGACAGTTTTTCTATCGGGAATATTATGCTGAACAATGCTATAGCCGCTGTAGCTGAGGCTTGTATTATAATTCCCGTCTTAAAATGCGTCGGCTCATTTTCAAGAGCGCAGGCTGTCATCATACAGATGATAAGCGTGGCGGTGAACATCCACCTTGCATAATATATTGAACTTCCCATAGAAAACAGACCGTTCAGCACAGGGATAAAGGCTATCAATATCAGAATTATAAAAAGTTTTGAAAAAGAATTTTTTCTGTTTGCCGAAATATATGCCGCAGCGCCCGCCATACCGAATACAGGAATGTACATTGCCTGCGACGACCACCTTGAGCCGCTCGGATATTCTACCCCTCCGTCTGGGAAAAAATTTGTATATCCCTGAAGATCCGGCATCATAAATATTGATTGTAATATCCTTGCATACCGCCAAGGGGTAGGATATATCAGCATATCCTTTATGCTGCCGAAAGGTTCTCCGAGGCGGGGACTGTTCAGCATATATACTGCGGCAGGAATAAGAGCTATGCCCGATGCCGCCAGTCCGAGAACAGTTTCCAGAGCAAGGCAGAAAAAGTCCTTGATATTTATATGAAAGCTTTTATCCGTAAGGTGCACAAGGAAATATATTATCAGAAAAACTGCTTCCATTCCGAATATGTAATACTGCGTGACCGCGCAAATGAACACAGCCGCTCCGAAAACACCTCGGCGCTTGTCCTTTACAGCCGATTCGAGAGCCGCAAGAAGGAGCGGGAAAAGTGCCATAGAATCAAGATACGGAAGGACCAGATTTACCATTACTGCTCCCGAATAGGCATAAAGTATACCGCCTGCAGCTGCATATTCAGGCGTTTTGCAAAATCTTGATATGTAAATATAAGCAAACAGCGCACAGCAGCCGAATTTCAGCGACATTACAAAAGGCATTGCAGCTGCCGCCATACGATAAGGGATAAGCGCATACAAAAATGTGAACGGACTGAAAAGGTTATAGAAAGTATATGCGTTTATGTAATCCAGACCTGCTCCGTTATTGAAGTCAAACTGCGGGAAATATCCGTTTTTTATATTTCTTATTATGTAAAGATAAAAGGGTATCTGTTGGGTATTGAAATCGTTGTAGAGATAAAAGGCTCCGTTGTTTTTTACGATGAACGAGAGCGCCGACAGCAAGAAAGGCAGACATCCGAAAGCAAATGCCATTATGTAATATTTTTTCTTTGAAGACCCTTTTAAGGATAATTCCATATGACTGCCTCCGGATAATTATTTTTTCCTTTTCTTTATCACAAAGCATACTGCTGTATAAATTATCAGTCCGGATATACCGATAATCGAAGAAACAGTACCGATATCACGCCATTTTGAATGATAAACGCATTTGATCGTGTGCTTTCCGGCGGGAACGGGTATCGCCTGAAAACCAAAATTTGCATTGTATAAAGGAACTTCTTCTCCGTCCACATATGCGGTAAATCCTTCATCATAAGCAACGCTGAAAAATACAAGTTCCGGTTCGGCGAGATCGATTTCCGCATTGTAGGAATCATCGTCCGTGTAGTAGCTCAAAGCGGTTTTTTCAGCGCGTTTTGCGCATTCTTCGGCAAATTCTTCATCGTCCATAGCATATATCTCTTCTTCCGGTATCGGTTCAAGATATCCCGAAACGGCGGAAACATCATCTACAGCCATAACTTTCATCATAAGACTGCGCCTGATATCCTTATCAAGAGCAAGATAATCTTCCTCCGAGATGCAGTATTCATAACAGAAACCCATGGGGATAAAATTTTCGTTTTCATAATAGGCATAGAACCCGTCGCTTCCGGTGCGTTCAAAATAGTCACCGGGGTATGATGGCGCGGATCCTTGGGGTTCATATGATATCCTTTCTTTTACGGAAGTCAGGCAAACGGTCGTATAATTTTCGTTTAAGGATCCATAATCCGTATTGACCGCATTGCAGTATTCATATACATAAGGCTCGTATATGCTGGTGAAACAGTACGGAGAGCCTTTTTCCCACAAAAGATTGAAATTGTCAAAGTCCGTATGCATACTTATCCTGCTGCCGTATACGGTGTCTTCTATCTGGGGATATTCTTTTTCGTCCGTATAAGGAACGGCAAACATCTGAGGACGCCTTATATCGCTTATTCCGGTAAAAAGTATGGCTTCGCTGCATATAAAGGCAAAAGCAGAAGCAAGCGTAAGCACCATAGCAGGGTAGGAGCTGTTGCTTTTTGCTTTTGATACCATGATGAACACCGTAAATATTCCCGCAAAAGTGATAATTATATTTATCCACAAATGTGTGTAATTATAGCATCCTATTGTCCAGTACGATATTTTTTCTGCCGGGAATATTATACAGAATATCATTATAAGCAGCATTACGGCAGCTTCTGTTATTATTCCTGCCTTGAAATGCGCCGTATCGTCCTCAATGGCACAAGCGGTCATAGCAGACATTATCAGTGTTGCCATAAACATCCATCTTGCATAATATATCGAACTTCCCATAGAAAAAATGCTGTTCAGCACGGGAATTAACGTTATTATTATCAGCAGAACGAAAAGCTTTGAAAAGCTGCTTTTCTTGTTGGCAGCGATATACGCAACAACTCCGGATACCCCGAACATGGGAAGGTACATGCCCTGTGAGGACCACAGCGAGCCAAAAGGATATTTGTTTCCCAGAGAGTCGGGGAATATATTTGCGTATCCCTGTAATTCGGGAGCCATAAATATTGATTGTATTAACCTCGGATAACGCCATGGGCTGTCGTAAAGCAGCATATCCTTTATATTGCCGAAAGGTTCTCCGAGGCGGGGACTGTTCAGCATATATATCACAGCGGGTATAAACGCTATGCCCGATGCCGCCAGTCCGAGAATAGTTTCAATTGCAAGGCAGAAGAAGTCCTTGATATTTATGCGGAAACTTTTATCCGTCAGCCGTACAAGAAAATATATTATCAGAAAAACAGCTTCCATTCCGAATATGTAATACTGAGTAATTGCGCAAATGAATACAGCCGCTCCGAAAACACCTCTGCGCTTGTCCTTTACGGCAGATTCGAGAGCCGCAAGAAGAAAAGGAAACAGCGCCATAGCGTCAAGGAACGGCAGCACAAGATTGACCAGCACCGCTCCGGAATATGCATATAGCAGCGCTCCCGTGAGCGCGGATTCATATCTTTTGCAGAACCGTGATATGTAAATATATGCAGCCAGTGACGCAACGCCGAATTTCAGTGCCATTACATACGGTATTGCATATAAAGTGAATTTATACGGTATAAAAAAATATATAACGGAAAAAGGACTGAATAACCCATAGTACGAATATGCGTTGATATAATCAAGCCCTGTGCCGTAATTGAAATCAAACTGCGGGAATTCAAAAGATGAAAGCCTCTTGCTGATGCAGTTTGTAAATACCATCTGCTGGTTATTGAAATCGCCGTAATAATAGAATATCCCGTTATTGCGGATCATAAAAGAGAGCGCTGACAGCAAGAAAGGCAGACAGCCTAAAACAAATGCCAACAGATAATATTTTTTTCTGCTTTTTGACGTATTTAAAGAAGTTTCCATATTATTGCTCCTGAATATCGTTATACGGGAAGTTTTCCGGCTTCTTTGAGAAGTCTGTACAGCGTGGGATCAAAGGAAAATTCCTTCATCGCTCTTTCTGCTTCGTCAAGGTACATTTTCCGGTTTTTAAGTGGATTTTCTCTTTTTACCGCTCTTATCAATATGTTTTTCGGCGTGTGTTCAAAGTCTATGAATTCAAGCAGCTGGGTCTTGTATCCGCAGCATTCGAGAAGATCCGCCCGTATTGCGTCGGTCATAAGAGCGGCAGCGCGTTCTTTTATTATTCCGTATCTTGTCAGAAGTGAAAGATCGTCGGTCTTCATCTGACCGTTAAGCTCATGCTGGCAGCAGGGAACAGAAAATATCATTTCCGCACCGCGCATTACCGCATTGAAAAGAGCCTGATCGGTCGCCGTATCGCAGGCATGCAGGGTCACGGCAATGTCAAGCTTGCCGTTCATTGATACGCCGCCTATATCTCCGGCTTCAAAGCGGAGACCTTTATATCCGTATTTTTCCGCAGCGGCGCTGCATTTTTCGATAACATCGGCTTTAAGATCAATGCCGAGCATTTCCGTTTCTATGCCTTTTATCTCCGTAAAATAGTGATAAAGTACAAAAGTAAGATAAGATTTTCCGCAGCCGAAATCCATTACCCTCAGAGGGCCGTCCGTATCCTTACGGTTTTTCACCGCGTCGTCAACTATCTCAACGAAACGGTTTATCTGCCGGAATTTGTCATACATCGGCGCGGCTATCTTTCCTTCCTTTGTGAATATCCCCATATCCGTAAGAACAGGAAAAGGCTTGTCCTCGGAGATGATATAGTTTTTCTTTCTGTTATGAGGATTTTCTTTTGGAATATTCTCATTATGCGTATCGGTCTGCCTTTTGCCGAAAAGCAGTTTTCCTTTTTTGGAAACGGAAAGGGAAAATTCCTTTGAATTTCCCCACACATTCAGCTGTGATCAGCCGTACGAAATGAGATCCATACATCTTGCAGCAGCCTTTTCCGCCGTAAGATCCTCATGAAATACCTGTTTTTCGGTAAATTTTTCAAAAAGATAACCCTTATCCGTCCTGACAGCTCTTATCCTAAAAAAATCCGAGCCTGCCGGCGGTTTGCTTATGACTATCTTAGCCGGAATATCCTCAAATATGGTTTTAAGATATTTCTCGCACAGATCCTTATCTATCATAAGCCTCCGCCCCTTGCCCGGAAATTTTTGTTATGCTTTGTTTACTTTTTTGATCTTATAAGATCTCTCAGTGTAAGAGCCTTGTCGAGGTTGCCTTCAACTTTGAGCTTGCCGGTAAAATATGCCTGTATCGGATCCGTTTTCCCTTCGGCTATCTTTATGAAGTCTTTTGAATCCGCAATAAGCAGTGCGTCACGGTCGTGGTAATCGTAAGGTTCAACGGAAAGCTTTCCGTTTTTGAATTCGGCATAAAAAGTGCCTTCTCCTTCTCCCGTGAGGTTGATCTGCATAGCCATATCCCCGTTAAGTTTGGAAGTATCGGCTTTCATGAATATTTTTCTGAGTTTTTCAAAATTCTCCTGAAAAGTCATTTATTATATTCCTTTCTTTTTATAAAGTACTGATATTATACCACATTTTCCCGCATACGTCAAGCACATAAAACAAAAGAGCACAGTATACGAACATACTGTGCTCAAAAAAGTATCTTAGATCGTCCTTATCTTGTTTCCTCAGCAAATCCGCTTTCTACAAGCTCGATAAGGCCTGCAACGGCAGCTTCTTCATCTGCTCCGTCAGCGATGATCCTGATCTGTGTACCGCCGACGATACCGAGTGAAAGAATACCGAGAAGTGACTTTGCGTTTACACGGCGTTCTTCCTTTTCGATCCAGATGGAAGACTTGAATTCATTTGCCTTCTGGATAAAGAAGGTAGCGGGACGCGCGTGAAGACCGACCTGATTCTGAACCATTACATCTTTAACGAACATAATACTCTCTCCTAACTCATTTCTTTGCATCTTTTACAAACGGAAAAACTTCCGAAGAAAATAGATCCCGTTTTGTATTCCGAACTCTACGGAATTTATCTATGTTTATATTATAACCCGCATTTTGCGGATAGTCAACGGCAATTTGTTACGAAAATGACTTTTACCGTAATTTTCTGCTTTTTGAATTAATTATAGTGTACTAAACCGCTCCCAATTTGGTTATAATAACGAAATTTATGACCTATTACCAACTTTCAACATAGTTTTATAGTGAATTTGCCCTAAATTTTTAACATTAATAATATTCAAAGTTCATTTCAAGTCCATATTTTTATTTTCTTCATATTTTAAAAACATATCGGGACGTTTTTCTTTGGTTATTTTTATGGATTCTTCATACCGGAATTTTTCTATGTTCTTGTGATGTCCGGTAAGCAGTATTTCCGGAACTTTTTCGCCTTCCCATATTTCGGGGCGGGTATACTGGGGATATTCAAGAAGTCCCGAAAAATGGCTCTCCTCCTCGAAACATTCGTCGGCGGACAGCACTCCGCCGCACATTCTTGCCACCGCGTCGGCAAGAACGAGCGCAGGAAGTTCCCCTCCCGTAAGAACATAGTCGCCTATGGAGATCTCTTCATCAACGATCTTGTCTATTACCCGCTGGTCAACGCCTTCGTAATGTCCGCATATGATGAAGATATTTTCCTTTTTTGACAGTTCCAGAGCCTTTTGCTGAGTAAAGACCGTTCCCTTCGGCGACATATAGACAGTATACGGCTTTTCCGGAAATTTTTCGGTAACGCCGAGGAAACAGCGGTATATAGGTTCAGCCTGCATTACCATACCCATTCCACCGCCGTATGGCGTATCGTCAACACGCCTGTGCTTATCGGCGGAATAATCCCGTATCTGATGACAATGGAATTCGATCTTTCCGGCTTTCCTTGCTCTTCCCAGAATACTTTCATTCAGTACCGTCTCGCACATATCCGGAAAAAGTGTTGCAATATCAATCCTCATCGAAAAGTCCCTCCGGAACGTGTATCTTCATTACTCCTCCTGCTATATCGGTCTCTATCACCACATCGGGAATGGCGGGGATAAGACGTATCCTGCCGTCGGTATCCTTTATATGGTAAACGTCGTTTGCGCCGGTAAAAGACACTTCGCAGAGTTTTCCGTAATCCCTGCCGTTATCGTTGTCGATAACTGAAAGTCCGATAAGATCCTGAACGAAGTAGCAGCCTTCCTCAAGTTCGACGTCCTCTCTGTCCATATATAATATTTTATTCCGCAGGAGCTGTGCCTGTTCCGCCGTATCAACGCCCTTTATCTTCATTACCACCACATTTTTATGGGGGCGGGAACGTTCCACATCAACGGAAGTTTCGCCTTTGTCAAAGTAAAGCGTGTCAAATTCGCACAGGAATTCCTGCGAATCGCACCAAGGCTCTACGCGGAATTCGCCTTTCAGACCCTGAACGGCGACTATTTTTCCTATTTCAAGATAACGTTTCATTTATTTTATTCTCCTGTTTTTGTTTTTCGTCTTTTTCCATTTTATCCAGCAGTTCCCTGCATAAATTTTCATAATACGGCGTCTTGTAGAAATTCCTGCATAAATTTATCTGCTCCCAAGCGGCGGCTTTGTTGCCGAGAGTGGCTAAATTTACAGCTCTCCAGTAGAATATCTGTGTCGCATGCTGCTCGTAAGGCTTGCGCTGTTCTGCATTTTCCTTTTCGCTCGAGGAATTTGCTTCTTCCTTTATTATGCGGAGCGCATTGTCCAGCAATTGCAGGCTCGTTTCATAATGTCCGATATAAAATTCATATATTGCCAGAGATATTGACACAAAAGCGCCGGAACTGGGATTATTCATATATGTTCTCATAAAATATATCCCGCGGCTGTATGTATCGGAAGCCCTGTCAAGATCTCCAGTGAGAAGATACGCCGTCATAAGCGCGCCGTAATAAATATGTGCGTTTTCCGGACTGACCCTGAATATACTTTCATCTGTCTTTGACAGCAGTCCGATGGTCTGACGGTATTCGCCCCTTTCATTATGCATCATTGCGGCAATTACAGAATAAACCATTTTCCTGTCGTTAGTGGCTGAAACGCTCATCAATTTGTAAGCCTCGTCAAGCGCCGCGTCGGAATAGCCTTCGGAACATTCCAGTTCATAAAGTCTGCCGGAGGCCTTTTTTCCGTTTTTTATCAGGATATGCCCTACAAGGCAGCCTGCTGCCGCTCCTGCAATTATCGCAATTATCCTCCACAAAGGAAACCCTTTGTGATCTATAAACAAGGTCAGCAGGAATAACGCCATAGCGCCTATGATCGTATACATAATGTATATCATAATGTGCTGCTGTTTAATGGACTTTGACGCTAATTTTTCATACATTTTCTGTCCGTTTCTTAACGGATCTGGCATAAATTTTTCCCCCTTATATGAAAAGGGAATACCGTGCCGCCCAACACGGACACAATATTCCCCGAACGTTCTGTTTGTTTGAATATCAGTCGATCTCTACCATGATCTTCTGATTTGCCCTGCCTGCGCCGGCTCTCATGACCGTGCGTATAGCCTTGG
>CANRJZ010000023.1 GCA_947631055.1 uncultured Clostridia bacterium | reverse complement strand
AGATCCTTGGTGTGAAACCCCCAAAAACGGTAAGATCTCTCTGGAAAAAATGAATGAATTTTTTTCCAGATAAGCTTAGCTTGAAAGCAGTGTTATTTTATAGACAGTAAAACAAAATCCCGCTCCGGTGCGATCCGAAGCGGGGAAAATAGTCCATCAGTCAAGGCGGTGTTTATATGAAAATAGGCGCTGCATATATCCGTGTATCAACTGACATGCAAATCGAGCTCTCGCCTGAAAGCCAGTTGAAAGCGATCAAAGAATATGCGCAGAAAAACGATATAATCCTATCCAATGAATACATATTTACAGATGAGGGCATAAGCGGCAGAAAAGCCGAAAGGCGCCCGGAGTTCATGAGAATGATCTCTATTGCAAAGAGTAAGCCAAAGCCGTTCGACGTGATCTTAATATGGAAATTCTCACGTTTTGCCCGTAACCGTGAGGACAGTATAGTCTATAAGTCCATGCTTCGCAAGCAGTGTGGCATAGATGTTGTTTCTATCTCAGAGCAGCTGAGTGAAGATAAGACGTCTATCCTTATAGAAGCCTTGCTTGAAGCTATGGACGAATATTATTCCATTAATCTTGCTGAAGAGGTCAAGCGCGGCATGAACGAAAAGGCTTTGCGCGGTGGAGTAGTCTCTTCTCCGCCGTATGGTTATGTAAGCGGAAAGGACCGATTCGAGATCGATCCTGAGCGCGCCGATATCGTAAAGCAGATATTTGAAAAATTTATCTCCGGAAAAGGTACACTTTACATTGCAAAATGGCTGAACGATTCAAACATCAAAACTAAAAACGGAAAACCGTTTGCAAACCGCACCGTGGAATATATCCTTGGTAATCCGGTGTATATAGGAAAGCTCCGCTGGAATACCAACGGTAAGGCTACAAAAACTTCAAGGTATATAACATCAGAAAGCACGATAATTACCGATGCGAAACATGAACCCATTATATCCGTGGAAACCTTTGAAAAGGCTCAGGCACAGCTTGCAGAAATGAAGAAGAAATATCCAAAGAATGCACACCAATCTGCCGCAAACTATATGTTCCGTGGGCTTGTCCGATGCAGCAGTTGTGGTGCTACTCTCACTATGTCGGCCAGAGGAAAAGGATTGCAGTGTTACAGATACACTCATGGTCAGTGTAAAGTTTCACATTATATTTCACTGCCTAAAATAACCGAAGTCATTATTTCACAGCTTGAAAAGGATTCACTTATGGAGCATTTCTATATCAAATCGAAATCCAAGCATAGTGAAAACGAAGCAGGGCAACTGCAAAACCAGTTAAAACGGGAATATGCAAAGCTGGACCGTATAAAGGCAGCGTACGAAAATGGTATAGATACTCTGGACGAATACAAAGAGAATAAGCAAAAATTGATGAACGGCATTAAAAAAATGGAAGAGAGTATCAAAGCATTATCAAATGATACTGAGGTCTTAATAGATATTAAGAGCGAAATATCAGAGGCTTATGAAATTTCAATCAATCCTTCTATTACAGATGACTTTAAAAATAATATTTTGCGCTCCTTGATTGAAAAAATAGTCTACAATAATTCTACAAAATCTGTAGAAATTTTTTACAAAACATAATTATCACTTTTTACAGTCAGGACCGCCAAGCTGGCTGATTATTACCTGTGCAAGCTTGGGATCCGGATTTTTTATATTCACCGGAAATTGTAATTTTTTCTCATAAGTCCACATTTCAGTTAGCGCTCCTTTCCCAAGGCCATGGGTCGTCTACCCAGTTGAAGCAGTTCCCGTCTTTGAGATCTTTTGCGGAAACAGGTCCGTATTTAGATATATAAGTCTCATATGCCGAAGCTCTTGCATCATTATATTTCCGGAAAAGAGCAAGAGCATTCTCATCCGTAGGGTGAGTGTCAAGATAAAGATTTAACTCATAAAGGTAAAAATCATACATCTGGATAGCTCTCATAAGATTATTTCCGGACATTATTATTTACCTCCTCACAGGAAAACGGCAGATAAAGACTCGGAAATATCGTTCCGCGCTCAAATGCCGTGTTTTCGGAATAAACTGCTTCCCACTGCTGAAACGGTACATAAGCCATACCAATGGGCGTTTCGGCAGGAAAAGGCATTTTATTTTCCCTGCTATAAACAGAATTGCATTTTATATACATAAAATTCTCCTTTCCAAGCTAAAAGCTCTGGTTTATTTTATGTAAATATCAAATGCAGTGATACTGCTGCCAGATCGTACCGATCTCAAAATAATTATGCAATTATATATTTTTTTATAAAAGCTTGACAAAATAAGCTTTTTATGATAAAATTATAAGGTAAAATTTTTGCCGGTGTGTTGGAATAGGCAGACGAGGTGGACTCAAAATCCATTGCCGGAAACGGCGTGCGGGTTCAAGTCCCGCCACCGGCACCAGCTATCATTCCCGAAATCGGCTTAGATACGTCGTTTTCGGGAATGTTTTTTTCTGTTCGCCGTTGCTGTGTAATGCTGACAGCCTTTGTGACGGATGCTGCGTTTCTGTTCCGGACGAACTTTCGCAGTATTACGACAATTCGGAATATGCGAATATCATCAAAAACCATATGATCTACTTTCTGTACAGTAAATTCAGAATGTATCAGCGTGATCTCAATAAAAAATTCGGGTCGTCCGTAAAGGGCAACCACGATCGTGCGGAGAAATATATTTCTTTGTTCAAAGCGGAAAGCGACAGGATTTTCAGTCCGTTCATCTCGGCAAGAAGTGAAAAGAAGTTTGATATTGCAAAAGTCATAATAAGTTTGAAAACTTACTGAAAATCAGGATAACTTATGGCGCAGCAACATTGTTGAACTCAAAAAACTGAATTTATTTAATATAATAAGGGAGGAAAAAGTTATGAATTGTCCTAAATGTAATGCAGAATTAAGTGATGATGCGATCTTTTGTGAAATGTGCGGAGCAAATGTTGAAGAAAATAAACGTTTTTGCTCAAAATGTGGTGCAGAATTAAGCACAATTGCGAAATTTTGTTCTAAATGCGGAACACCTGTAGAAAATTTACCTAAAAAATTAAAAAGTGCAGGTAATAGAGAATATGAAAATCACAGTTCTCTTGAAGATGTTATTATTGAAAATGGTGTAACAGAAATAGGTTATGGCGCTTTTTCTGATTGTGAAAACCTTAAAAGCATAATAATTCCGGATAGTGTTACTATAATAGAAGATCGTGCTTTTTATAATTGTAGAAATCTTAAAAATATAATACTTCCTAATAGTGTTAAGAGAATAGGTAATGAAGCTTTTTATTCGTGTCAAAATCTTACAAGAATAACGATCCCAAGCAGTGTGGATACAATAGGTGTGAAAGCTTTTGAATTTTGTCTCCGCCTTGAAAATGTAACATTTAATGAAGGTTTGCACCGCATAGAAAGTGATGCTTTTGCTTTTTGTTCTAATCTTAAAAATGTAATAATTCCGAATAGTGTTACATATATAGGTCAATATGCTTTTATGGACACAAAATTTGAAGAAATAATTATTCCCTCAAAAGATTGGTTAAAAAGGGCTTCCATATTATCCCACGTGTTCAAGTCAAATAATAACATGACATACTTAACTTGTAAAACAGGCGAACGTATATCCGTTCCATTGTATATGTTGTTCTAATTAAATAATTTGACGTATACAAGTCACTCTTAAATTATAATTTTGAATAATTCTTTGAAATCGCGCAGTTATATTTTCTTTGAAAAATGATCCTTAAAGATCATTTTTCAGTGCCGTTATTCCGAAGTTTGGGGAGCTTTTCTCAAAAATGAGCAGTCTGCACGATCTTCAAAAAGATATTCACAGAAATATGAATGACATTCTTGATGATGATGAATATCACGCATTTCCTGCTGATTTAAAAAGCGATCCCGAGGCCGTCAAATATGCAAGTAATCTAAAAAAGATGCGTGCTATTTCAAAAACAGCCTATAAAGCTGCAAGCGTGATCGGAAAGTGTATTGATAACGCAGCAACATTGTCAAATTCAAGAAACTGAATTTATGTCATATACTAATGGAGGAAAAATTATGAATTGTCCTGAATGTAATGCACAATTAAGTGATGATGCGATCTTTTGTGAAATGTGCGGAGCGAAGATCGAGCGCAAGCGTTTATGTTCAAATTGCGGCGCCGAACTAAGCGAAATAGCTCGATTCTGTTCCAAATGCGGAAGTCCGGTATCTTCTTCGGCGTCTGAAAAGCCTGCTCCGGCAGCTAACAAACCTGCTCCGGAGAAAAAAATAAATGCTACAATACTTTACAGCGCCGGTGAAAGAGATCATGTTGGCAGAACCGACCTTGTTGACGTTGTTATTGCAAAAGGCGTTACGAAAATAGACTATGGGGCTTTTTGCAAATGTGCAAACCTTAAAAGTATAAACATTCCCGACAGTGTTACAGAAATAGGCGATCTTGCTTTTGCCATATGTACAAATCTTACAAGTATAAACATTCCTGACAGTGTAACAAAAATAGGAGAGTGTGCTTTTGGCAACTGTTCAAGCCTTACAAGCATAGCAATTCCTGATAGTGTGGAAGAAATAGGCAATGAATCTTTTAACGGTTGTACAAATCTTACAAGCATAACAATTCCTGACAGTGTTAAAGAAATAGGCGATAAGGCTTTTATCAACTGTACAAACCTTACAAGTATAAACATTCCTGACAGTGTTAAAGAAATAGGAGTGAGTGCTTTTCTCGAATGTAAAAACCTTATAAGTATAACTATTCCTGACAGTGTGAAAGAAATAGGTAAGTACGCTTTTGCCAAATGTGCAAGTCTTACAAGTATAACTATTCCTGACAGTGTGAAAGAAATAGGTAAAGGCGCTTTTTGCAACTGTACAAACCTTACAAGCATAAACATTCCTGACAGTGTTATAGAAATAGGCGATATTGCTTTTAGCAGCTGTACAAGCCTTACAAGTATAACTATTCCTGACAGTGTGAAAGAAATAAGTGAAAACGCTTTTAGCGGTTGTACAAACCTTACAAGTATAACTATTCTTGACGGTGTGGAAGAAATAGGCTATGGGGCTTTTTCTGAATGTACAAGTCTTACAAGCATAACAATTCCTGACAGTATTACAAAAATAGGCGATTTTGCTTTATTCAATTGCAAAAATCTTACAAGCATAGCAATTCCTGATAGTGTGAAAAAAATAGGTAAGTCCGTTTTCAGCGGATGTTCAAGCCTTACAAGTATAACTATTCCTGACAGCTTGGAAGAAATAGGTGACGAAGCTTTTTATAAATGTACAGATCTTACAAACATAACAATTCCTGACAGTATTACAAAAATAGGCGATAAAGTTTTTACCTACTGTTTAAGCCTTACAAGTATAACCATTCCTGACAGTGTGAAAGAAATCGGCTATGGGGTTTTTGGCGGATGTGAAAACCTTACAAACGTTACTATCCCTGATCCGAATTTTTTCTCACGGGTCAAAACAGGTAAGGGCATATTTGTTGAATGTGCAAAACTGAAATATTTAAATTGCAAAACAGGCGAAAAGATACCTGTTCCGCCATATTTGATGTCCCTATAAAAATTAAAAGGAATTGTTTTATGAAAAGGGCAAATCTTAAAACACAAAAATTCTGTGCGTTTTGCAGGAACTGGTACGATCCGGCAAATTCCTATATTGAACCTGTTGAACCGGAGTTCTCTATATGGAATTTTGATCAGTTTCAAAAAAGCCATTGCATGAAACGCAGATTTGATGTAAGAGCTGATGAAAAGTGTCAGTATTACGATTGCAAGATCAAATAAGGAATTAGATGAAATCCATTGCCGGAGACTGCGTGCGGGTCCAAGTCCCGCCACCGGCACCAAGCCGAGCTTGGAGGCATATGTTCTTTTGTAGGAATGTATTGTCACCAAGCTTTGTTGTTTATCGGCAAAAATAATGTTTTTATGCGAAATTTTATTCATATCAAAAAGGAAAGATAAAATGTTTTATTCATTTTCATCTCAGGACAAAAGACGGGAAATAAACGGTTCGGACTTTTATGAATTTCAGTTCTGTAAAATGCCGTTCAATTCCGAAATAAAAGAGATCGTCGCTGTAAAAAATATAAAAAATTGGTCTGATGATTCTTTGTATGTAAACGGAAACGACCACAATGAATTTATCCGCGAATACGGCGAGATCTTTAACTGCGGGATATATAACGATCTGAGGTCCGGCAAATTTGATCCGTGCGGGATCAATTATTACAAGCCGGAATTTATTGACCCGATCATTGAGAAAATTTCATCAAAAAGACCTGCCGACAGCGAAAAGATCATCGCATGGTTCAGCAAAGCAAAAAAATACAACGGTTTTTATATTCTTGGAATTTAAAACGGAGGAACATTATGACAAACAAAGAAATTCTTTCAGCTGCTTTAACGCAATCTGCGATCGACCTTAACTGCGATCCTGACGATTTTTTTAAAAGCAAAAATATTATTGTTATATCAAAGAAAAATAAAAATGCCCGCAAATATCTTGAACTTCCTTTTGAATGCAATTTGGTCTATTACGGAAATAATATAGTTGCATCGGTAAATGAAAATATTTCGGAAACAGTAAAAAAATATATTGAAAAATATCCGCCGGAACATTGTTTTGAAACGCCTGCTATGAACGTTCTCAGCGATGAATTAAATAAATTCGGTTTAAAGATCTGCTTTATGGCTGAATATTTTTTGCCGGATATAAATATCCTGAAAAAACTTGAATGCAAATTTGAAACGCGGATATTGACTCAGGAAAATTTTGCCGAATTATATCTTCCGGAATGGAGCAACGCGCTTTGCGAAAAACGCAAGGAACTTGACGTGCTCGGCGTCGGAGCTTACGATGGAAATAAACTTATCGGTCTTGCTGCCTGTTCCGCGGACTGCGAAAATATGTGGCAGATCGGTATTGACGTTCTTCCGGAATACCGCAGGAATGGGATAGCCTCCGCATTGACATCGGAACTTGCTTTGGAAATTCTGAAACGCGGAAAAATTCCTTTTTACTGCGCGGCATGGTCAAATATCAAATCAGTCAGAAATGCGGTCAAAAGCGGTTTCCGTCCCGCTTGGGCTGAAATGACCGCTAAAAAAGCCGGATTTGTCAATGAGCTCAATAAATAAAATTCCCGTATTCCGGATATCTTCCGGAATACGGGAATTTTTTATTTTTATATTTATAAATTTATTTCGCAGGAAACGCATTTGCTTCCCGAAAGTCTTTCACTCAATTCGTCCGGCTGATGTGTTCCGGCGTAAAGTTTAAATTTCTTGCCGGATATTTTTCGCTCGCCTGAATTATCAACTGCCGTGAAAGCTTTTTCCTGAACAGGTATCTCAGCAGTAATTTTATCACCCGCAGCAAGCTTTATCCGCATAAATCCGCAAAGGCTCACATTGGGGACTGCATTTTCACAATAGTCTTTTATATAAAGCTGGATAACGTCCTCACATTCCGAATTCCCGCAGTTCTTTACCGAAATGCTTGCTTTTCCGCCGCTGTATCCAATACTTTCGCAAACTATTTTTCCGTAAGAAAGTCCGTATCCGAAAGGATAAAGGATATTTCCGCCGGCATAGCGATATGTACGGCCTTTCATGGAATAATCCGTAAATTCAGGCAGTTTTTCCGCTTTTTCGTAGAACGTTACCGGCAGTTTTCCCGACGGAGAAACGTCTCCGAAAATGATTTCCGCAAGTGCCTTGCCGCCTTCCGAACCGGGATACCAAGTATGAATAAGAGCGTCAGGTTCACATTCCGTATTTATGGAACTTCCGGCAGCACATACAAGGATAACTGGTTTACCCGTTTTTATTATCATATCCGCAAGCATTCTCTGGCTTTCCGGAAGCCGCAGATCTTTTTTATCGCCGGAAGAAAATTCATTTCCGGTGTCTCCCTCTTCGCCCTCAATGGTCGCGTCAAGACCAAGACAAAGAATTACAGCGTCCGAGATCTCCGCCGCCGCTAAAGCTTCGGCATATCGGTCTCCCGACTGTGCCAGACCGGAACTTCTATCCTTGTAAAGGTGACATCCCTCGGCATAGATCACACGTCCGGCAAATCTTTCTCTTATCCCATCAAGGAAAGTAATATACCTGTCCGCAGTTCCGCAGTAATTTCCTTCAAGGGCAATATGACTGCTGCTGTTCGGACCGATCACCGCGATTGTTTTTAAACTGCTTTCATCAAGAGGAAGAATACCGTTATTTTTGAGAAGCACCATGGAACGTTCCGCACATTCAAGAGCAATTTTTTTATGTTCATCGCAGGATACCGTATCATAAGAAAGTTTATCATATTCGGTCTCCTTGTCAAACATTCCGAGACGGATACGCGTCTGCATAAGATGTATGCATGCCTTGCGTATATCTTCCTTGGTTATAAGACCTTCCTCCAGCGCCGCCAGAAGATATGTGTAAGTGCAGCCGCAGTTTACATCGCAGCCCGCTTTCAGCGCCATTGCCGCCGATTCCACAAAATTTGAAGTAAGACCATGATGCTCATGGAAATCCCTTATTGCCCAGCAATCGGAAACAAAGTAACCGTCAAATCCCCATTCTTTTAATTTTTCCATAAGAAACGGACTTGCGCAGGAAGCCTCTCCGTTCACCCTGTTGTAAGCGCCCATAACTCCTTCTACATCAGCTTCTTTTACAAGTGCTTCAAAAGCCGGCAGATAGGTTTCCTCCATATCCTTCGGAGATACTTCGGCATTGAATTCGTGACGCAGACTTTCCGGACCGCTGTGAACGGCAAAATGCTTAGCACAGGCAGCGGTTTTAAGAGTTTTTCCGTCCCCCTGCAAACCTTTTACGTATGCCTTTCCATTTTCCGCCGTAAGGAAAGGATCTTCGCCGTAAGTCTCATGTCCTCTGCCCCAGCGCGGATCACGGAAGATATTTATATTCGGCGCCCAAAGCGTAAGACCTTTATAAATATCGCAGTCGCCGAATTTCTGATATGCGTTGAATTTGGCTCTGGTCTCGTCCGCAGTTATCTCACCTGCTTTTCTGACTCTTTCAGTATCGAACATAGCCGCCATACCGATCGCCTGCGGGAACATTGTTGCAGTTCCCGAACGGGCAAGACCGTGCAAGCCCTCGTTCCACCAGTTGTACGCCGGTATACCGAGTCTTTCTATTGACGGCGCATCATAACGCAGCTGAGAAGCCTGTTCCTCAACTGTCATTTCGTCCACCAGTGCTTCGGCACGCTCACGGACGGATAAATTTTCATCGAGATATTTTTTCATATTTATATTGCGCTTGCTAAGCAAGCATTCCTCCTTTTTAGTGTGACATAGCTTAATATAAAAACGGCAGCCGTAATGACTGCCGCTTCAGAGTTTGCTGAAAGTGTAAAGCCTTAGCCCATTACGGCAACTACTTCATGAACACCGCCGTCAAATACAGGAAGAACATTTCCCTCAATGGCTTTGCCATCAACGGTGACAGAAGCGATACCCTTGGAAATATGAGCCGGATTTTCGATCTTGATGTTATATGTAGCTCCGCGGTAGAAACGTGAAACGCTGTAGCCGTCCCAGGCCTTAGGAATAGACGGGTCGATCTTCAGACCGTCATAAGAAGGTATGATACCGAGAATATACTGGGATATTGCTACAAAGTTCCAAGCCGCCGTACCTGTAAGCCAGCTGTTCTTGGCTTCGCCGAAACGCTTAGCGTCCTTACCGGCGATCATCTGAGCATAAACATAAGGTTCTGTCCTGTGGAGCTTTTCGTCCTCCTGATAAGCAGGAGCGATCCTTGTGTAGTAATCAAATGCAGTATCGCCCATTCCAGCATGAGCGGCAGCGCACATTATCCATGCGTTGTTGTGGCAGAAAATACCTGCGTTTTCTTTGTATCCTCCGGGATATGTGGATATCTCGCCGTACTCAACTATATACTTTGTAAATGCAGGGTTGTTAAGTACAAGACCATGCTCCGTTCCGAGATACTTGTCTATGCTTGCCATTGTCTTTTCGGTAAATTCTTTTCCGCCTACGTCGGACATTACGCAGAAGCCCTGCGGTTCAATGAATATCTTGCCTTCGGCATTTTCGTGAGAACCGACCTTCTTGCCGTAAGCATCATACGCACGCAGGAACCATTCACCGTCCCAGCCGTATTTAACGATAGCGTCTTTCATCTTGTCGATCTCAGCCTGTGCCTTGTCCGCTTCGGCATTATCGCCCATTTTGCGGCAAAGTTCAACATACTCAGGTCCGATATATGTGAACATTCCTGCGATCATTACGGATTCTGCGGTCTGTTCGTTCAGCGGCTTGCCTGTTTCAGGGTCAACTTCCTTTGCAATATTGCTTGCGGTGTTCTGGAAGCTTTCACCGGGAACGCGTGAGAAGCAGTTAAGATTGAGGCAGTCGTTCCAGTCCGCACGTCCGATAAGAGGAAGTCCGTGAGGACCTTTGTTGTTTACAACGTGATAGAAGCTTCTCTTCAGGTGGTCGAGCAGCGGCTGTGCAAGAGCGGGATCGTTCTTGTAATCGACCTGTTCTTTGAGGATATCGTAATCACCTGTCTCCTTGATATAAGCAGCGGTCGAAAGGATCATCCACAGCGGGTCATCATTGAAGTTCGTTCCGGCAGCGTCGTTGCCCTTCTTGGTAAGCGGCTGGTACTGGTGGTAATTTCCGCCGTCCTCAAGCTGAGTAGCGGCAATATCGAGTATTCTTTCTCTTGCTCTTTCGGGTATCTGATGAACAAATCCAAGCAGATCCTGATTGGAATCACGGAAGCCCATTCCTCTGCCTATTCCGCTTTCAAAATAAGATGCGGAACGGGACATATTGAATGTTACCATACACTGATACTGATTCCAGATATTTACCTGTCTGTTGAGTTTTTCATCGGAAGAAACAAGAGTATACTTGGCAAGCAGTTCGTCCCAGTCCTTCTTGAGTTCTGCCAGTGCAGCGTCAACTTTTTCAGCCGTATCGAATTTCTTCATCATCTCGTAAGCCTTGGACTTGTTCATGGAACCGTCCGCATTGAACTTTTCGGGATAAGGGTTCTCAACATATCCGAGCATAAATACGAGAGTCTTTTCTTCTCCGGCGGCAAGGGTGATCTCCTTATAGTGGGAAGCCACCGGCGACCAGCCGTCAGCAATGGAATTTGCGGGCTTGCCGTTCATAACGGTCTCAGGGTTGTGGAAATCGTGGTAGATATCGCCCATAAATGTTTCACGGTCGGTATCGTAGCCGTCTACGGTATCATTTACGGCATAGAAAGCAAAATGATTTCTTCTTTCCTTGTATTCGGTCTTGTGGTAGATGACCGCTCCGTCTCTTTCAAGTTCAACTTCGCCCGTATTGAAGTTTCTCTGGAAGTTGGTGGAATCGTCCTGCGCGTCCCAGAGGCACCATTCTATAAACGAGAACAGCTTGAAAGTCTTTGCAGCGCCGCTTTCGTTTTTCAGAACGACCTTCTGTATCTCACCGGTAAAATTGTTAGGAACAAAGAAAGTAACTTCCGCCGAAAGGCCGTTTTTCTTGCCGCTGATAACGGTATAACCCATACCGTGACGGCATTTGTAATCATCCAGTTCCGTTTTTACCGGAGACCAGCCGGGGTTCCACACCGTACCCCCGTCGTTTATGTAGAAATAGCGTCCGCCTGCGTCAGCCGGAACGTTATTGTATCTGTAACGGGTAATTCTTGCAAGGCGAGCGTCCTTATAGAAATGATAACCGCCTGCCGTATTTGAAATTAGCGCGAAGAAATCCTGTGTTCCCAAATAGTTTATCCATGGGTACGGGGTCTTGGGGGAAGTGATGACATATTCCTTATTAGCGTCATCATAGAAACCGAATTTCATCTGAAAAACCATCCTTTCTGCCGGTCCGGCAGCAAAAACCGCCGATATGACCGTAAATAAAAATACTAACAGTGACAAGCTGCACTATTGGCATAATTATACCATATCGGCGGTTTTTTATCAATAGCGGACGGAAAATTTAACGTCCGGCTAAGTAACAAATTTTTCTTAAAATTTTCGTTATTTTTAACAAATTTCCATTTACTGTCCGAAAAGCTTTGTAAGATTTGTATATTCCGGACGAAGTATTTTATAGATCTCAACGCCTTTTTCCATACCGAATATCGACAGCAATCCTCTGTAGAAATGCTGTCTGCCCGCTGCTTTTTTCAGCAGTTCCTTCACGCCTTCGGTTTGTTTTTCGTCTGCGTAAATACCGCCCTTTTCCATAGCGGTACTCAGCGCCGAAGACGCCGCGTCCGTTTGCTGTACGGCAGCCGCATCGTTTACGGCTGTTTTCTTTCCCTTTGGTCTGCCACGCTTTTTAGGAACTGGAGCGTCAACGGAATTCTCCTGTACAGCTTCTCCGGAGATATCCGTATCGGCCTCGGCGATTGCCGTACCGACGGTATCTATTATATCCGTATCCATATTTTTCGGTTCATTGTTCCCCTGCTGTATCCTTGAAGCAAACGGCTTTTCGGCTGAAACAAGAGAGCGGTTTATCGACGGTGCGCTGTATACCGATATGCCCGCCGCAAGACCGTTTTTTTCCCAGAAGCCGCGCACATATTCATATCCTCTGTCGTTGCTGACTATGCAGAAACTTTTTTCTTCTCCCTTGCTGATAAGATATCCGAGAAAGCTGGAAAGCTGAAAATCGAGCGCATTTTTTCCGCCGCTGGCAACATTGTAATATATTATCTCCGCAGGACTGGAAAGCAGATTCAGATGCGCCGTAAAAGACAGATTTGACGCGTTTACCGTATAGAAAATATATACCTTATCGTTTTTTGTAAGCTTTTGTATACCCGATATCCCTGCCGACGTGACATTTTCAAAATCGACCAGATACGTCATTATATCATTCCTTTCAATTTGCACCAAGTTCATATGATGTGAAATTCTGCACCGCCGACGCAAGGTAAAGCGATCCCGCTATGAGGACCATTCCGGTATTTCCCGCCAACGAAACAGCTCTCGGAACAGCGCGGCTCATATCCGACACTTCGCCCTTCCGGAACATTGACGCAAGTTTTTCCGCCGGCACGGTTTTAGGAGCAAATCCGTCAACGCACACTGCGACGTCTATATATCCGGCAATATGCTTTACGGAAGTCTGCCAGTCCTTGTCGTCCTTCATACCGCATATCATTATTCTTGGAGACTTGTTGACGGTCTTCACGAACTCGGCAAGAGCCCTCATACCATCGGGATTGTGAGCGCCGTCTATAATTATGAACGGTTTATCGCGGCGGAGCACCTGACATCTGCTCGGCACTTCCGCAGATCTTATCCCCTCATATATATTCACATACGAAAGCTTGTCCCAGCCTTGCTTTTTAAGGACATCAAGAGTTTCTATCGCCGTAAGGGCATTGTCTATCTGATGTCTGCCGAGCATAGAAACGGCGTATGAATATCCTTTGTAAACAAACCTGCTCCCCGTGCTGCCGCATTTTTCAACAGTCAGCCTTTCGGTATTGGGTGAAACAAACCGAGAACCCTTTCCGACAGCATTTTCGTATATAAGTTCGCTCACTTCTTTTTTCTGCTGAACGGCAAGCACTGCCGGACAGCCTTTTTTGATTATTCCCGCTTTCTGAGCGGCTATCTTTTCCAGAGTGTTACCGAGAATAGCCGTATGATCGAAAGATATAGAAGTTATTACCGATACGCAGGGTTCTTCGATTATGTTCGTGCAGTCCAGCAGACCGCCTATGCCGGCTTCCAGAACGACTATATCACATTTTTTAGACGCAAAATACAGGAACGCAACAGCCGTGGTTATTTCAAACTGTGAACATTCAGCGCTTATCCCGTCCAGTACCGGCTTTACTTTTGAGACTGTTTCCGCCAGTTCCATATCGGAAATATTAACTCCGTCTATCTTTATCCTGTCGTTATAGACTTTTATAAAAGGCGATGTAAATTCTCCCGTCCTGTAACCTGCCTTTGTCAGAGCGCCGGCTATCATTCTTACCGTTGAGCCCTTTCCGTTAGTTCCCGCAACATGCACGAATTTCAGTTTTTTCTGCGGATCTCCGAGGGCGCGCATTATTTTTACAAAGCGCAGAAGATCGGTCACAGGTGCGCCCAGCTTTGAAAAGCTGTTTATATATTCCATTGATCCTACGATATCCAAATCCGAACATTCCTTTCACTAAAAGCTGTAGAAAGAATATTCCCCGTTGTTTTCCCTGCCCTTGTAAGGTATTGCGCGGTAAAGTCCGCCGCCGTTCTTATCTGCGGAAACAACGCTTTCTACGATCTTTTTTGTAAGATCCGGGACATCTTTTTTCAGTGCGATATCCGGTATATACACCCAGACGGCTTCACTGTTCTCATCTCCGTCGGAGCGTGCTTCTCCCGAAATATATTCCGCCGTGAAAACAGCATACCAATCCTTCATATTGAATCTTATTCCCGCCAGCCTGTCCGGACGGACGGTGATACCTGTTTCTTCCATAACTTCCCTTACAACTGCGTCCTGAGGGGTCTCGCCGTGTTTCACATATCCTCCGGGAATTATCAGCATACCGGCACCTGCGCCGTATGTATGGCGCACGAGCAATACCTTATCGCCGCGCATTATCACCGCTCCTACGGAACGTTCCCAGTCTGTATCGATCTCCGGCATATGATCATCTCCGTTCAGTCATATATGCAGTATATTTTTTGCAACAGTAAAATATATAAGCAGCGAACAGGAGTCCACTACCGTGCTTATAAGCGGATTAGCCATTATTGCAGGGTCAAGGCGCATCGCTTTTGCAAGCATTGGCAGCGCCGCGCCTACAAGCTTGGCGATAACTACTGTTCCTACAAGCGAAAGAGCTATCACAAGAGCAAGCATAGGGTCCTTGTAAAATATCAGCACTCTCAGCCCGTTGACTACCGCAAGGGTGACTGCACATATCAGAGCTATTCTGAATTCCTTGAAAACGACTCTGAAAAAATCCTTCAGACGTATCTCTTCAAGCGCCATACCACGGATTATGAGCGTAGAGCTTTGTGAGCCGCAGTTTCCTCCGGTACCCATTATCATCGGCATAAACGACACGAGCATAGGCACAAATGCTATCTGCGCTTCAAATCTGGACGATATCCAGCCTGTCAGCGTTGCGGAAAGCATAAGTATCAGAAGCCATGGTATACGGCTTTTGGCGTGAGCGAACACGGACGTTTTGAAATATTCGTCATCTGCCGGAACTACCGCAGCCATTTTAGCGAAGTCCTCCGTGTTTTCCTCCTGAAGAACGTCCATGGCGTCGTCGAAGGTAACGATACCGACTATCCTGTCCTCATTATCCACTACCGGAATTGCGGCAATATCATATTTTGACATTGTTCTCGCCACGTCTTCACGGTCGTCGTGAGTATTAACGGAGATCACATTTGTCTCCATTATATTTTCGATAGGCGTATCTTCATCGGCAACGAGCATATCGAGTACGGTCACTGTTCCCACAAGTCTGCGGTGCGAGGAAAGAACATAGCAGGTATATACCGTTTCTTTTACAAGACCGATCTTTCTTATCCGTTCAAAGGCTTCCTTTACGGTCATATCCCTGCGAAGATAGACAAACTCCGTAGTCATCACCGAACCGGCGCTGTCCTTGGGGTAATCAAGGAGCTGGTTTATCTGTTTTCTTGTTTCGGGATCGGTATTCCTCAGTATACGGGAAACGATATTTGCGGGCATTTCCTCGATCATATCAACGGTATCGTCCAGATAAAGCTCGTCAATAACGTATCTCAATTCCTTATCGGAAAAGGCATTGATAAGCATCATCTGCATATCGCTGTCCATATAGGTGAAAGTTTCTGCGGCAAGTTCTTTTGGCAGTATACGGTAAAGGAGAATGAGTTTCTTCTCATCGAACTCATCGTCGCCGTACATTTCTTCAACAAGAACAGCAATATCCGCAGGATTCATTTCTTTCAGTTCATTCCTGAGATCCGCAAATTTTTTATTGCCTATCATATCAAGAGCGGTATCTCTGTCCATAATAATTCCTCCTATTCATAAAAGTCAGAATAGAAGGCATAAAACTTTATATTGCAGGCGCAGCTGAAACGGACGGCGTACAGTCGTGTTTCAGGATCTTGCAACTTCGGGGTTTTATGCCGTTACTACTGCCGACGTCCATATTTTTCTCTCCTTTATGAGTTTAATTTTGCATACCTTATATATTATACACAATTCCGCAGATATTGTCAATGGCTATGACATAACAAGCAGTCGATTTTTAACATTTTTTATATTTACCGATAAACTGCAAATACGGAATAAAATGTTCAGAAAATATATATAAATTCCGCTTGATATCAGACGGCGGATAGCTTATAATGTTTTCGGCAATACCGGAAATGAAAGCGAGGAGCAGAAAAGATGATCTTTACCGTAGATGCAGGAAATACCAATATAGTTATCGGCGGCTTTGAAAACGACAAGCTGCTGTTCACCTCCCGTGTGGCAACTCAAACTGCGCTTATGGCAGATGAGTATGCCGTAAAATTCGGAGAGATAATTTCTCTTTACGGATATACTGCCTCTTCAATAGAAGGCTCGATCATCTCAAGCGTGGTAACGCCTCTGACTCCGGTGCTGAATTCCGCTGTAAAAAGGCTCACAAACAAAAAAGTCATATCGGTGGGACCGGGGATAAAAACAGGCGTCAATATAAAAATTGACGATCCTGCCGTTCTTGGCGCAGACCTTGTCTGCGGAGCTGTCGGCGCAATGGAAAAGTACGATCCGCCCTGCATTATTTTCGATCTGGGTACTGCTACTACCATTTCCGCCATTGACAGGAACCGTTTCTTTCTGGGCGGTTCGATAATCCCGGGAGTAAAAGTCTCGCTGAAAGCGCTTTCATCGACCGCAGCTGCCCTTCCCGACATAAATACCGAGCTTACGGGCAACGTTCTTATAGGAACTAACACCGTAGACAGTATGAAATCCGGAAGCATAATCGGCACTGCCAGTATGATGGACGGAATGGCTGTCCGCTATAAGGAAATTATCGGCAGCGACGCCGTTGTTATTGCAACAGGCGGACTTGCTCCTTCGATAGTTCCATATTGCAGGGAAAAGTTCATTCTGGACGAAACGCTTCTTATTGACGGACTGTACAGTCTTTACAGGAAGAATTCGTAAATTTCCGAAGCTGCCGTATTACGCTGTATCATAGATAAGTATGAACAGCAGTAGGAGGTAATTTTTATGTCAAACGCAAAAAGAATGTCAAACATCAGTGAAAAGACCCGTATGCTCGCGGTAATGGGCATACTCACCGCCTTGGTGATCGTATTGCAGACAGTTGCAACAGGCATCAAGCTCGGACCGTTCAGCATAACGCTCGTACTTGCGCCGATAGTTATAGGCGCGGCAATGTACGGCTGGAAAGCAGGCGCATGGCTGGGATTTGTTTTCGGCTGTATCGCTCTTACCGACGCGGCTGCGTTTATGGCTGTAAGTGTTCCGGGAACGATCATAACCTGCATACTTAAAGGCGTTCTTGCAGGAATAGCCGCGGCGGCTGTTTACAGACTGCTTGAAAAGGTAAATTTTGTAGTGGCTGTAGTTGCGGCAGCAATAGTTTGTCCGGTAGTGAACACGGGAATATTCCTTTTAGGCTGTCTGGTATTCTTCTACAGCACCATTCAGGAATGGGCAGGAGGAACAAATGTCGGCGTGTATATGATAACCGGACTGGTAGGATTTAATTTTGTTGTTGAAGCGGCGATAAATCTCGTCCTCAGCACGGCAATAGTAAGTATACTTAAAATAGTAAAAAAACCTGCTAATGCGTAATTATCAAAAAAACAAACGGCACGTTCATAAAGAGCGTGCCGTAATTTTTTTGAATACGCTATGTCACAGCAAAAGTCAAACTTCTGCTGCGGCATAGCTTTTTTGATCTTATGATCTGTCATTTTTATCAAAGTAAACTATTCCAAGACCAACGGTACTCATATAACATCTGCCGTAAACATTCATATCTCCGCATACAAATTCGCCGTTTCCCGTGCCTCCGAAATTATGGAGATCATCATTTACTCTTACCCATGATGAGCCGTTGTCCTCGGACATATACAGCCCCGGTTCATCAGCTTCCATAGGCATTCCCCAGATGTAGATAACGAGCGGATCACCGTCGTTTTTGGCTTTTCCGAGGCCGACAGCTTCACAGTATTTTATGCCGTTCACAAGCTCAGCATTTTCGCCGTGATCTTCGGAAAGGAGAAGTCCTGCGCCGTTGGCAATAAATATTCTTCCTTCTGCGGTCGGATCGACGCATATTCTTTTATAGCTCGGCGCGATAGCAGGATTTCGCTTGAAGGTCTTTCCCCCGTCGGAACTTATATAGATCGAACTGTTTCCGCAGCCGTAAACATAATCGGGGGTGCTTGGATCTCCTATAAGATAAACGCTTGAACCGAGTATGCCTTCCGATCCGTTCCAAGTTGTTCCGAGGTCGTCCGTCCAGTACGCCTGCATACCGTTTTCTGGAGACCAAGTAAGAATTGAACCGTCTGCATTGAATGCAGA
>CANRJZ010000022.1 GCA_947631055.1 uncultured Clostridia bacterium | reverse complement strand
AGATCAGCGATAATGATATTGAAGAATTAAAACAGGCATTGCCGGATTGTGAAATAGATTATTAAGGAATATGTTTATGAATTAAAACGGCGAGGGGAAATTTCCTCTCGCTGTTTTTTTCTTTTGCATTGTTGGTGCAAGTAAAAAATTTATGACAATTCTTCCGAAAGCGTCAGCCACTCGTCCTCGTATTCCGAGCAGAGCTTTTTCATATCTTCAAGAGCGGCGCATTTTTCCTGCATTAGCTTGTAATCGGCGCAGACTTCCGGGTCGGCAAGTTCCGCCTGAATTACCGACATTTCCTCTTCAAGGCGGGCAATTTCCTTTTCAAGCTCTTTTACACGGTTCCGCTTTTTAGCGTCGGCAGCGCGCTGTTCTTTTGAACGGTATGCTTTAACGCTTTTTTCTTCCGCCAATTGACGAGCTTTTTCCTGTTTAAGCGCGTCCGCTTCCGCTTGTGCGGCGGCTTGTTTTTCGCGTTTTTTTGCAATATAATCATCAAAACCGCCGCCATAGCTTTCGGTGGAATTTTCATTGATCTCGATAATTCTTGTTGCAATTTTATTGAGTAAATAACGGTCGTGGGAAACAAAAATTATCGTTCCCGTATAATCTTCAAGCGCCTGTTCAAGCACTTCCTTTGTGTCAATATCAAGGTGGTTTGTGGGTTCGTCAAGAATAAGCACGTTTCCCCGTTCAAGCATCATTATGGCAAAGCATAACTTTGCCCGTTCGCCGCCGCTGATGACTCCTACTTTTTTGAAAACATTTTCTCCTGTAATGCGGACGCTGCCAAGCAGTGAACGTATTTCCACATCGTTCATTGTCCTGTACCGGGAATGTACCTCGTCCATAACGGTCTTGTCCATATCGAGCTGAGCGTTTTCCTGATCGAAATATGAAATTTTAACGTTCTTTGTCCATTCGATATTTCCGTGACTGCAAGGCAATTTGTGCTGTATTATTTTTAACAATGTGGATTTTCCGATACCGTTGGGACCGATCACCGCAAGTTTTTCGCCGCGTTTTACTTCAAAGGACATTGACTCAACAAGGGTTTTTCTGTCGGGATTTTCTCCTGCCGAAACGTCAATATTTTTTACAGTCAGCAGATCGAAAGGCGGTTCAATATCGTACTCAAATTTTATTTTTGCGGATTTTTCGTAAAGTACGGGCTTTTCAACAAGTTCCATAGCTTCAAGTTTTTTAATGCGGCTTTTAGCCATGCTTGAAGTAGTTGCCCGGACAAGGTTCCTGTCCACAAAATCCTGCAATTTTGCGATCTCCTGCTGCTGCGCTTCATATTCTTTAAGCTGACGCGCGGTGTCCGCCTTTTTCTGAACGGCAAACGCGGAATAATTTCCCTTGTAGCGTTTAAGAACGCCCCGTTCTATCTCACATATTGAAGTAGTCAGCTTGTCCAGAAAATATCTGTCATGAGAAACTATCAGCAGCGCGCCCTTGTATTCCTGCAAATAATCTTCCAGCCACATTACCGTCTCAAAATCAAGATGGTTCGTAGGTTCGTCAAGTATCAGCAGCTTCGGATCTTCCAGAAGCAGCCGCGCCAGCGCAAGACGCGTCTTTTCGCCGCCGCTCAGCGTTGAGATGACCCTGTCGTAAGTGTCCGGCGGGAAACCCATTCCGTTCAGGACTTTTGTGATATTTACATTAATAAGGTAACCGTCGTTTGCTTCAAAATAAGCGGTTTTCCGGGAATATTCCGCAGAAATTTCCGAAAATCGCTTTTCGTCCCTGCGTATACCGGGTTCAGCCATAAGCTGTTCAAGTTCCCTCATTCTGTCGGAAACGGCAATAAGCTCCGAAAAAACCGAACGCATTTCTTCAATTATAGTGCTTGAACGGTCAAGACCGCTGTTCTGTTCAAGAAAACCGACAGTCATTCCCTTTGTCCGTGAGATATTTGCCGTGTAAGGCTCTGGCTGAGTCTCCGGATCTTCACGTCCGGTAATGATCTTAAGGAGCGTGGATTTACCGCAGCCGTTTATACCGATAAGACCTATGCGGTCGTTATCTTCAATGGTAAGGGAAATATTTTTCAATATCTGATTTCCGTTATAGAATTTGCTTATATTTTCAAGAGAAACTATCATAATATCACCCGGGATCGTTTTATACGTATAATTTATTATAGAATAAAATTCCGTATCTGTCAAGTGCGGCAGCGTCAATTGACGCTGCAACATTGTCCTGTTGATCGAAATTCATAATGTTCTTCGGCGTTTTTATAATTGGATAAATATTTTTTGTAACGCGTTTGCCGCCAATGCATACAATAAACTATGAAAAGCCGAACGGAAAGACCAAAGTCTTACGCGGTTTTCAGAAATACATTATATTTTAATTTAAGGAGCGTTTTTTATGAACTGTGGATTTAATTTCGGAAATGGCAGCTGCTGCTGGATCATCATCATTCTTCTCCTTCTCTGGTTCTGCTGCGGCAATAATTCCTGCGGCAACAACAATTGCAGCAATAGCTGTAACAATGACTGCAACTGCGGCTGCTGAAAAATATCCGGATAAGGTATACCTTACGGATAATGCGGAAGAGCCGATCTGCTCCGGCAGACGGCTTGATTCCGAAAAAAATACGCTCCGGCGCGTTTTGCGGCGGAGCGTTTTTTGTGCATTGCGGACACCTCCCGTAAATATGATACAAGATCTCAGCGGATAGAATATCCGCGGGAATTCGCAGGACAATTTTATTTTTCATTGCCGTCATTTCCGGAATATGAAAAAATAGATGTGCGTTCATACTTTTTTTTCAATATCTGCAAAGCTTTTTTTTCGATCCTTGAAACATAGGAACGGGAGATCCCAAGCTGTTTTGCAACTTCTCTCTGCGTGAGCGGTCTGTATCCGTACAGTCCGTACCGGCGTTTTATAATATTTTTTTCCCGTTCGTCAAGACATTCTTCAATAAAACGGTAAAGCTGTTCAGATTTTATATTCAGGTCGATTTTGTCGATTATCCCGTCATCTTCTGCAATAATATCAATAAGCGTAAGCTGATTACCGTCCTTGTCAATGTCTATCGGCTCGTCAAAATAAACATCTCCCGCTGATTTTTTCAGGCTTCTGAAATGCATTAAAATTTCATTTTCGATACATCTTGACGCATATGTTGCAAATCGTGTTTTTTTGGAATTATCAAAAGTTGAGACTGCTTTTATAAGTCCTATCGTGCCTATTGAAATAAGATCTTCCTGATCGGTAGTTGTGTTGTAATATTTTTTCATAATGTGAGCAACGAGGCGGAGATTATGTTCAATAAGCTTGTTTCTTGCGTTCTGATCGCCCTCATGCATTTTCCGGAAACATTCTTCCTCCTCGGCAGGGGAGAGGGGTTTTGGAAAGACTCCGCCCGATTCGAGATGGAGTGCAAAAAACAAAAGGTTCTGAAGTGCAAGGTCAATAAGTTCCGTAAACAAGCCGTTCATCTCCATCGTATTTTATGAAGGATATTCCCCACGATAAAATGTATGCCGTCTGCGGAATGTCCTATTCCGGAAAAATAATTTTGAAAATTGAGTTTTAACGAAGGTGACTTTGAATTGTGAGAATATATCTGAGTTCCTTTATCAAGTCCCCTCAAGGGGACGAGCTCGTTAACTAAGCGATATAATTTGAATTTTGTTATAAAAAGCTGAGAGCCCCAATAATTACGCATTACGAATTACGAATTACGCATTATCTCAACTCTCAACTCTTAACTCTCAACACTCAAATAAAAATTTATCGTTAAGTTAAAAATGCAAAAAATCAACTTCACGTTGTGACATATCCTGAAATAAAAACGGACAGACAGAAATATAAAATTCCTGCCTGTCCGCAATTTTTTTTGAAAAATTCAGCTTATCTCATAAAGCAGATCCTGATAGAGTCCGCTGTAATCGGTCTTTTGCTCCTTTATGAACGCGATCGCCGCTCTTGGGTGACGATTGAACGCGCCTGTGAGCATATACGGAACATCATATCCCCATACCGATCCCTTGGCTTTCTCCTCGGCAATGTATTTTTCAATGAATTTAAGCGTAGGAGTAAGTTTGTAATTAGGATTTTTCAGGAAGCTCAGCATCTGCTCCATAAAACAGTTTCCCGCGCCTCTGCCCATGCCGCTCATCGTTGCATCAACATAGCTTGCGCCGCAGGCTATGCCCTCGATAGTGTTTGCAAAAGCAAGCTGCTGATTGTTGTGCATATGGATACCGACTTTCTTGCCTACTGCTTCCGCTGCATTGCAGTATTCATAAGCCAGCTTGCGGAGCTGTTCCGGATAAAGCGAACCATAGCTGTCAACAAGATATATTACGTCAACAGGACTTGCACATACAAGTTCAAGCGCTTTTGAAATATCCTCTTCACGATTTGCGGAAATTGCCATGATATTTACCGTAGTTTCATATCCGAGTTCATGACAGTATTCGATCATTTCCAGCGCGCCGGGCATCTGATGAGTGTATGTGGCGATCCTGATCGTGTCGATAACGCTGTCTTTTTTGGGAATTATATCCTTGCGGAAATCGCAGCGTCCCACGTCCGCCATAACGGTAAGTTTAAGATCGGTATTGTTTTCACCTACAACAGCGCGTATATCTTCTTCATCGCAGAATTTCCATTTTCCGAAATCTTCTTTTTTGAAAAGTTCCTTTGACGCTTTGTAGCCGAATTCCATATATTCGATGCCGGACTTTACATTTGTCTCGTAAAGAGCCTTGACGAATTCGTCCGAAAAGCGGAAATCATTTACAAGTCCGCCGTCTCTTATAGTAGCGTCCAGCAGCTTGATATCCGGTCTGTATGAAAGCAGATCTCCTTTTTGTGCAGCCATAATGATTACTTCCTTTTAATGATTTAAAGATTTTATGCCACAACGCGCTAAAGCGCAGGCGGCAATCAAAAACTTCGCAAAACTCACTTGCGAAGTCAAGTGGCACCCCCAGCGAGAATCGAACTCACAACTAACCCTTAGGAGGGGTTTATTATATCCATTTAACTATGGGGGCAGAAACATACATATTATATCATACTAATTCCGAAAATGCAAGTGTTTTTCAAAAATTATTGATATTATTTCTTTTATAGGAACATATGTGCAATTAGTTCAAAATATCATCAGAAAATTTGTTCGATTTTTTCTATAAAATGTGTTTACAAAGTAGTATCTTTGTGTTATAATAATATAAGAACATTTGTTGCGTTTGGAGATATGATAATGGAACTTTCCGAAAAACTCAGGATCCTTTCGGATTCAGCCAAATATGATGCAGCCTGTACTTCCAGCGGGACTGAACGCCGCGGAACAGGCGGAGAGGGCATGGGCAATACTTTTGCCGGTGGCATATGCCATAGTTTTGCAGGAGATGGCAGATGTATTTCTCTTTTAAAGATACTGATGACGAATTACTGCCTTTTTGATTGTAAATATTGTGTAAACAGGCGCAGTAATGATGTTCCGCGCGCAAGATTTACTCCATCGGAGATCGCTGATCTGACAATTGAATTTTACCGCAGGAATTACATTGAAGGACTTTTTTTAAGTTCCGGTATAATACAAAGTCCGGATCACACTTGTGAACAGATGATCGAAACACTGTCTATACTTCGCAGCAAATATGATTTTCGCGGATATATACACGCAAAAGCCATACCCGGTGCTGCTCCTGAGCTTATAAATCGTCTCGGCGTCCTTGCCGACAGGATAAGCGTTAATATCGAACTGCCTTCGCAAAAAAGTCTGGCGAAGCTTGCTCCGGACAAATCTAAAAATTCCATTCTCCTGCCAATGGGACATATCAGCGAAAAAATTATGGAAAATAAATATGAAATAGTCAAATACAAGTCTGCTCCTAAATTTGCTCCGGCAGGACAAAGCACTCAAATGGTAATCGGTGCTACGCCGGATACGGATCTCCAGATACTCCGCCTTTCCGAGGCGATGTATAAAAAATACAGTTTAAAAAGAGTTTTTTATTCGGCTTATGTTCCAGTAGGGGATCAGAAGCTGCTCCCTCCGGCAGGAACTAAGCCGCCGCTATTGAGGGAACACCGCCTTTACCAGGCGGATTGGCTTATAAGGTTTTATGGGTTCCGAGCGGAAGAAATACTGGACGAAACACATCAGGATCTTGATCCGATGCTTGATCCCAAATGCAATTGGGCGATCCATCATCCTGAATGTTTTCCGGTCGAGATAAACAGCGCTGATTATGAAATGTTGCTAAGAGTTCCGGGAATAGGCGTCCGATCGGCACAGCGGATCGTTACCGCAAGACGTTATGCAAAACTGGATTACAATGATCTTAAAAAGCTGGGGATAGTCCTTAAAAGAGCAATTTATTTTATACTTTGCGGCGGTAAACGAATGGACGGACTTATAGTTACAAAAGAAGGCGTAATACGTCAGCTTATGTCTGAATGTGCTGTGAAAGAAAACGAAAATAAAAGTTTTTCCGATATGCAGATATCTTTTTTTGACGATAAAAATATTTTTCCTACATTGGAGGATAGGGTAAAATGTCTGACGAGAGAGATGTGATATATTACTATGACGGTACTTTTGACGGACTTATGTGCTGTGTTTTTGAAAGCTATCTGAAAAAGGAGATCCCTTTGGATATAACAGCGCACGGATCGGATCAGCTAAGCCTGTCAGAAATAAAGTTTATAGAAACAAATACAATACGTTCTGAAAGGGTCATACGCGGGATATCAAAGAAAATTTCCGAGGAAGCACTTTTATTTATAAAGTATGCGTTTCTGACATGCGCTCCGAATAAAGATGTGCTTATTCTTGACTATATAAGAAAAGGACTTCTATACGGAAGAAAAATCGAGAAAATGCTTGCTGACGATACGGTGAATTTGCTTAATAAAGCTGTTTACGATCTGACCAATGAATCACACCTTTTTAAAGGTTTTATAAGATTTTCCGATTCAGGAGGATATCTTTCAGCGGTAATAAGTCCTAAAAACAAAGTGATACCGCTGCTTGCAGATCATTTCGTAGACAGGCTCAGAAATGAAAAATTTTTTATTTATGATAAAAGTCACCGAATGGCGCTTGTTTATTTTGATAATAAGGCAGAGATCATGGAAAATATAGATTTTGAAATGCCTGACGCCGATGAACGTGAAAAAGATTTCCGTATGCTGTGGAGAGAGTTTTATGATACTATTGAGATCAGTGAAAGAAGAAATCCACGCTGCCGTATGAATAATATGCCAAAACGCTTCTGGGAAAATATGACTGAAATGAACAGATCGGACGCATATACGGGATCGGTCAGATCAATATCGGAAAATAATTATCCGATGATACGGTAAATGCTTACTTCTTTAAATTGCCATAGATATATACAGAGGATATGCCGGCTTTGAGACATATCCTCTGTATATTTTACTGTAAATTATTGGCTCATATGCTTTCATACGCTCTTGACAGATATGGTCATAATGTGGTAAAATGATAATATATTATAGTCTGCCATTAAGGAGGATCATCGTATGAGCCTTGTAAGCTTCAATAATGTCAAAAAAAGCTTCGGCGGCGAGACCGTGCTTGATAATGTTGATTTTTCCCTTGACAAAGGCGGGATATACGGCTTTATCGGAAGAAACGGAAGCGGAAAAACAGTTATTTTCAAGCTTATGTCAGGATTGATGATCCCCGATTCCGGCTCTGTTTTATACAATGGTGAAAATATCACTAAAAAAAGAAAATTCATAGATCCAATGGGAGTTATGATTGAAACTCCGGGGTTTATACCTCATTACAGCGGAATGAAAAATCTTAAAATACTTAATTCGCTCAGTTCGTCGCCTGCTTCGGAAGACGATATAAAAGCTTTTCTTTCAAGATTGGGTCTTGATTCGAAGGATCGCCGCCCTGTCCGTGCATATTCATTAGGAATGAGGCAAAAGCTTGGAATAATTCAGGCGGTCATGAACAGACCTGAACTTATAATACTTGATGAACCTATGAACAGCCTTGATACGAATTCTGCAAATGAAGTAAGAAAACTGTTTTTGGAACTTAACGAAAACGGGGCGACAATAGTTATGGCAAGCCATATTGCCGAGGATATAGAAACCTTGTGTACAAAAAAATTTATTATTGATAACTGCACCGTAAGGGAGTGCGAACAATGAAATTCCTGAAAACCGATCTGAAAAGAGCTTTTTCTGAACCGACGTTTTTTATAGGTCTTATTCTGGGAATACTGTCACTTTTTGGTCCGGCGGTTTATTTTATGCTTACGGACGGTATGTCCGGCGATATATACAGCAGATCACGATCGTACATACTTCCTTTCGCCGCGCCTCTTCTTGCTGCTATGCCTTATTCTACAATGATAATGATTGAAAAAGAAACTCATTTCAGGATAATGATGAACACAAAGATGAGAAATAACGGATATGAGTTTATAAGGTTTGCAGTATGCGGGATATCCGGAGGAATGGTGCTGCTTATCCCTCAGCTTTTGCTGTTTGTGTTTTGTTTGGCTGCAGGGCAGGTAAATAATATTGCCGGATCAGCAAAGGGATTTGTTCTTGCTTTGAGTTTCGGATTTGGATATGCGGTCTTTTCTTATGGTCTTACTTTTGTAAATCGTCAAAGATATATTCCGGCAGTGATACCTCAGGTAATATATCTGTTTTGCACATATGCGTTCCCGCATCTTGATCTGGAACGCTTTTATCCTCCTCTTGATCTTTCGCCGGAAATATATGGAGGGAATATTACGTCAGACAGGTTTATAATTCCGTCTGTACTTGCTTTGGCAGGGCTGATCCTTACAGCGGCAGGGATCGTTATTGAAAAAACAGGGGAAACCAGATCTTAACGAAAGGAGCTGCCTGAAATGAAAATTCTGCGCGGAGCGGCTTTCGGCATTTCGGAACATATACCTGCGGCAAGATGGTGTCTTGCTATAGCGGCAGTCGCTTTTTCGGCAGCGGTAAGCGTGAGCAGATACATTGATCTTGCTGATACGGCAGCTTTTTCTTCATTTGAAATACTTTTTATGATAATGACAGATCCGATAAATATAGTTTTTATATATCTGCCCGCATATCTTTTTACGGTCTGCGGAATAATGTTCGGAAGCGGGTTCGGCGGTATTGAGATACTTCGATGTCACAGCCGTTCTGACTGGCTTGCGGGAAAACTTATTGTTTATGCGGTAAATACTGTTATATTTTTTGCGGCAGTTGTGGCAATAGACCTTACGGTATGTTCAAGGACTTTCTTTTTCAGTGATGTGTGGAGCAGCGGATTTGTAGGATTCAGGGTCATGATGGGAAATCCCGCATCGGATTTTGCGTCTCCTCCGGTACCTACGCTGATATGCGCTTCAGCAGCGGTGCTGATGTTCTATTTTTTCTGCGGAATGGTGAATATGCTTGTTTCTGTTGTTTTCGGACGCGAATCAGCCGCGCTGTTTATTTCTCTTCTTGCGGGCATATGTATTGGTATGCTTAATACAATGGTATATTCCAATGATACCGAAAGTCAGCTTATCAGGTGTGCAATACTTGTTGCAGCGTCATTGTTAATGTATGTGTTCTGCCTTGCAGCATTGAGCAGGAAAGACCTTACACGCCGTTCCGGTTGATTTTTGAGAGGTCGCTTATGGTCAAGATATTAAAAATATTATTTGTGATAATTTTTGGAGTAATATGTCTGGCAGCTGCATCGGATTTTGCGGAAAAATATGCTGCGGAAGCCGCCGAAAAAGAACAGACTCTTGCGGAAGCTGTTATGCAGAGCCGCCTTGAAGCCGAGCTTAAAAAAGCCGAGGAACAGGCTGAAAAAGAACTTGAAGAACAGGGCGATGTTCTTGTTACGGAAGAACTGGAAACAAAGCCGCCGGTAACAACAGCCGATACGACAGTATCCGTTACGACGAAAACTGAAACGACATATGAAACTGCTGTTTCTGAACAGGAATTGACGGAAACAGAGTTTTCCGTTACAGAAACTACTGCCGATCGGGAAGAAATTATAACCGATTTCACAAGGGGAGGACTTCTTCCTGAGGACAGGACAGGGATACCGCTGCGTTCTATGTTTACTTTGACGGAGAGTGAAAAAAATATTGTTGTAAATTACCTTATAGAGCATTATTTCCTTGACGGATATGAATACAGCAGCAGGGAGACCCGCCCTGAACTTAAAGAAAAAAAGCGTATCGCTGCCGAAATGGAAAGCGGAGTGATAGAAACGGTGAATATGCTGTTTGAAAATCTGAATATGAGCGATGTTTCATCTTTGCTTTCGGCTGATTACGGGAAAATGCAGGCTGATGTTTCCGGTATACGTGACGAATTTGAAAAAAAATATTCCGATGCATATTCATACGGTGAAAATTTTGGCAAGCTTTATGATGATAGCCTTAAATATTTTGACAGGCTTATAAAAGCTCTTGAAAATATAGAAAATACTTCGGATCAATATAAAAATGCATCAAATCCGCTTCTTGCTTTAGGACTGCTCACAAGCAGCCTTGATGATGTTATCATACCGGAAATAATGGGCGTTCTGGAAAATTCTTTTGATCTCGTGGAAGTCTCGCAGGAGATCTTTCTTGAAGGTACTCAAGGGACACAGCTGCTTACAAGAGATGAAGTGCGGGATATCATATCAAATCCCGGGCTTATTTTATAAAATATATGGAGGATAAATATGAACGAAAAAATAACTTTGCTTATTGATAATATCGAAAAAGTAATAGTCGGAAAGCGTGAGACAATAACACAGGCCGTTACTGCGCTCCTTACCGAAGGTCATATACTTGTTGAAGATGTGCCGGGTGTGGGAAAAACTCAGCTTGCGGCAGCTCTTGCCAGATCTGTAAACGGTTCTTTCAGCCGCGTTCAGATGACGCCGGATATCATGCCGTCTGATATTACCGGATTTTCAATGCTTGACCGCGAAAAGGGAGGATTTGAATTCAGAAAAGGAGCCGCATTTTGCAATTTCCTGCTGGCAGACGAGATAAACCGTGCTTCGCCTAAGTCTCAGTCTGCTCTTCTTGAAATAATGGAAGAACATCAGGTCAGTGCAGACGGTGAAACCTATATTCTTCCTCGTCCTTTTATGGTACTTGCAACGCAGAATCCGGTCGAAACATACGGTACATATCATCTTCCAGAAGCGCAAATGGACAGATTTATAATGAAAATAAGTATGGGATATCCTACAAAGGCAGAGGAACTTTCCATACTTGAAAGAAACGAATACGAAAATCCTATAAATAAAATATCACCTGTTCTTGAGACAGACGATATAACCGACCTTCAGGAACAGGTTAAAAAAGTAACTGTTGCAGATAATGTAAAGGACTACATACTTTCTATAATAAACGCTACCAGAAATGACGAAGGCATAAAACTCGGAGTGAGTCCGCGTGGAAGTATTGCTCTTTATAAAACAGCAAAAGCTTGGGCTTTTATAAAAGGCAGGGAATATATAACTCCGCAGGACGTCAAGGATTGCTGCGTTTGCACCCTTGCACACAGGTTAATGCTTTCTCCGAAAGGAAAATCAATTTATGATACTCCGGAAAATGCAATAGAACAGATAATGAAAAGGGTAATTGTACCTACCGAGTGAGGTGTGACAATTGATATCAAAGGTCATTCTTTATCTTATGGCAATAGGATTTGGCTTGTTTTTTGCATTATATATGTCTGCTTCGGTCGGCTGGGTATTTGTTTATATGCTTGTGTTTGCTCCGATTTTTTCTTTCGGTGTTACTCTTTTTTTCAAACTGACGCACAAGGTTAAAATTACTGTTGACGTTGACCGCAGTATGCTCTATAAAGGCGAAACGGCAACTATGAGGATAATTGCCGAAAATAAAAGCATTTATCCGGTGCCGGCAGTAAAAATAAGTCTTTTTCTTCCTAAAAATCTTGATTATCCGCCGGATGCGTCAAGTTGTGTGATAAGTATACCTCCGCGATCAGTGTCGGAAATAAAAATACAATATAAGGCCAAAGTATGGGGCATTTGCAGGATCGGCGCGGAAAGTTCATTACTTTACGATTATATGGGCTTTTTCAGATTTGATATCCAATGTGCAGATCCGGAATGTGAGATAAAGGTTTTTCCTGATGTTCCGGATATACCCGGCGATTCTCCGCTGCTGCGTTCAGCGGCGGAAAGAGCGAAATTTTCCGATGAATCCGAGGAAACCAAAGAAAACGACGGATATTCCAATTTTGGAGGTATACCGGGATATACTCACAGAGAATATGCAGAAGGAGACCCTATACGCAGAATAAACTGGAAGTTGTCATCAAAAAGAGAAAAATATATGGTCCGTCTTGATGACGAGGTTGAAACTATCCAGCAGATAATAGTTCTCGACCCTTGCGGAGGAAATGACGTCTTTGAAAATGAACGCGCTGTAGAAGGTATGCTCGCAGCTGCGCTGGGACTTTTGAAATGCGGCTTTGAATCTACAGTATATTGCTGCTTCAATGGTACTTTTGAATCCTTTGACATAACCGAACCGGCTGATATATCGGCGCTGCAGATAAAGTTTGCGGATTACAGATTTGCAGGAGGATACGATACTTCAACGCCGTATAGCGGTGAAAGAATACCGTTAAGCCTTATTTCTGAGAGCGGAAAGGGCATACTTTTATATACTCCGCTTTTTGACAAGGGACTTAACGGTGAAATAGCAGCAGCGGAGGCTGCCGGAATCAATTCCGTGGTGATAAGTTCGGATTCTGTTTCATCGGGAAGCGCTTATCAGGTATGGAAACTGAATGAAGATTATTCAGCAGAGCTTATAGATAAGTAAAAGGCTGTTTCCTTTATTAAGAAAACAGCCTTTATCTTTTTAGTGGTAATAACGTTCTTCCTGAAAAACGTTCGTATATAGTATACCTTTTTTCGGAACAATATTTTTTTCTTTGAAAAGTCCTGATATAGTCACAAATCTGTAACCGTCCTTTATAAGTTCAGGAATTATCATATCAATGGCTTTTACGGTACGAAAATTGCCTTTTGCGTCGTGAAGAAGTATGATAATCCCGTCTTTTGTTTGATCTATTATCCTTTTGAAACGCTCTTCCGGAGAAATATCGTCAATATAATCTTCCGCTCCTACTCCTTGAATGAACGTCAGATCAATATTGTCAAAAAGAAGGTCATTTACCGCTATGTACGGCGGCCGGAAAAATTCCGGACGTTTTCCTACGGCTTTTTCAACAGCGTCCGATGTAAAATCAATTTCGTCCAGGATATCTTTTAGTGACATTTTTGTCATATCGGAATGGCTGCGGGAATGGTTTTGTATCTCACAGCCCATTTTTACAGCACGGCGCATAACTTCGGCTGTTTCAGCATCAATGTTATTGCCGCATACAAAAAAGCTTGCAGGGATATGATATTTTTCAAGTATATCAAGAACTTCCGGCGTGGTGACAAGATTAGGACCATCATCAAATGTAAGCGCAATTGCCTTTTCGCTGTTCATATATAAACCTCCTTATGAATTTTAAGTTTCCGATGAAATTATCTCATTATTATGCGGAGAATTCTTTTTTATAAGACGTTTTCTGCATACAAAATAAGCCGGTATCAGGAACAGGTCGGCTAATATCCATGCGGCCGGAGATGAGAAGCAGGCGGCTGCAAACCCATAGACATTGACCAAATAAGCGACTCCTGCTCTTGCAGTCATTTCCATAACTCCGGCAAACGTGGCTGTCGGCGAAAATCCCATTCCCTGAATAAAAAAACGTACTATATTTACCAGTGCCAACGGGAAATAGAATGCTGAAAGGGTAGTGAGGTATTGTTTTACAAGAGGAAGCATAAAGCGGCTATCTTCGTCAAGGAATATCATTGCAAGACTGTCGCCCGCAAAGAAAAGGATAATAAAAGCGAGTACGGAATATACCAATCCGAGCAGCGTACATGCTCCTATGCCTTGGTTAAGACGTTCCCACTTTCTGGCACCTACGTTCTGACCTGCATAAGTTGCCATTGTTGATCCCATTGCGTCAAACGGACAGCACATAAACATTGAAAGCTTGTTTGCCGCCGTAATGGCTGTTACATAAGTTTCTCCGAGGCCATTTACCGCCGTTTGAAGAACAACGCTTCCTATTGCGGTGATAGAGTATTGCAGGCCCATAGGCAGTCCCATTGTACAAAGTTTTCCGATATGCGGAAGGCTGAACTTCCATTCATCTTGCTCAGGCTTGAGGATACCGTATCCGCGGCATATCCTGTTAAGGCAGCCAAATCCCGAAATAAACTGAGCAATTACCGTTGCCAGAGCGGCTCCGAATACGTCCATGTGAAAACACACTATAAAAACGATATCAAGTATTATATTTATTATTGAAGCGATGACGAGCCAGCTTACCGGAGTTTTGCTGTCGCCGAGAGAACGCAGTATCCCGGCAGTCATATTATAAAGGAAGTACCCCGGAATACCGGCAAATATTGTAAAAATATAAGTATATGCACGCTTAAAAAAATTCGGCTGAGTATTCATTATCGTGAGTATGTCGCTGCAGAATATCAATGTTGCCGCTGTGATAACTGCCGCAAAAATGATACATAGCCACAAGGAATTTGTTACGTATTTTCGCAATTCCTTGAAGTCACCTGCGCCGTATGACTGAGCAACGGGTATTGCAAAACCGTTGCATATTCCCATGACAAATCCTATTATAAGGAAATTGATAGAACCGGTGCAGCCTACCGAACCGAGAGCGTCACCGCCGAGAAAACGCCCTACAATGGCAGTATCTGCCGCATTATAGAACTGTTGAAATAAAAATCCGAAAAGCAGAGGGATACCAAATCCAAGAATAAGCTTTATCGGTTTGCCATTTGTCAGATCCTTAGTTGCCGCCATAAAACCGCTCCATTCACACATTATAATTCAAATAATTTTCTTAATTATAGTGCGGTATATACAAAATTACAATGTAAATTTTAGATATATTTTTTGAATTTTTTTATTTTGGCAATATTTACGGCGGGAATTGCTGAAAGCTATTGCATTTTGTGGAAAATGATGTATAATTGATTATGCAGAATATATTTTCAACGAAAGGAAGTTATTTATGAAAAAAATCATTTCTGCGTTTGTTTCTATGCTGCTTGTCATTTCTCTTACCGCCTGCGGAAATTCCCAAAACAGTGAAACGGAGAATACTTCCGCCGCTTCGGAAACCACTGCTTCTGCGGCGGAGGCTGCTCAAAATGAGGGCTTTACCGTTGACGGTACAAAGCTTCTTGACGCTAACGGTAATGAATTTGTTTTCCGCGGGATAAATCACGCTCACTCATGGTTCAGGGATCAGGACACTGTCGCTCTTGACGCTATTGCTGCAACGGGAGCAAATTCCGTGCGGATAGTTCTTGCAAACGGTATACAGTGGCAGAAAGACGATGCAGATACCGTAAAAAACCTTATACAGATGTGCAGGGACAGAAAACTTATCGCAATAGTTGAAGTCCATGACGGTACCGGTGACGACAGCACAGAAACTCTTGAAAAGATAGCCGATTACTGGATAGAAGTCAAGGACGCCCTTATAGGAAATGAAGACTGCGCTATCCTCAATATTGCCAACGAATGGGTAGGAACGTGGGACAGCAAAAAATGGCGCGACGGTTATGTTTCTGTTATTCCTAAGATCCGTGAAGCAGGTATCGAGAACACAATTATGGTGGATTCAGCAGGCTGGGGACAGTACGGAAAATGTATACAGGACTTCGGACAGGAAGTTTTTGATTCCGACCCGTTGAAAAACACGATGTTTTCCGTTCATATGTACGGAACTGCCGGAAAGAGTGAAAACACTATAAGTTCAAATCTTGAGGGTGCAACATCGCAGGGACTTTGCGTGTGCGTCGGTGAATTCGGTTATAACCATTCAGACGGTGATGTAAAAGAAGAATATATCATGCAGTACTGTACCGAAAACAACATCGGGTATTTAGGCTGGAGCTGGAAAGGCAACGGCGGCGGTGTGGAATATCTTGATATTGCCAACGAATGGGACGGTTCGGTGCTTTCTCCCGATTGGGGCGAAAATCTTATAAACGGCACAAACGGTATAAAAGAAACTTCCAAAATATGCAGCATATTTGAATAAAAACAAGTCGCGTACCGGATAAATTTCCGGTACGCGATCTTTCTGTAAGGAAGAATTTTATGAAAATCACTTTGCGGTATTCTGATTATTTATAATATAGTCGTATATTATCTGTGCTGCTTCTGCACGGGTAATATTTTTTTCTCCGCCGAATTTGCCGTTTTCACCTTTAAGGAATCCCTTTGCATAGGCAATTGCAATTGCGCCGATGTTTTCGTTGCTGCTCTTTACGTCGCTGAACGGTGTTTTGTAAATTCCTTTCAGTTCTGCATAACTGCCGAAACCGCTTGCTTTTGCAAATATCACGGCTGCCTGTTCGCGGGTGATATATTTTGAAGTATTCGCTTTTGTGGAATTTTCCGATGAACCTTCTTCCGGAACTAAGACTTCCTCATCAACAGCCACTTCACCGTTAAGTGCGGAATAAAGCAGATTTTCAAATTCCTTATATTCTATATTGTCGTTCGGACGGAATTTTTTATCCTCGGAAAGCATTGCACCGTGTCTTTGCAGTTCAAGGATCGCTTTTTCCTGCGGTATGCCTTTTATGTCCGTGTATTTTATTTTTGTTGTGTCAATACTTTCTTTGATGTCCTCACCGCTCCAATTGCAGAGTTTTCCGGTTTTTGCATTGATATAGAAACTGTCCATCTGATAAAGAAGATAGGTTTTTACTTTGCCGTCCTTGGCTGTCCAGCCGTCATAGTAATAATTGAAGTCCTTCTGTTCGTAAAGTTTTGCAAAGGCTTCATCTGTCGAAAGAATATCAGACGACGGGAATTTCACATCTTCCGTGTGGTTAAAGCTGTAGTTTGTTACGGTTCCCTCCGAGTCAACGGTTATGTGGATCCAGTCACCGTAAACCTGAATACCATTTACATAACGGTTGTAAATGAATGTTCTCGCTGTTTCGTAATATTCGTTGTTTTTGCCCCATGTTTCAACGGGATCGCTGTTTGACTTGTCGGACTTGTATCCGGAAATTATATCCTTTGCATAAGTCTTTGAAACGCTGTCAGCAATGGCTTTTGTTTTTGGAACATCAAGCTTAGGCAGATCTCCGGATTTGCCATATTTGCTTATGTACATAACATTTCCGGTCTTTGCGTTTATCTGAACATTGATATTTTTATATCCCTCGTATGTATCTTTTAGTTTGCTTTTTACACTAAAATTAATGGACATATAATAATCCGGTTCTTTTTCCTTTTCCTTGCTGTCGGAATTTTCCGCCGTTGTAAGCGGAACAGGTCTGTCGTTCGTTTCGTCGGAATAAATGTCATAACTTTTTATTTCGTAATCGTCGGTAAGAGCGGCAAATTTGTCTTTTTTGAGCTGTTCAAAAGCCTTTTCGGGAGTGATGAGACTTTTGTCGATCTCTATCTTTTCAAGTTCCGACTCGGTAAATGAAACTCCGGCATCATCTAATGCTGTTTCTTCATCAACTGCTTCAATGCCCGTAGCAGGATTGGCATAAAATCCGCCGTAATAGCGTGTGCCTTCCGCCTCGTTCATATCCTCCCAGATGGTGGACTTTTTGCCTGTGAAAGCGTCAATTTCAGAATTAAAATCAGGCTCATAAACTATACGCGCGGTATTTTCTTTTGTTTGCCAATTTGTCGAAATTTTGTAATATGGTGTCAGTTTGCAGAGAGACTTGTAAGCCTCTTCGATCTCTTTTTCGGTCTTTGCATTTTTAGGAGAGTCAAAACTTGCATTTTCCCACCAATTTGCAGTAAAAGAAATAAGTTCGCCGGTATTTTTGTCTATGGTCAGACTGCCGCCGTTCGGCTCAACGGGAACGTTATTTTCAAATCTTGCAAATGATACAGACACTTCGTCACTGTTGATACTCAGATAATTCATTTCAAATTTTACCTTGTCCTTGAAAGCAGGATCAAGCTGATAAACATATTCCTTTGCTTTAGCTATTATCTGATCGTTGGAGAGCTTTGCAATGCTTGCGTTTCCATAATAATTTTTGCTGCTGTCATAATAATTGTAATTTGTAATGATGTTCCCCGTAACGCTTACTTCCAGTCTTGGGGAATATTCATTTTTCTTGTGCCATTTGAAATTATAGATTTTTGTCTTGTAGCTTTCGCTTGTGTCGTACTCAAATTCCGTCAGTTCATCGGGAACTTTTATACGCTTTTTAACGGTGGTAAGTGCGGTCTGCAAGTCGGCGTCACTGCTTGAAGATGCGGTGCTGTTCGGAACGGCATAAACGCTCATAGGCACTGCCGCAGAAGCCATCATTGCAGCCATAACAAGAGCCGCTGTTTTTGCGATGGTCGCTTTTGATCTTTTCATAAATTTTCCTTCCTTTCGGCGCAATTTTAATTGCTTTTATAATTAATACAATCCATAAGCGCTATTTTTTTCATTATAGCGTAAATTTGTATGAATTCACAAATTTTGTAATTACATTTGTTGATGTTGTCCAATAATACAAACATTATCACCTCAAAAATGTTGCTCTGTTTATATACACAACTTTTCGGCTGCTTTCTTACAATTATAACATATTTTTGTATAAATACACAAGCGATCCATATATTTTTGTAACAATTTAACAAAATTATAATACTTTATCATATACACTTGACAAACTGTGTATATGTTGATATACTGTATATATCAGCTATACACAGTAAAGGAGGTAACAGCTTGAATCTATTTATTAATGCCGCCGGCAACAAGCCCATGTACGAACAGGTCAAGGACGGTATTAAAGAAGCAATATTGAGCGGCGAACTTAAAGCACACCAGCTTATG
>CANRJZ010000021.1 GCA_947631055.1 uncultured Clostridia bacterium | reverse complement strand
TCCTGTGGGAATTATTGTTGAAAACGATTATGCTGTAATCGGAAATGCTTCCGTCGTAATACTGCTTGTATTTTTCAACATAAGTAGGGTCAACGGTCATATCAACGAAATTTACGTCTATCTTATCGGAATTGTATTCATACTTTTTCAGTACCTCATACGCCTGACGGTAGTAAATGCTTTCGGAAGTCTCAAAAGCAAGTTCGTCAACGGTCGTGCATATTTCAACGTTTTCGTTGAGCGAGGCAATATAATCCTTTGTTTCGTCACTTATCTCAAAATCCCCGTTGGGAGTAAGGTCGATGCTCATATTGTATCTGTCGCTGAGAGCGGAGATTATCACGTTCAGCAGGACCACCAGCGCGATCACGACAACGGTTATCACCGTTGCGGCAGCGCCGTATTTCAGTTTCTTGGTATTTATCTTCATTTCAATTACCTCCTGTTCATCAAGACCAGCGGCGCTTTTCCAGTACACGCACCGTCAGGAAATTGAAAACGAATATCGCGCTTATGAAGAACACAAGGCTCGGAACATTGAGTATGCCCGTTGTGAATTCATAATATCTTGTGTAAAATCCCAGAGCCGCCATGATATTTTTCAGCCATTCAACGGGAACAAGTCCTGCCAGCATATCTATAAGATAGAACGCCATAATGATTATAAAGCTAAGTATAGCCGCAACTACCTGACTTTCAGTCATCGCCGAAACGAATATGCCTATCGCTATAAATGCGGATCCCATCAGCAGCAGCGCGATGAATGTTCCTATTACCGTTGCCCATGCCACAGAACCTGCAAGAGCCACAAGAGTTATAACGTAAAGCACATATATCGCCATAGCGCAAAGGAAGATACATACCGCCGCAAGGAATTTGCCCATAACGATAGAGAAAAGATTTACCGGAGCGGTAAGCAGGCACTGATCTGTGCGCTGACGCTTTTCTTCGGTAAAAAGTCTCATCGTCAGCAGCGGCAGCATTATCATCATAATCGTGAACGCGCTTGTAAATACTGTGGACATATCCGTAGTGCCGTACATTATATTATAGTTTACGAAAAACGTAGATGTATAGATATAAAACACCGCTATGAAAATGTAAGCTATAGGCGAGGTGAAATAAGCCTTCAGCTCACGTCTGAATATTGCGCCCATTATTCCTCATCCTCCTTTTCGGATCCTTCGTCATGTTCCTCGTCTGCCGAGCCGGTCTCTTCCGCTTTTTCGGGAACATTTTCGGCGTCCTTTTCAAATTTTTCGGTGATCTCTTCCTCAGACTGCTTTGTTTTTATAACAACATCGTCTCCCATGGTGATCTTCAGGAAGATATCCTCCAGCGTCATTTCCGTGGATCTGAGCCCAAGCATTACCCAGCTGCGGGAAACTATCCTCTTGAAAAGTTCGCGGCGGATATCCGCGTCATCTTTTACTTCGATCTCGTAATCGTAAACGCCGGGTTCGCGTTCCATATCCGCAATTACCGAGATAACTCCGGAAATGTTCTTTATGGTCTTGAGTATCTCCTCTCTCGGACCTTCAATGCGGGCGATGAGCCTGTGATCGGCGGAAATATTCTTCGTAAGATTTTCCGTAGTATCGTCAGCGGCGATCTTTCCGCCGTTGATGATTATGACCCTGTCGCATACAGCCTGTATCTCCGAGAGAATATGTGAAGAAAGGATCACCGTATGCTTTTTGCCGAGCTTTTTTATAAGCGTCCTTATCTCGATTATCTGTTTCGGGTCAAGACCTACCGTAGGCTCGTCCAGTATAAGTATAGGAGGATTTCCCACAAGAGCCTGCGCAAGACCGACTCTTTGCTTATAACCTTTGGAAAGGTTCCTGATTATGCGTCCGTAAACATCATTTATCTTTACCAGACTGCAAACGTCTTCCAGATGAGCTTTGCGGGGAAGCTTGCATTTTTTGAGATCATAGATAAAATTCAGGTAATCCTTTACCGTCATATCAAGATACAGCGTAGGAATTTCGGGAAGATAACCGATATTCTTCTTTGCTTCTATAGGGTCGTCAAGAATATCTATGCCGTTTATGAGCGCATTTCCGGACGTGGACGATATATATCCGGTCAGCATATTCATTGTTGTGGATTTTCCCGCGCCGTTAGGACCAAGGAAGCCCAATATCTCGCCGTCGTTCACGGTGAAGGAAAGATCGTCAACAGCTTTTTTCGCGCCATACTGTTTTGTAAGGTTGCGAACTTCGATCATTTGGCAACAGCCTTCTTTCATATGTTTATATATTTGGTGAAATTGTCCGTAATATTTCCGGTAACAATTTTATCAGCTTATTGTGTTTATTTTGTGACAAAGCGCTAAAATATGTTTACACATCAGGATAATTTCTCTATTGCTTTCTTTATTCTGGAAATACTGTCGGTTTTTCCCAGTATAGCCGCCAGCTCTATGCCTCCTCCGGGAGTGAGAGCTTTTCCGGAAAGAGCCGCCCGCATGGGCAGGAGCATCCATCCGTTCTTTACGCCAAGCTTTTCTATCTCAGCAAATACGGCTTCATGTATCTTTTCTTCCGTCCAATCGCTTTCAGGGATATTTTCCAGCACAGGAACGGCAGCTGTCAGTGCGGAAAGCGCGGTTTCCGGAGTTGTTTTCATCTTCTTGTTGAAGAAAAGGTCGTTTTCATATTCCGGCAGTTCGTCTATAAAATCGACTTTTTCGGGGATCTCGGTAAGAAGTTCCGTTCTCGGCTGAAGAGTTTTCACAAGTTCGTCTATATTGATATCCTCCCTCTTACAGGTCTGTCTGATATAAGGCAGTGCAGCGGCTTTGAACTCTTCGTGGGAAATTTTCCTCAGCCACTCGCCGTTTATCGCTTTCATCTTTACCGGATCGAAAATTGCCGGAGACTTGGAAAGCCCTCCTATATCGAATTCGTCTATGAGCTCGTCCAGTGTGAATATCTCGTTTTCGCCCTTGGGCGCCCAGCCAAGCAGCGCTATATAGTTCAGTATAGCGGGAATATAATATCCCTTTTCCACAAAATCTCCGAAATACGCGTCGCCGTCACGCTTTGAAAGCTTGTGACCAGCGTCCCGCATAATACGCTCAACGTGGATATAAGTCGGTATCTCCCAGCCGAAAGCCTCATAAAGAAGGTTATATTTAGGCGTTGAGGAAAGATACTCATTTCCTCTTATAACATGAGTTATACCCATAAGGTGATCGTCAACAACATTTGCAAAATTATATGTCGGCATACCGTCCGCTTTGAGAAGTATCTGATCGTCCAGATCGGCATTCGGAACGGTTATATCGCCGTAAAGTTCATCGTGGAAGGTCGTCGTGCCGTCAAGAGGGACTTTCTGACGGATAACGTAAGGCGTTCCCGCCGCAAGGAGCTTTTCAACTTCTTCCTTGGGAAGATCGCGGCAGTGTCTGTCATATGTGGGAGTAATGCCCTTTGCCTGCTGTTCCGCATGGACCTGCTCCATGCGTTCCTTTGTGCAGAAGCAGTAATACGCATGACCGGTCTCAACGAGCTTTTCGGCATATTCCTTGAATATGCCCATGCGCTCCGACTGAATGTACGGACCGACAGGACCGCCGATGTCCGGACCTTCGTCCCATTCCAGTCCGCAGGCTTTGAGAGTATTGTAGATAACATCGGTCGCGCCCTCCACAAAACGTCCCTGATCGGTGTCCTCAATGCGGAGAATGAACTTTCCTCCGTATTTTTTAGCAATAATATAAGTATACAAAGCCGTGCGCAGGTTGCCTATGTGCATAAAACCCGTAGGACTTGGCGCAAAACGCGTTCTGATATTTTCCGTTTTCATAGTATCCTTCTTTCCGAATAATTTTCAATATCATATGCCGCCGTGCGGAAGATGATATCCTCCGTAAATTATACTGCGGGCAGTTTCCGTGTCCTCAGCGATACGGGCTTTTAATCCGTCTATGCCGGAAAATTTCATTTCCGGACGGATAAAGTCCGCCAGCGAGACTTTTACAGTCTCTCCGTACAGATCTCCTCCCGAAAAGTCCATTATGTAGGTCTCTGCAAGAGGAGCTTCGCTTCCTACCGTAGGCTTTATGCCTACATTTGTCACGCTTCCGTAAATATGTCCGTTTATATCCGTTTTTGAAGCATAAACGCCGAATTTCGGCTTTACCTGAGATCCGGACAGATACTGATTTATAGTCGGGAAATTCAGCTTATGCCCCAGATGTCTGCCGTAAGCTACCGGGAGCCGGAATGAAAATTCCGAACCGAGCAGCTTGTTTGCTTTTTTTATTTCTCCGGCTTTTATGAGTTCCCTTATTTCCGTTGAGGATATTTTCCTGCCGTCCTCGGAGATCTCCGACACGGTGATGAGCTTTATGCCGCGCTTCCTGCACATCCTGTCAAGCTCCGTCACTCCGCAGCAGGCGTTTTTGCCGAACCTGAAATCCTCTCCGCAGACGGCAAATTCAGCCGAAAGCTTACCGCAAAGCACCAGTCCGACAAATTCCTCTCCGGACAGATCCTTGAAATTCATAAAATCGGGAGAATATATATATTTCACTCCCAATCCGCTTATAAGATCGAACTTCATTTCACGGGAAAAAATATATTCAACGCCGCTCGTTCCCTTTGACGTAACAGTAGGCGTATCGAACGTAAACACAGCCGGTTCCGTTCCTGAAAGACCTTTCGCCGCTTCCACGGCACGTCCTATGACGGCTCTGTGTCCATGGTGGACGCCGTCAAAAAGCCCCATAGCAACAGCCGTGCTTCCCTTTGGCACATTGTTTGTTCCGGTCAGGTCTGTCACAGGTCATACCTTCTTTTCAATCTATATAAAAATTCTTTTCCACCCGCAGAACGCCGTTTTCAGCGTCCGGCACCGCCGTTCCGATAAAACCCTTTTCTCCGTATACCCTGACTCTTTCGGAAGATATACTGCAATTCAGTTTATCAAGGCTGAGCCTGATGCCGTTCCGGTACATTCTTTCCTGAGCGCCGCTGAGCCTTATTTCCGGGAAACAGGCAAAAATGCTTTCTATCGGTCTTACTGCGGAAGAAATTTTGCCTTCGCAGGCAAGCCGCTGCAATTCGTCTATAGTAACACAGTCCTCAAGAGCAAAGCCGCAGGCTGCCGTTCTCACGAGCGAAGTCATTATCCCGCCGCAGCCGAGAGCTTCGCCGATATCGTTTATAAGCGTCCTTATATATGTTCCCTTTGAGCAGGAGACCGATATATTTCCTGTTCCGGAATTTTCATCATATTCTTTGAGCTCAAGGGAATATATCTCCGTCTCACGGGCGGGACGTTCAATCTCAATGCCCTTTCGCGCCAGTTCATAAAGGCGTTTTCCTCCGACCGAAACAGCCGAATACATAGGCGGGATCTGAACTATCCTGCCGCGGAAATTTTGCATGGTCTCAATAAGCTTTTCTTCGGGAACAGGCGAAAAACCCTTTGTTTCCTCAACCTTTCCGGTCAGATCCTGTGTGTCGGAACGCGCTCCGAGCCGAAATCCCGCCTCATAGCTTTTATCCTTGTCCGGCATTATATCACAGGCTTTGGCGGCTCTTCCCGCCAAGATCGGAAGAACGCCCGTCGCCATAGGATCGAGCGTGCCGCTGTGTCCAAGCCGCTTCATTTTAAGTATTCCCCTGAGTTTGGCAATAACGTCAAAACTGGTAAATCCGACAGGCTTATTGACGCATATTATCCCGCACAGTTCATTATTATCGTTTACGCCAGCCATAGATCTATACCCATAGTCGGTGCCGTTGCGGAAAGGAGCTGCAATTTTATATCGTCAAGCTTTCCTTCAATGGTGCAGCCGGCAGCTTTCGTATGACCTCCGCCGCCGAATTTGGCGCATATTGCCGAAACATCGATATCAGACGCCGATCTCATGGATATCTTGAACTTTCCATGTTCTTTTTCCTTTATGAGGATGCCTACCTGTATCCCTTCCGGCTGAACGGTCATTCCCGCCGTTCCTTCCAGTTCGTCGCCGGTAAAATCCTCTTTTTCCATATCCTCAAGGGTTACCGCCGTAATAGTGCATTTATCATCAAGATAATATTCCATATTAGAAAGTATATGCTGTTCCGCCGCAAGCCTTTTTTTGCTTTTCCTGTCGAACATATCGCGGTTGATCCGCTCTGCGTCAATGCCGCAGTCCATAAGCTTCGCCGCTATTATATGGGCGAGAACGGTGGTATTTGCATACTTGAAGCAGCCGGTGTCGGTAGCGATACCGGTATACAGGCATTCAGCCGTAAGGATATCCGGAACTATGTCCATCTCCGAAAGGACTCTGTACAGCACCTCGCAGGCTGCGGAAGCTTCGGGATAAACAAGCTGTTTCTTCGCATATCCTGTATTTGAGATATGGTGATCTATGCAAAGATCCACATATCCTTTATATCCCGCAAGCGGCGTGCCGAGAAGCTTTTCGTCCGCAATATCCACCGCTACAACGGTATCCGGCGAAAATTTCTGCGGCTCATAATCCCTGTACAAAAATCCGTATCTTTCCGGAAACTCGTCGGAACAAAGCACGTTGGCATTTTTACCCGCTCCGCGAAGGGCGTAGCAAAGGGCAAAGCCGGCGCCTATCGTATCTCCGTCCGGATTCATATGGGTAAGGATATAAAAGTTATCGTGCGTTTTAAGGAACTCCGCCGTTTCTTTAAGATTTATCTGCATTTATGATATCATGACTCCTTTTCAGCTTCGCCGGCGTCTATTTTCTTCAGCATTTCAGAAATTTCAGCCGAATGTTCTATCGAATTATCGGCGATAAACTTCAGCTCAGGACATTTTTTCATTCGCATAACGCCGGAAATGTGTTTTTTTATCATTCCCGATGCGCTTTCAAGTCCTTTAACAGCGTCCTTCGCCGCAGCTTCGCCTTCAATGCAGGAAATATATACCTTACAATGGGAATTATCTCCCGAAAGTTCCGTTCTTACCACCGATACGAGTTTGTCCCTTACTCTGGGATCCTTTATCTCTTCTCTTATAAGACCGGAAATTTCCCGCTTTATGTCTTCGGACAACCGTCCATTTTTAAAATTTGGCATCTTTCTTACCTTTCTTTCCAGAGTTGAGAGGCAGGCTGAGCCTGCACCCTTTCAGGCGTTATTCAGTTATTTTCAGATCAATGCCTGCCGTGAGACAAAGCAAAGTTAAATCTACAAAAGCATTGAAACCAAAGATATAGGCGTTACTGCAATAACTCCGCTCTTAACTCTTATTCAGGGCGGTATTCCTCCATAACATATGCTTCAAAAATATCTCCTACATGTATGTCGTTGAATTTTTCAAGCGTTATGCCGCATTCATAACCTTCCGCCACTTCCTTGACGTCGTCTTTGAAACGTTTCAGGCTGGAAAGCTTATCGTCGGCAATTATTATTCCTTCACGCACCACGCGTATCTCACAGTTCCTTGTTATCTTTCCGTTAAGGACATAAGAACCGGATACCGTTCCGACATTGGATATCTTGTATACCTGACGGACTTCGACGCGTCCCAGTTCGACTTCGCGGAACTTGGGAGCGAGCATTCCCTTCATAGCCGTGGTTATCTCTTCGATGGCGTCATAGATTATCCTGTAAAGGCGTATATCCACGCCGTCCCTTTCAGCATTGTCCGCAGCGACCGGATCGGGGCGGACATTAAATCCGACGATTATCGCATTTGAAGCGTTTGCAAGCATTACATCGCCTTCGGAAACGGCTCCTACCGCTCCATGGATGACCTTTACCCTTACTTCATCGTTGGAAAGCTTTTCAAGCGATTGCTTTACGGCTTCGACCGAGCCCTGAACGTCCGCTTTGACTATGATAGGAAGTTCCTTTATCTCGCCCTGCTCTATCTGGCTGAACAGGTTGTCAAGAGTTACCTTCTGATACTGTCTGAACTGTTCCTGCTTTGCCTCGTGTTTACGCTGATCGACAAGCTCTCTTGCAAGGCGTTCATCTTCTACCGCATTGAACGTATCTCCCGCCGAAGGCACTTCCGCAAGACCGGTTATCTCGACCGGATACGAAGGACCGGCTTCCTTTACGGCCTTGCCCTTGTCGTTGGTCATAACTCTTACGCGTCCGACGGAAGTTCCGGCGATTATTATATCTCCGGTGTGCAGCGTACCGTTCTGAACGAGGAGCGTTGCGATAGGACCTCTGCCCTTGTCAAGACGTGCTTCTATGACAGTACCTTTTGCAAGTCTGTTGGGATTTGCCTTTAATTCCGCCACTTCCGCAACGAGCAGGACATTTTCGAGCAGTTCGTCGATCCCTTCTCCCGTTTTAGCCGAAACCGGAACGCAGATAACGTCGCCGCCCCATTCTTCCGCAACAAGATCGTATTCTGTGAGCTGCTGCTTTATGGCATCGGGATTTGCGCCTTCTTTATCCATTTTATTTATGGCAACTATTATGGAAACTCCCGCGGCTTTTGCGTGATTTATGGCTTCGATCGTCTGCGGCATTATACCGTCATCAGCGGCAACTACCAATATTGCAATATCCGTGATCGAAGCGCCTCTCGCTCTCATAGCGGTGAACGCCTCATGTCCCGGAGTATCAAGGAACGTTATCTCCTTGCCCTTGCAGGTAACTCTGTAAGCGCCGATATGCTGAGTAATTCCTCCTGCTTCCGTGGAAGTTACATTGGAATTCCTTATCTTGTCAAGGAGCGATGTCTTACCATGGTCAACGTGACCCATTACAACAACTACCGGAGCACGTTCAACGCCCTCGCCGTCGTCGTCCGAATCATCTATAAGGCGTTCCTCAATGGTGATTATGACTTCCTTTTCTACCTTTGCGCCGAGTTCTTCCGCAACGAGCGACGCCGTATCGAAATCAATTACCTGATTTATCGTACACATTTCGCCGAGCTGCATAAGCTTTTTGATGACCTCGGTAGCAGTGACCTTCAGTCTTGCAGCCAGTTCGGAAACTACTATCTCGTCCGGTATAAGGACTTTCAGCTGCTGCTTTCTTGCTCTTTCAAGCTCCAGTCTGCGGAGCTTTTCGGTCTCGGTCTCTTTCTTTGTGGAATACTGCTGGCTTTTCCTTTGCTGAGACTTCTGGGTAAGCTTCTGCTTTTTGGAGAAATTATCCTTCTTACGGTTCTCTCTTCCCGAAGCGTTCGCCATATTGTCGTACTTTTCGTTGTACTTATCCATCTCCACATAGGAGCCTCTTGTATCGACAGTGTGCATCTTCTGATCCACAACAGCGGCAGCGTCGCCGAATTTTACGTCCAGCTTCTTTTTGCCGGACTGCTGTTCGGACGGTCTGTTCTTCGGTTTTTCCTTATTTTTCTTCTGCTCGCTGTTTTTGAGAGCCTGTGCAGTGTTGAAGCGGTCGTTCCTGCTGCCCTGATTTTGTACTATAGGCTTTGGAAGAGGCTTGTTTTCCGCTTTTGCGGCAGCCTTGGCAGGCTTTTCCGCTTTCTTTTTGCCCTGTCCGGCAGGCTTTCCGGAAGTTTTTTCCTGTGCGGGGCTTTCCTGTTTTTTATCGGTCCTGCCCTCGGAGGAACTTTCCTTTTCTGCTGCCTTATCAGCGGACGCTTTTGCAGGTTTCTTTTCCGCCTTAGGTTTTTCTTGCTTTGCAGGCTTGTCGTTCCTTGTGCTGAAATATTCGTCAAAGGAATCAACATTGTTATTCTGTGAAAAATATTCAAGAATATAATTCACTTCTCCGCTTTCAAGAGAACCTGCCGGCTTTTTTGAAACTCCGAGCTTTTCGTTGATAAGATCCGCAAGTTCCTGACCCGTTACCCCAAGTTCCTTTGCCATTTCGTTTATTTTAAGCTTTGGCTGTTTTGCTGTACTCATAGGCTGTATACCCTCCGTTTATATGATATATCATTTATCCGTTTCTGAATAATTCAGTATTTCAAGTGCTTTTTCCGCAAATCCTCCGCCGCAGACGGTAAATATACCCGCTTTCTTCCCGAAGCAGCCGTATGCATCATTGAGCGTTATCTCCGACCTTACTGCCGGAACTCCGCTTTTGCCGGCAAAGAAGCGTACTTCCTTTTCCGTTTTCGGCGAGATATCCGCCGCCGTTATGACAGCTGCGGCTTTTCCCGATGAAAGAGAATCCTTCATAGCGTCAAAACCAAGTTCAAGCTGCCCCGCCTTTCGGCATATGGTAAGAAGATCAGTCAGTCTGCTCACTGTCAGTCAGCTCCTTTTCCATAGCTTCATAGACCTCGTCGGATATCCGGCAGGAAAAAGCTTTTTCCAGACGTTTTGCTTTTCTTGCCTTGCGGAAACATTCGGTATCGCGGCATATATAAGCGCCTCTGCCCGATCTTTTGCCGGTCAGGTCAAGGGTGATCTCTCCTTCCGGAGACTTTACCGCGCGTATAAGCTCTTTTTTCGGCTTCATCTCACCGCAGCCGAGGCACATTCTCATAGGGATCTTTCCGACCTGTGCCATACTTCACTTCCTTACTCAACGGGATTTTCAGGCTTTATGTCGATCCTGTAGCCCGTAAGTCTTGCTGCAAGCTTGGCATTCTGCCCCTTGTTTCCTATTGCAAGCGAAAGCTGATTGTTCGGGACCGTTACCGTACAGCATTTCTGCTCGCCTTCCTCTATCTGAACGCTCAGCACCTCTGCCGGAGCAAGTGCATGAGCTATATATACCGCAGGATCTTCATCGTAAACTATTATATCGATCTTTTCGCCTTTAAGTTCGTTTACGATATTGCCTATCCTGCTGTGCTTGGGACCTATGCAGGCTCCTACCGGATCAACGTTCTTGTCTTTTGACCATACGGCTATTTTTGTCCTTGAACCTGCCTCGCGGGAAATGGACTTGACTTCTACCGTACCGTCGTAAATTTCCGGTATTTCGAGTTCAAAAAGACGTTTTACAAGATCTTTATGAGTTCTTGACACCTTTACCATAGGCTTTCTGTCCGGATTGATTATATCGGAAATATAGAGCTTGACTATATCGCCTTCCTTGAGCTTTTCTCCGGGGATCTGCTCATTTTTGTATAAGTACACCTCGTTCTTGTCTATCATAAGAGTAGCATTTCCGCTTTCCGGTTCAACTCTCTGCACCGTTGCGGAAACTGCCTCATGCACTTTATCGCTGAAACGGTTGATGTACTGTTCTCTTTCAAAGCTCTTTATTTCCGTGCGGATAGCCTGCTTGGCGTTCTGAGCGGCAACACGTCCGAATTTGGCTGTTGAGAGCTTATATTCTATAACATCTCCGTCCTGAACGGGCTGACCGGTATACGCTCTTGCTTCGTCAATTGCTATCTCGCTCATATCAACCGGCAGCATATCTACTACTGTCCTCATAAGGATAACGTCAAAAACTTCATTTTCCGGATCTATATCGACTCTGTAATCCTCACAGTCCGGATATTCCTTTTTTACCGCTCTCGATATGCCCTGCTTTATCTTTTCCACCAGCAGGTCCATGGGTATGCCGTTTTCCTCCGAAAGAAGCCTGAGCGCTTCAAAAAATTCCTTGTTCATTTTTATAAATTCCTCCTTATAATAGTTTGGAAAGTTAAGAGTTGAGAGTTGAGTTGTTGATAAAAACCGTTAGTTTTCTTTTTTACACCTTGATCTTGCTGTATTATAAAAATATATGATTTTATAGTTATCAAAAATTGAGAACCGAAATATAAGTGTTGTTTCAATATCTTAACTCTCATCAAAAAGTTCGTCTGTATCGTCATCATAAAGCCTGATAAACGCCGTATCCGAAAGAGCTATTTCCTTGTCTCCTTCTTCGGTCACGACCGACACGACGCCGTCGCTGAAGCCTTTGAGGACCGCTATGAATTCCTTCTGACCGTCCGTTTCGCGTATATATCTTATCCGCACGGGACATTCAAGGAATTCTTCAAAATGCTCTTTCTTTTTAAGTTCCCGTCCCAGTCCGGGAGAGCCTACCTCCAGCATATAATTCTGTTCGATAGGGTCCGCCCTGTCCAGCGCTTCCGAAAGCGGACGGGTCATTTCCTCGCAGTCGTCCATACTGAGACCGCCGTCCTTGTCGATAAGCACCCTGAGGTACCACATCGCCCCTTCCTTTTCAAAGGTCACGTCCCATATTTTCAGGCCGAGACCGTCGGCAATAGGTTTTGCCAGTTCGTATACAACAGATACGGTATTTCCGCTTTTAGCCATTTCATCTATCCTTTCATTTATCATTAAGCAGTTCCAGAAATTCATTTGGAAGTATAGCCGGTACTTCGCTGTTCCGGAAATCTTTTAAATTCCTTGTAACTATATGATCGGCAGAAAAATCCTTTGCACATTCCATTTGCAGACGATCTTCAATGTCATCGGACTTATCATTTTCAAGCGCAGAAATAAGCTTTTTGCTGTCAACGCCGACCACAGCGATTATTCTGCACAGATCTTTTAAAGTATTTCTTCGTACTTCTGCCGGTAATTCTTTACGAAGTATATAAAAAGCATTTGTTACAGAATGTGCCGCTATACAGCCGTCAATTCTTCTTTCAGCACAGGCAGCCATTATTTAGGCAGCATTGTTTTAATGATCCGGTCTTGCAGCATAAAAATCTATAAGGATATTTGTGTCGATCAATATTCTCATTTGCCGTATTTCTCCTCCCTGTATTCAGCCAGTTCTTTCTTTTCATCAAGATCCGGGATATATCTGCACACGCTTTTCATTCTTTCAAACGCTGCTTTGCGATCTGCCATATCGTCATTTTCAGTACTGTATATACCGCCGAAAAGCGCAATAAAGCCTTTTAGCTGTTCTTCGGTAAGTTGGTTGAAGATATTACAAGCCATATCCTTTGTACTCATATGCCCTATCCTTTCACACAACACAAAAGACCGGAGCGTTCCGGTCTTTTGTTACAATATTATGATGATAATAGTATTATACCACGCTTTTTCTTAAATTGCAAGCATTTTTTTGAAATTTCTCAAAAAATTCCTTCATATGCTTGCCGGCAGCCGGATATCATACGCAGATCTTACATCTATTGCTATTTTTACGGATATATTTCAAAGGATATTTGTGTAAAATGTCCTTTGAAATTTTAACGGCGGTATGATATAATCATAACAGTGCGTAGCCAAAAAGGCGTAAGTCCAGCTTTCTGAACTTACGCCTTTTTTATTTTCAAGGAGGTATTTCAATGAATAATAACAGTTCATATCTTGCAGAGGAAAGGATCGGAACGCTTATGAAGCAATATGCCGTTCCCTGCGTGATATCTCTGCTCGTGGGAGCATTATACAATATTGTAGATCAGATCTTTATCGCCAACGCATCATATCTCGGCTCATACGGAAACGCTGCCAATACGGTCGTTTTTCCGCTAACGGTTATTGCTCTTGCCGCTGCGGTAATGATCGGTGACGGCTGCTGTGCCTTTGTCAGTCTAAGCCTTGGCAAAGGTCAGCCTGAACGGGCTTCCTCAAGCGTGGGGAATTCAGTCACTATGTCGGTCATCACAGGCATTGTCCTGACAGCCGTCTATCTGATCTTCAACGAACAGATAATAGCATTGTTCGGCGGTACGGTAAATGAAGAAACATTTCGCTATTCCAAAGAATATTTCTTCTGGATAACGCTCGGTATCCCGTTCTATGTGTTCGGACAGGCGATGAATCCTGTAATACGCGCTGACGGCAGTCCCAAGTATGCTATGCTTTCCACATTTGCCGGCGCAGTGATAAACATCATACTCGACCCGCTCTTTATCTTTGTTTTCCGTATGGGTATGAAAGGCGCTGCTATTGCCACGGTAATAGGACAGATCGCGACTGCTTTTCTTGCCGTCATATATCTGCTGCATACAAAAACAGTGCGTATTTCCGTGGCCGACCTTATCCCGGACGGAGATATAATAAAAAATACGCTGACGCTGGGCATTTGCAGCTTTTTATCCCAGATCTCGCTTGTAGCTGCAATGGCTGCCATAAATAATATGATCCGCAGATACGGAGCTGCGGACGAAATATTCGGCAGACAGGAATACGCACAGATACCTATGGCAGTAGTCGGCATCGTTATGAAATTCTTTCAGATCGTAATATCCATTGTAGTCGGTATGGCTGCCGGATGTATACCTATAGTTGGGTTCAATATGGGAGCGGGAGCAAAAGAACGTGTAAAAAAGCTGTTCACCATGCTGCTTTGCGCCGAAAGTATAGTTGGAGCAGTCTCGCTTGCTATTGCAGAGATATTCCCGAATCAGCTCATACGGATATTCGGGGCGGCAAATGAAAGCGTATACTATACCGATTTTGCAGTAAAGGCATTCCGTATCTATCTGTGCATGATAGTTTTTGCCTGTGTCAACAAGGCGGCGTTCATTTTTCTTCAGGCAATGGGTAAAGCTGCCGCGTCCACCATGCTTTCAATGGTGCGTGAAATAGTTTTCGGAGTGGGATTTGCGCTGCTCCTGCCCACATTCTTCGGACTTGACGGAGTATTGTATTCCATGCCGGCATCGGATATACTGACTGCCGTCCTGTCCTTTGCCGTTATTGCATCAACATACAGACAGCTTTCCGATAAGCGGCATATCTCCGGACCTGTGACTGCCTGAATTGCCGGAGTTGACGGAAAAATTTCATAGGATAGGGATTCTTGATAAAAATTTATGTAAGATCACAAAAACGGTATCAGTGCGGCTGTGCGCTGATACCGTTTTTATTTTAAAATTAAATTATCCTCTTTTCATTTTGCCGCAGCAGCTTCGGAAATACCCCTTGCAGAAATGACTTTTTATTATAGCAGCATATTCTGGAAAAGGCGGGTCCAATGAATGTACCAAAATGTTACCATATTACGTCCATATTACAGCCATACTGTGACCTTAATGTAATTTTTGCGCACCCCACGCAGCTAAAACGGCGATTTTGAATATTTTTGTGACAAATTATTAAATTCACAGAAAATTAATTGAGTCTTACAACAATAAGTGATACACTAAGTTTGTAAAATTTACATTTATCGATATTGTAAAAATAAAATTTTATTGGAGATGAGAATATGGACGAATACTTCAAACAGTCCGGAAATCAGTCTGCGGCGGACGCCGTATCCGTGTGTGCCAACTGCGGTTCGGAGATCCCCGCCGGAGAAGAAATATGCCCTAAATGCGGCAAAAACCTTAAAAACCGCAGATCGCTGATAGTGACCGGCATAATTATAGCCGTTATTATCGTCATAGGGCTTATCTTTGCCTTTTCCGGTATCGGTCTCACGGGCGGAGAAACCGCTTCCGACCTTTCCGAGGCTTATGATATTTACTGCTCGCCATCGTGGGCGGACATTTCCGGCGACGGCGCAATACTTATCATCGACAACACTGCCGGCAGCGAAAAAAATGCTCTCAAAGCCATTTCAAAGATAAACGAAGATCTTGGTATACCTTCCTATGTTACCGACAGAATAAAGAAAGCTTCCGCATCGGAAGGTTTGCAGATGGAGACCCATAACGGGATACTTGTAACATGGATGTACACCGCTCCGGACGGCATATCCGTAATGTATATGGACACGTCCAAATCAGACAAATAAAAAGGGGAAAATTATGAAAAGAAAAATATTCCTGATCGCCATGGCTTGTGCGGTGCTGACATTATCCGGCTGCAAAAGTTCGGATTACAGAAAAGCAACGGAACTTATGGACAATGGCAGTTACGATTACGCAATAGCCATTTTTGAAGAACTGGGAGACTACAAAGACAGCGCAGACAAAATTGCTGAATGCAAATACGGTTCGGCAGTATCCCTCTATGACAGCGGCGATTTCAAAGGGGCATATGAAAAATTCAAGCTTTTAGGGGATTACGGAAATTCCAAAGAATACGTCAAAAAAGCGATGTGGGAAATTATATATGAAAAATATCCTTATACCGACGATATTACAAAATCCGCTGTTCCCAAAGTAGTAGACGGAGATTATAAATATGCTATAAGCATAGCGGCCGATCAGGAAAAGGACGGTCTTGACATAAAGCTTATCACTACAGATCTTTCAGAAACATATCACATCATCGGTATGACTATATATGAAAACAAAAATGATACTACCGTGGCTGCGCTCTATGAAACAAGTGTAACAGGAAATAAAATCGATATCGGCGGCAGCGCAACTCTTGATATCGATAAATATAACGAAAATTATAAATTGGAATGGAACATTACCGTACCGACCTCTTTGCCTGAACTTTATAATTCAGTAAAAAGCGGTTTTGATACGGGTTTCCTGCTTATGATAACATATCTGGAACAAGAATTCAACAGCAACGGTCTTGGTTTCACCCTTGCGGACATAGGCTTTACAAATTATTAATATACCGTACCATATGTAATAAAAGGAGAATACCACATGAAAAGAAAAATATTCCTGATCGCCATGGCTTGTGCGGTGCTGACATTATCCGGCTGCAAAAGTTCTGATTACAAAAAGGCATCGGAACTTATGAACAGCGGCAGCTACGAAGAAGCCATTCCCATTTTTGAAGAACTGGGAGACTACAAAGACAGCGCAGATATGATAAACGTCTGCAAATACGGTCAAGCGGCGGCTCTATATGACGGTAAACAGTTTGACAACGCAAAAATTATTTTTGAAGAACTGGGAGATTATCAGGACAGCGCGGACAGAGTGACCGCCTGCAAATACGGTAAGGCAGCGGCTTTGTATGATGATAAACAGTTTGACAGCGCACAGGCTGTTTTTGAGGAACTGGGAGATTATAAAGACAGTGCTGACAAAGTGAAAGAATGTAAATACGGCGCGGCAGTATCACTTTATGACAGCGGAGATTTTAAAACGGCATATGCCAAATTCAAACTTCTTGAAGATTACGAGGACTCCGAAAAATATGCCGAAAACGCTATGTGGGAAATTTTATATGAATATTACCCTTATGTAGAAGATGTGAACGATTCAATTGTACATTCAGAAACAATACAAGACTATTCGGTAGAGTTCAGCATCAGATCTACTCAGGAAAGAGATGGTCTTGAAATAAAGATTATCTTAACTTCTTCAAATACAGTTCAAACCACTGGCATGAACATATATGCAAAAAAAGATAACGCTATTGCAGCCGCAATTTGTATAATGACTTTTGGATCCAATGACGTTACTATGTTAGGAAATACAAGTTTCAAACCCAGTAAATATAATAAAAATGATAATTTTGAATGGGAAATTTCCGGTAATTATTCTTCAAAAAACAATAATACGTCCCTCGTAAAAAATGTATTTGATTCATCCTTTGCGTCAATTATGGATTATCTGGAAAAGGAATTTGATAATAACGGTCTTGGTTTCACCCTTGCGGACATAGGCTTTACAAACTATTAAGGTATTTATATTTTAAAAATAATAAAATAAAAGGAGCTGTTTTTTATGAAAACTTATTGCACAAACTGCGGAAAATTATCCGATTCCAAAGAAACACAATGCCCTTCATGCAAATCGTTAAAGATCCCTGCCTTCAGATCGATAACGGAAGATCCGTCCAAAGTATGCTCTTTTCTTAAATTTATCGCCATACTTACCATAATAGGCGGTGCGATATTGTCTTTGATCTTTTTCATAGACTATGATGAAATAGGGTGGTTAGGCATTTTGATGCTCATCTCGTCTCTTATTGCCGCAGCGTTTACTTTTGCGGCGTCCAATGCGGTATACAATATTGCCGTGGCTTCTACAAAATGCGAGCAGATAAAGCTTTACATGTCTATACTTACGGAGACCGCTGTACCGAATATCGACGAGACGCTCTCCGAGATCAAACTTGACATAAAGGACAAGGAATAGATACGGATACGGAAAACGGGCGGCAGATATTTTTGCCGTCCGCTTTTTTATTTTAGGTAACTATCTGCCAGTACTTCCGAAACCGCCGTTACGCGCCGCGGAAGCATCATCGTCCCACGTAATTCCGAAAGGAAGAAATATTCCTTGCGCAAAGCCTTTCCCCGCTTCAAGCACAAGAGGTATGTCCCCGCAGTTGGAAAATTTTATCAGGATATGTCCTTCATTTTCCGAATAATAATAATCCGAATCGATAATGCCTACGGTATTGTCAAGCCTCATACGGAATTTAAAGCCCAGCCCGCTGCGGGGATATATGTTAAGCACCCAGCCGTCACTTATCTTTGCCCTTATCCCCGTTGGTACCGTTATCCCCTCGCCCGCTCCGAGAGATATCCCGCAGGGCAGAAAAAAATCATACCCTGCCGAACCGGAAGTTGCTCTTTCCGGCAGTTTTATGCCGTCGTATATTTTTTTTACTGCGCTTTCCGGAAGCGGAGGAAGCAGCTTGCCTATATCCTCCGAAAAGCGTTCAAAACTTACTTTTTCAAATCCTGCCATACGTTCCATAAAATACCTCCTTTTTACGATATACATTATAATATAATAAGGAAATTTTGTCAAATCATATGTTGTCCCGTTCCGGAAAAGAAAGTTAAAATTTTTTCGTTCAACCCCTTGACAAAGAGAGAAATTTATAGTATAATATGTAAAGTAGTTTACTTTACAATATCTGCGAGGTGAATGTTATGGATCCCGAAAAAAATCTCCGAATATCCGTTCTGCTGGATTATTATTCCCCCATGCTCACGGATAAACAGACAGACGCTATAGACCTCTATTATAACGAGGATCTTTCCCTTTCCGAAATCGCCGAACATGAGCATATCACCCGTCAGGGCGTCCGCGACAGCATAAAACGCGGTGAACAGACCCTGTTTGAAATGGAAGAAAAATTTCACCTTGCGGAACGCTCCGAAAAATATTTTTCCATGATGGAAGAGATCGCCGCTCTGGCTTCCGAAATAAAAAAAGAATGCGTCTACTGCGGCAATCCCAAAGCTATAGTAAAACGTGCCGAATACCTCGAAAAGCTTGCCGAGGACAACAAGGAGCTTTTCTGAGAACATAAAAGATATTATTTAGTTAAGGAAGGTTTTTATGGCGTTTGAAGGTCTTTCCGAAAAATTGAATGCCGTTTTTAAGCGTCTTAAAGGCAGAGGCAAGCTCTCCGAAGCCGATGTCAAGGAAGCTATGCGTGAAGTGCGTCTTGCGCTTCTTGAAGCTGACGTCAATTACAAGGTGGTAAAGGACTTTGTCGGCAAGGTGTCCGAAAGGGCCGTCGGCGAGGACGTTCTTACAAGCCTTACCCCCGGGCAGCAGGTCATAAAGATAGTCAATGAAGAGCTTATCGCCCTTATGGGAAACAGCAACGCAAAAATAAATTTCCCCTCAAAGCCGCCGTGCATAATTATGATGTGCGGTCTGCAGGGTTCGGGTAAAACTACCCATGCGGCAAAGCTTGCCAAATTCTTCAAGGAACAGGGCAAGCGTCCGCTGCTGGCAGCCTGCGACGTTTACCGTCCTGCCGCTATAAATCAATTGCAGG
>CANRJZ010000020.1 GCA_947631055.1 uncultured Clostridia bacterium | reverse complement strand
GGTCAGGATATCGAGGAACGCGCCGTTATTCTCGGACGTTATATCCTCGAACACAAAGCTACTGTTCGTGCCGCTGCTAAACAGTTCGGAATTTCAAAATCTACAGTACATAAAGACATAACCGAAAAATTGCCGGTAGTTTGTCCCCAGATGTATCCCGCTGTAAAGGAGATCCTCGAAATAAACAAGCAGGAACGTCATATACGGGGCGGAATGGCAACAAAGCACAAGTATGAAGAAAAATCGCATACGAGCAATTGACGGATAAAAACCGAGCAGTGTAATCAAGGGAAGATCATAAATTGATGATAAGATGCTGTCCGCATTTTCAAAAGACAGTATAAAGGACTGTGACCTATTATTCGGGTACACAGTCCTTTGAATTATTTGGATATTATAAAATCTTCAGTAGGAGACGAACCGCCGCCGTTATTTTCGTCAGTGTTTTCTTTTTCTTTGAGCCGCTGCTTCTTTTCATTTGCAAGCTGCCGCTCATTTTCTTCCATCTTATGCTGATCCGGCTTGTGCAGCGCATCATATTTTTCCACGAATTCGATCGCGTCGGCTTCTTCGAGCGGTTTGCTCATAAGAAATCCCTGAATATAATCGCATTTCATTTTTGCAAGGAATTTATATTGTCCCACGGTCTCTATTCCTTCGGCAACGGTATGTATGCCAAGGTTATGCACCAGATCGATTATGGAATCCGTGATCGCATAGTCTCTTTGATTGTTGTTTATCTCGTCAATGAACGATTTGTCTATCTTCAGACACTTTATCGGGAAATTTTTCAGATAGTTCAGCGACGAGTATCCCGTTCCGAAATCATCAAGCGCAAGGGCGATGCCGAGGTCGTTTATCTCGTTTATTACCTTGCTCTTTGAATCGGTAAAATCAATGAGAGTGCTTTCCGTGATCTCAAGCTGTATATTTTTAGGATCCACATGCGTTATTTCTATGACTCGTTTTACGTGTTCGATATAGTCATCGCGCCTGAGCTGGACGGGTGAAACGTTAATTGACATTATAACATTAGGGTTGAGAGTTTCATTTATTTTTGTAAGCGTGCGGCAGGCGCTTTCAAATATCCACGTTCCGATCTGCACGATCGCGCCGCTTTCCTCCGCAACGTTTATGAATTCGGTGGGCGGGACTACTCCGAATTCGGGGCTTATCCACCTGAGAAGCACTTCAAACCCGTGGATATCACAGGTATCCGCCGAAATAATAGGCTGATAGTGCAGAGATAATTCGCCTTTTTCAAGCGCCTCATTAAGAGAACGCGCTATAGCCGCTTTGCTCAGCAGGCTGTTTTTACGGCTGGCGTTGGTATAGAACGCAACTCTGTCCTTGCCGTTTTCTTTTGCCCTGTGGAGCGCCATTTCCGCATCTCTGAGGAGCAGATCCGGCGTAAGGTCATCGTCCGGATAGATAGATATACCTATAGAAAATTTGATATATATTTTATCGTTGAGGATCTCGAGCGGTTTATTAAATCCGTTGTGGAGCCTGTCGATTATGGCGTGGACTTCGGAATAATCCGTATCGAATTCCTTCAGGATTATGAATTCGTCTCCGCTGAAACGGAACACCGATGTGTCGGCGGGCAGCTGTTCTTTCATTATTGCCGCAAAGGAGAAAAGCACGGCGTCTCCGAAATTATGACCGAGAGTTTCATTCAGCCATTTGAAATTGTCGATATCGACAAACATTACGGCGCAGCGGCTCCTGCCTTCTTCACGGGTCTGTATTATATCTTCAAGGCGTTCATAAAGCTTGCTGCGGTTTTCAAGTCCCGTCAGCGTGTCCGTATATTGATAATTGTTTATGGCATTGTTCCCTGACTGGAGTATTTCGGCTATTTTGTTGATATTTTCGCCTACGGTGCCAAGTTCGTTCTTCGATCTGGAGGTAACACGATAGTTGCAGTTGCCGCGGACGATCTCGTCGGTGCAGTTGCGTATCTCGTGCAAAGGAGCGCTTTCCTTATGCAGAAGATCTACAATGGCAATTATAAGCAGGGCGCAAAGGCAGAGAAGTATTATCATTCTTTGCGTGAAGATCTTGTAGACGCTTCCGTTCTGATCGCCTTTATCGAACAGTATTATAACGTTCCAATTGCTTGCGGCGCCGGTATTCTGATAATAGTATATCGTATCTCCGTTTTCCGATACAAAGGAGCTGACTTCTTCGGTAAGGCTGTCTCTACGGCTTATAAGATTGGCAAGAGGCGGTTCGCTCATATTGAAATTTTCAGGCATATTTTCTGCTTCGGGAGAATAAATTGAATATCCGTCGGCAGATACAACGGGATAACAATTTTCCGTAAAAGCATATTCGGAAAGTATGCCGAACACTTTATCCGGTCTGACTTCAAGTCCGCAGAAAGCGTATGTATTTCCGTCCGAACGGATCGGAACGATTATTTTTATTACGGTCTCATCGGGGTAAATGTAGCTTCTTTCGGGAGAAGTGCATATCATTTTCCGCGACGTATCGGAGCTGTATTTTTCGTACCAGGAACTGTTTCCGAGGTTTATCCCGCCGCTGCCGACCGTTATTCCGCCGTTTCCTATAAGTATGCCGCTCTGATCCGATATGATCCATGCGGAAACGGATCCCATATTGCCGCGGCAGATAAGATCAAGTTCATTTTCAATGTCTGCATATCCGTCGATATCGGGTATGTTTTCAATTGAGTCTGCGGAATTCACTCCGGAAATGAAGGGCTTCATTTTTTCACTGGCTGAAACGGTATCCAGCTGTGAGCCTATGGATCTTATGTGATCGTCCAGCACACCGGAAATGAGCTGTCCGGTACCTTCCATTACATTGGTATATTCCGAGACCACGTTTAATTTTGTAAGGAAGAAAGACAGTGCGCCGTAGCAAAGCACAAGCAGAATAACGTATACGGCAATAAAGACCGCTATCCTTTTAGTAAAGCTCGTATGTATAACAGACAGAAATTTTTTCTGGGGTTTTTCCTTTACCGGCATAATAAAAAAAGCTCCTTTTGCGTAACGCTGATCGGGTAATAAAATAGGATCGTTCTTCTGATGAGGTCATATAATTCCATATTCATTATAACATATTTCTGATAATTTTTAAATATATTTTTACAATTTACAAATTTTTTGGCGTTTTAAATAAATTTTCACTGAATTATTAGGCATTATTGTTATTTTAAATGATAAAATACGTCTGAAAATGTCATATATTAAAATTTCTGTTTTCCTTTTTCTTCCCGGACATATTCCCGCAAAACGGACGGCTCTTTTCTGCATTACCGTATAAGTTCAAAAATTGTTCCCGCCGTTGACTTTTCAGACGCTATGTATTATAATTATAATAATATTTACAAAAAAATTTTTATTGTAAAATATAAAGGAGAATTGCTATGAAAACAAATAATATGCCCGAAGTAAAGCTCGGTATCTGCGCAGTCAGCCGCGATTGTTTCCCTATGGAGCTTTCCGCAAGGAGACGTTCCGAAGTCGTAAAAGCCTGCGCCGAGGCAGGGATAGATATTTACGAATGTCCCATAACGGTGGAAAACGAAAAGCATATGCTTGCCGCTGCTGAGGATATGAAAAAAGCCGGAGTAAACGCACTTGTGGTCTATCTTGGAAATTTCGGTCCGGAAACTGCCGAAACGCTGCTTGCAAAAAAATTCGGCGCGCCCGTAATGTTCACCGCCGCCGCAGAGGAAGGCTCCGACAAGCTCGTTGACGGACGGGGCGACGCTTACTGCGGTATGCTGAATGCGAGCTATAACCTTGGACTCCGGAACATAAAGGCCTACATACCGGAATATCCCGTTGGCACAGCTGCCGAAACAGCCGAAAAAATAAAGGATTTTATCCCCGTTGCAAGAACTCTTCTGGGACTTTCAGAGCTGAAGATAATTTCTTTCGGTCCTCGTCCGCAGGATTTTCTTGCCTGCAACGCTCCTATTGCACGGCTTTACGATGTGGGCGCGGAAATTGAGGAAAATTCCGAGCTTGACCTTTTTGAAGCGTACAACAAGCACGCCGGAGACAAGCGTATACCGGAAGTTATCGCCGATATGGAAAAGGAACTTGGCGACGGCAACAAAATGGCGGGCATACTTCCCAAACTTGCACAGTATGAGCTTACTCTCCTTGACTGGGCGGAAGAACATAAAGGCAGCAGAAAATACGTTGTTTTTGCAAACAAGTGCTGGCCCGCGTTCCAGACCCAGTTCGGATTTGTTCCCTGCTATGTGAACAGCCGTCTTGCTTCAAGAGGGATACCCGTTGCCTGTGAAGTGGATATTTACGGCGCACTCAGCGAATTTATCGGACAGTGTGTTTCGGACGACGTTGTAACGCTGCTTGATATCAACAACAGCGTTCCTGCGGATATGTACGAAGATCAGATAAAGGGCAAATTCGATTATTCACATACCGATACGTTCATGGGCTTCCACTGCGGAAATACTGCCGCTTGTAAGCTTTCCACAAGGACTATGAAATATCAGCTCATTATGCACAGAGGACTTGAACCGGACAAAGAACCGGACATCACAAGAGGTACGCTCGAAGGAGATATTGCGCCCTCCGAGATAACATTTTTCCGTCTGCAAAGTACGGCGGACGGTATTCTTCGCGCATATGCAGCGGAAGGTGAGATACTCCCGGTCGCAACTTGCAGCTTCGGCGGGATAGGCGTTTTTGCCATAAAGGAAATGGGAAGATTTTACCGTCATGTACTTATTGAGGGAAGATATCCGCACCATGGAGCAGTGGCATTTTCCCACTGCGGAAAAGCTTTGTTCAATGTGTTCCGTTATCTCGGAGTTTCGGAGATAGGCTTCAATCAGCCTAAAGGAATGCTCTACAAGACGGAAAATCCCTTTGAATAATAAATTAAAAGCTAAGGAGCATCATAATTATGAAAAAATTTCTTTCTTTATTGATCGCAGCAACTTTTGCCGTTTCTTTGACGGCATGTTCGGATAACGCCGGCGATACCGGCTCTGCCGAAAACACTTCCGCTTCCGCCGAGATCGGCGAAACTGCTGCCGATACCGAGGCGAATACCGATGCTGACGTATCGGAAAGCAGCGAGATATCCGATCCCGAGTCACAGCCGGAGGAAGTACCCGCAGATACCGATCAGCCGGAAACATGGGATATCACGCTTGAGGATATCCGAGATAACAACTATATCTTCAGTCTGCTTTACGATTCAAAGACAGTCACTGTGCTGTCTACCGTTCTCAATACTGACGGTACCGTCTACGGAAATAACACCTTTGAATTTTACGATCTTGACAACGGATATCCCGCTATGCAGGCGCTGTTTTCCAGCGATGAAGTCGGCACATCGGAGATAATGTGTCTTGCGAACGAAGATCATGCAGTTGAATATGATATCTACAGAGGGTTTTCCGGCTCAGTTTCTATAATCCCCACCGTTCACTACGAAGCGCAGATCGATGCGAACTGGGATATGATGTATCCTAAGCTGCCCGGCGAGATCATAACCAACGTTTCCGAGCAGGACGGCGACACATTGGTCGAAACATACAATTTTGATGAGGAGTACGGCGAAAGTTATACTCGTTCTCTTTACTATATCGGTGAAAACGGCAGGATAGATTATAAAGAGATAACAATGTACCTTGTTACAGAAGATGCGGAAATTGACCCATATATTCCTTACGGTACGGATACTGCGCCCGTGATGTCCGTAAATACCTACTCCGTACAGTACGGAGCGGAAAGAACTCTTGATCTTGCCACCGAAAAGGATCTTACCGAGGGAGACACCTGCAAGGTGACTGCGCACATATCCGAAGGCGTCTATACCGAAACGCAGACCATTGACGTTTTGAAAAATACCGTTGTGAACGTGATGAACAGAAATTCAGTATATGAAACATACACCGATGAAGCCATGACTGACATTTTCGACATTGAAGATATGAGCGGCGATGAGATCGAGATATGGGCAAGAAATCCCGAAACGGCGGCAGAATAAAATTTCAGCGCGGACATAACGCTTCCGGCGGAACGTCCGCGCCGTAAAACTTTTTGAAAGGTTTGATAGTTACGTCCGGATTGATCGCTTCTTTCGGAATTGCCGACTATATCGCCCTTGGGGTAATTGTTCTGCTGATATTTGCAGCGGCGGTATATCATAAAAAAAGGAAGAAAAAAGGCGGCTGCGGAACTTGCGGCGGCTGTTCAGGCTGCCCGTATGCGGGGAATTGTGAGAAGAAAAAGGACGAAAAATAAATCATAAGGAGTTTTTATCCAATGAACGAAGAAAAAAGGGTATGGGGCATACATACAAAAGATGAAAACTTGTTTTTAAGAGAAAATGTTATTGCAATAGGCTGGAAAAAGATGGGCGATTTAAGTAAAATTGCTCCGGATAGAGAAACATTCAGGACAAAATACGAAGAAACATATCCCGATGCTAAAAAAGGAAATATTGCGTTAGGCTCAGGTATGCTTTACAGGTTTTTGTACGAAGCTAAAATAGGCGATTATGTGATTTTTCCGTCTAAATTCGATCGTAAAATAAATATAGGGCAGATCACAAGCGATTATATATATGAAAAAAATGCTGAATTGTATCCAAACCGTAAAAAAGTAAAATGGCTGAAGCATATCTCAAGAACAGATTTTTCTCAAGGAGCGCTTTATGAATCCGGAGCAATAATGACATTTTTTGCAATAAAGAACTATGCAAGCGAATTCTTAGCTGCCGTTGACAAGAAATTTAAACCAAACGACCTGCCCGACGAGGATACTACAGTCACGGCTACGGCAGAGGCTATTATTGATTCCACGAAAGACTTCATTCTTAAAGAACTAAGCAGAAATTATAAAGGATATGACTTGGAAAATTTTGTTGCCGATCTTTTGAAAGCCATGGGTTACCATACAAAGGTATCGCCTCATGGCGGTGACAGCGGTATCGACATAGTGGCATATAAAGACGAGCTCCCTCCGAGAATAATCGTTCAGGTAAAAAGCCAGAACAGCGATATTACTGAAAATACTATACAATCATTGAAAGGCGCTATGCGTGAAGGCGATTACGGCGTTTTTGTAACACTTTCGGATTTTACAAAAAATGCTTACAAGTATCTTGAAAATATGCCGATAATACGCGGCATTAACGGCACTGAACTTGTTGAATTGATACTGAAATATTATGACAAATTAAGCGAAAAGTACCAAAAAATAATACCTCTTAAAATGGTTTATATTCCGGTATCGGATACAGAGGAAGAATAATTTTACAGGTGAACCCATGGAACAAAAAAGAAATTTCCGCCTTGAACAGGAAAAGATCATAAAAACTATTGAAACGCCGCCAGCGCTGCTTCTTCACAGCTGCTGCGCGCCCTGTTCAAGCGCGGTGCTTGAATATCTGACGGAATATTTTAAAATAACCGTGTTCTATTTCAATCCCAATATTTTTCCGGAGGAGGAATTCCTCCACAGGATATCCGAACAGAAACGGCTTATTTCCGAACTTCCGTGCAAATATCCCGTTGGATTTATTGAACACGGCTGGCAGTCGGAACGTTTCTATGAAGCGGTAATAGGTCTTGAAAATATCCCCGAAGGCGGTGAACGCTGTTTCGCTTGTTACCGTCTGCGGCTGGAAGAAACGGCAAAGCTTGCGGCAGAAATGAACTTTGACTATTTTACCACCACCCTTTCGGTAAGTCCTTACAAAAACGCCGCAAAGCTAAACGAAATAGGCGAGGAACTGGCGGAAAAGTACGGCGTAAAACATCTTCCCTCAGACTTCAAGAAAAAAGACGGCTACAAGCGAAGTATCGAACTTTCTGCAAAGTATGGGCTCTATCGGCAGAATTACTGCGGCTGTATCTTTTCCAAAAAGGAAAAAGGAACAGACAGCGGCACGGCATGAGCTGCCGGAAAGGAAAAGTTTTATGAATGAACTTAAAGCAAGGATAGTTCTTCTGGTATTGTGCGCCGCCGTGCTTGCGGTCACCGTTATGTATATATTATCCGAAAACGGCGGCAGCGACAGTCCGGACGAGCAGTATGCCTATGCGGAAAATACGGAAACGGCGTCCGTTTTGCCGCCGGAGGATATCCCTGTTCCGGAAGAAACTGCGGAAAGCCTTACGGAAATGTCCGTGACCGAAACGTCGGTCGTTCCTGCCGAAACGGAAGACGCCGATGAAGAAAATTCCGATACCGGCGAGACTTCTGCAAGCAGGACAATAATTACCAGCCGCGTCCGCAAAGAATACGACAATAATTCCGTATATATAGATATGGAAAATATCCAGCAATTGCCGGAACTGCCGGTAGGCTGCGAAATTACAGCGCTGACCATACTTCTGCGCCACTGCGGCTTTGACGCGGAAAAAACAGATATGGCAAGAAATTATCTTCCCACGAGCTGGGGGAATGCCCGCTACGAGGACGGAAAAACTTACAAGGACAGTTTTTTCAATTATTTTATAGGCGACCCCTTCGGAAAAGGCTACGGCTGCTTTTCCGGAGCAATTGAAACGGCGGCAAAAAATTACATAGCCGATCATGGCGGCGGGTTCACCGTAATGAATATTTCCGGATCGCACCCCGACGTGCTTTATGATTATCTTGCGGAGGGAACTCCCGTTCTTTGCTGGGCGACCGACGGTATGATCGAGCCGGAATATTACGAAACATGGTACGACAACGAGACCGGCGAACAGCTTGACTGGTATCTTAACGAGCATTGTTTTGTGCTTGCCGGATTTAATATGAGCGCTGATCTTGTTACGCTGAACGACCCTATGAAAGGTATAATAGATTATAACATCAACAAGTTTGAGACCCGTTACGATCAGATGCACAGACAGGCGATAGTGATCCTTCCTGAAGGCGGAGGTGTTCCGGAAACGGATACCGATAACACGGAAACGGCTGCCTTTTTAAATGAAATCGAAACAGACGGGACGCCTTACGGTGAAAATATTGAAAATGAATAAAAAATTTTTTGCGGCTGCAAGTTCTATATCCGGCAACTTGCAGCCCAATTTATTTTTTATTAACATTTTAAAATCATTTAGGGAATAATTATGCAATAAAATATATCAGTTCTTGCAAATGTGTTGAACAATATAGCCAAAAAGCTTGTAAAATGAAAGTTCAAATATTAAAAATTGCATAAACTTCAAAAAACCTCTTGACATCCGCCGCAAGATGTCATATAATAAAAACATAGAAAACAGCAAGGGTGCTGTAAGTAAATTGCAAAGGCGCGGTTTACTTGCAGTACCCTTATTGTTTTATTTAAGTAATCCGGGAGGGATCAGATATGGACGCAAATTTACTTGACACCATAGCAAGCGAAGTCAACAGCGGCGTGTTCTCAATATGGTACCTGATAGGTGCTGCACTGGTATTCTTTATGCAGGCAGGCTTCGCAATGGTAGAAACAGGCTTCACAAGAGCCAAGAACGCGGCAAACATCATCATGAAGAACCTTATGGACTTCTGTATTGGCGTGCCGATGTTCGTTCTGATAGGCTTCGGACTTCTTATGGGAGAGGATGTTCTGGGCTTTATCGGAAAACCGGGATTTGATATTTTCACGGCATATGAAAATTTCGACTGGTCATCATTCGTATTCAACATGGTATTCTGCGCTACAACGGCAACTATCGTTTCCGGCGCAATGGCTGAAAGGACAAAATTCCTTTCTTACTGTGTATATTCCGCAGTTATAAGTGCCCTGATATATCCTATCGAGGCGCACTGGATCTGGAATGCTGACGGCTGGCTCGCACAGCTTGGTTTCCACGATTTTGCAGGTTCCTGCGCGATCCATATGGTAGGCGGTATCTCCGCTCTTATCGGCGCAAAGATCCTTGGACCGCGTATCGGCAAATTCGTTACCGACAAAAAGACCGGCAAGGTAACAAAGGTAAATGCTATTCCCGGTCACTCGCTTACGCTTGGCGCTCTGGGCTGTTTTATCCTCTGGTTCGGCTGGTACGGATTCAACGGTGCTGCTGCAACGACTCCCGCACAGCTCGGTTCTATCTTCCTTACAACTACAGTTGCTCCGTCGGTCGCAACGGTCGTATGTATGATATTCACTTGGATAAAGTACAAGAAACCTGATGTTTCAATGTGTCTGAACGCTTCTCTTGCAGGTCTGGTAGGTATCACCGCAGGCTGTGACGTTATGGACGCGGCAGGTGCTTGCGTTGTAGGCGCAGTATCCGGACTGCTGGTAGTATTCGGCGTATGGCTCCTTGATCATGTTCTCCACATCGACGACCCTGTAGGCGCAGTTGCCGTACATATGATGAACGGTATCTGGGGAACATTTGCTGTAGGACTTCTTGCTAATCCTGCCGTTCCGACATACGGACTTTCCAACAAAGCCGGCGAAACGATAGGCGGTCTGTTCTACACAGGCGACGCGGAGCTCCTCGGACTTCAGTGCCTTGGAATAGTTACTGTTGCCGCTTGGACTGCCGTAACTATAACGATAACATTCTTTATCATCAAGGCGACTATCGGTCTCCGTGCTTCCGTTGAGGAAGAAACAAGAGGTCTGGATATCACAGAGCATGGTCTTGTATCTTCTTATGCAGACTTTATGCCTGCGCTCAACGCAAACAACATAGCGGTATTCACAGGCGCAACGACTTCCGAAGCCGCACCTGCTCCCGTTGCGGCGGCAGTTCCGGTAACGGTGGCAGAAAGACCGCACATCGAAAAGCTTGCCGACGCCAAGAACAAGTACACCAAAGTTTCCGTTGTCTGCAAGCAGAACAAGTTTGAAGATCTCAAGAGAGAGCTTGGCGATATCGGCGTAACAGGTCTTACAGTAACACAGATACTCGGCTGCGGAACTCAGAGAGGCGCAGGCGAAATGTACCGTGGTGTTCCGGTAGAAACCACACTGCTGCCTAAGGTAAAGGTAGAAGTAGTAGTCTGCAAGGTGCCTGTAGAAACAGTTGTTGAAGCTGCGAGAAAGGCATTGTATACCGGTCACATCGGCGACGGAAAGATATTTGTTTATGATGTTGAAGATGTTATCAGAGTACGTACCGGAGAAAGCGGTTACGATGCTCTTCAGGATGCTGACGAATGATCGGATAACATAACGCGGATATTATAAAATTATCGGGGAGCGTTTCTCATTATAAGAAACGCTCCCCGTTTTTTGAAAGCTATGCAAGCTGAGCTTGCAGGCATATATCCTCTTATCAGATAGCACGGGTAATAATATTTTTTCGGACAATTTTATCATAGTGCGGTAAGTGATGATTTGGCAAGCTGAGCTTGCAGGCATATATCCTCTTATCAGATAGCACGGGTAATATTATTACTTTTGGATCATTTTATTATAGTGCGGTAAGTGATAATTTGGCAAGCTGAGCTTGCAGGCATATATTCTCTTATCAGATAGCGTGGGTAATAATATTATTTTCGGACAATTTTATCATAGTTAGTAAAATGATAATTTAGTGTTGAGAGTTAAGAGTTGAGAGTTGAGATGCAAAGGTTTAACTTCAAACGATAATTTACCACACTATCATAAAATGGTTCGGAAACAAAAAATAATCAATTCTATTTAATAAGAGGATATATGCGTGCAGGCTCAGCCTGCATCTCAACTCTCAACACTTTGAAGGAACAGCCTTCTTACCGTGACATAGCCTGAAAAAACGCTGACGATACATTGTATCATCAGCGTTTTTATTCTGTGATCTTATTCGGAAACAGCGTCAGCAGTCTTTTCAGCAGCCTTTACCTGTTCAAATTCATCAACGATCTCCTTTTCCGGCGATTTAGTCAGAAGCGATACAATAATAATTGCTGCAAGTCCCACGATAAACGCCGGCAGAAGCTCATATATGGCAAATATTCCGCCTATCTTAGCTATGCCGAATTTCCATACGAATACCATAACTGCTCCTAATACCATTCCTGCCATTATTCCGTATTTGTTGGAACGCTTCCAGAAAAGTGCCGCAAGCATTGCCGGTCCGAATGTAGCTCCGAATCCCGCCCATGCAAAGGATACAATGCGGAATACAGAACTGTTGCTGTCCCATGCAAGTATGATCCCAAGAAGTGCAATTACGATCAGAACAGCACGGGCGGCAAACATTGACTGCTTGTCTGTCAGCTTTATGCCAAGTACGCCCTTGATCATATTTTCAGACATACTTGACGATGCCGCAAGAAGCTGAGAATCTGATGTTGACATTGTACAGGCAAGTATTCCGGAGAACACCAGTCCTGCAATAACGGCAAGAAGTACGTGATTTTCGCTCATTATCTGTGCAAGGCGGATAATTATAGTTTCAGAATTGCTTCCGTCAAGTGATTCGAGCTTTCCCGTATTTGTGATAGCATTTCCTATAAATCCGATCAATATGGCGACTGCCATTGAAATAACTACCCATATTGAAGCAATGCGGCGCGAGGTTTTTACCTTGTCCTTGTTTTCGATCGCCATAAAGCGGAGAAGTACATGAGGCATGCCAAAATAGCCCAGTCCCCAAGCCATAAGCGATGCTATCGTAAGCATGGAATACTTATCCGAACCGCCGGTTTCCGTATTGTGGATATTGACAAGGGAGAAATAACCCGGTATTTCTTTTGCATTTTCAATTACATTATCTATACCGCCTGCCGTTACTAAACCGAAAATAACGATACTTATAAGTGCAAGCGTCATAATTATGCTCTGGATAAGGTCAGTGAAACTTGCCGCAAGGAATCCGCCTGTACATGTATATGCGATTATTATGACTGCACTGATTATCATTGCAGTATGGTATTCCCAGCCGAAAAGCGAACTGAAAAGCTTTCCGCAGGCTGAAAATCCTGAAGCGGTGTATGGAACGAAAAATATCAGGATAATAGCTGCCGAGATCCCCATTACCGCTTTTTTATCGCGATAGCGGTTAGCAAAGAAATCCGGAATAGTTATTGCATGGCATTTCTGGGAATATATTCTCAGTCTTTTGGCTACTATAAGCCAGTTTACATATGTTCCTACGGCAAGACCGATAGCCGTCCAGCCGGCTTCTGCACCGCCGGTGAGATAGGCAACTCCGGGAAGTCCCATAAGCAGCCAGCTTGACATATCCGAAGCCTCTGCGCTCATTGCGGTAACAAGAGGTCCGAGCCTTCTTCCTCCAAGGTAAAAGTCACCTACAGAATTGTTTTTCTTTGAACAGACAAATCCGACTACCAGCATCATTATCAGGTATATCACGATCGTCGCTATAATTATGATCTGTGCTGTCGTCAATATAAACTCCTCCTTACTTTTATAGGCGTGAAATTTTTCAACCGGATAATACGGAATATATTTTAACATATTCCCGCGCTAAAGTCAAGCATTGGATCAATATTTTGGTACATTTAACGATTTTTATAATATATCGGTAAAATTACTTTTGTCATTTCTTTGTTTCGACAAAAAGTACGCTGGACAAGCTGTAAAATTATTTCAGAAATCAATTGTAAGGACGTGATAAAATGCCGGTCGTAATTGAAACCGAAGAAAATACCGTTATTGCCCGCCTTTCCGGAGAGATAGATCACCACAGCGCCAAGGAACTGCGCAGCGATATTGATCTGGCAATAGACCGTCACCGTCCGGAAAAGCTCATTCTTGACTTTGACGGCGTGACTTTTATGGACAGTTCCGGTATAGGTCTGGTAATGGGAAGATACAAAGCCGTAAAACTTTGCGGCGGCTGCGTTATTATCGAAAATACAGGAAGTCAGATCAAAAAAGTCATGCGGCTTGCAGGGCTGGACAGGCTTGCCGTCATAAAATAAGACAACATCTGAAAGGAAGTAAATATGAAAATTCTGAGCGAAGTAAAATTGACATTCTCCGCCGAAAGCAGGAACGAAAGCTTTGCGCGCTCGGTGGTATCCGCCTTTGCGGCAAGGCTGGATCCTTCCGTAAGCGAGATAGGAGAGATAAAAACCGCCGTTTCCGAGGCGGTGACCAATTGTATAGTTCATGCCTACCGCGGAAATAAAGAAAAAGGCAGGATAGAACTTGTTCTCCGTGAACAAGAAAACGGAGTGCTCTATATAAAGATAAAAGACAGGGGCTGCGGCATAGCGGACGTAAAAAAAGCTATGGAACCGCTATATACCTCCTGCCCCGAAGAAGAACGCGCCGGACTGGGATTTGCCGTAATGGAAAGCTTTATGGATAAAGTTACCGTAAAAAGCGCTCCGCAGAAAGGCACTGCCGTTATAATGACCAGAAAGATCCTTTCGGATAATTCCGCAGCGGATACATAATATTTTCAGTAGAAAGGATATGCCCGAATTGAACGCTGTAAAAAATGACAGGTTCGTTGAAGAAAATCTCGGTCTTGTACACATGTGCGCTAACCGTTTCCGCGGCAAAGGTATAGAATATGACGATCTTTACAGCGCCGGCTGTATCGGTCTGGTAAAAGCAGCGTCTGCTTTTGATCCCGAAAGGGGAGTAAAATTCTCCACATACGCCGTTCCGGTCATACTTGGCGAGATAAAGCGCCTTTTCAGGGACGGCGGTTCGATAAAGGTAAGCCGCTCCGTGCGGGAATTGGGAATGAAGCTTTCCGCTGCCGGAGAAAAATTCCGTATGCGTTTCGGAAGGGATCCTGCTGTTTCCGAACTGGCTGAACTTGCCGGTTGCTCTCCGGAAGAAGCTGCCGAGGCGCTTGCGATGAATATGCCTCCGGTATCCCTTACACCGGATCCCGACGCCGACAGCGGAGGGCAGATAGATATTGCCGCCGCGCCTCCGGATTACGAGCTGGTGGATATACTTTCGCTTCGTCAGGCTCTCGGCGCGCTCAGCATATCCGACAGAAAGCTCATATACTGCCGCTATTTCAAGGATATGACTCAGACGGATACTGCACGCGTCCTCGGAATGACGCAGGTGCAGGTATCACGAAGAGAAAAAAAGCTTCTGGCGGCGCTTCGGGGAGATCTTCTCGGATAAAAAAGGACGGTATGGACCGTCCTTTTTTGTATTTGATTTTCCGGTATTGAACGTTAAGATGCGTGCCGTAAAATAAGTTCAAAGAACTTTATTGAGGAATGCATTGAGCCTTGGGCTCTGCGGCGATCCGAAAAAGCTTTTCGGGTCGTTTTCTTCCAGTATTTTTCCGTTTTCCATAAAGACTACTCTTGTAGCAACTTCTCTTGCAAACCCCATTTCGTGGGTAACGACAGCCATTGTCATATTTTCTTCCGCAAGACCTTTCATTACCTCAAGCACTTCGCCTACCATTTCTGGGTCAAGTGCGGAAGTTGGCTCGTCAAAGAGCATAACGTCAGGCTTCATACAAAGCGCCCTGACTATGGCGATACGCTGCTTCTGTCCGCCGGAAAGCTGGTTGGGGTATGCGTCTGCCTTTTCGGCAAGTCCTACCCTTTGAAGCAGCGCCATGGCTTCCTCTTTAGCTTGTTCGGCAGGCTTTTTCTGGAGTTTCATGGGGGCGAGCGTAAGATTTTTCAGCACTGTCATATGCGGAAAAAGATTGAACTGCTGGAACACCATGCCCATTTTCTGACGAAGAAGATTTATGTTCTGTTTCGGGTCGGTGATGTCCTTGCCTTCAAAGTATATGTTTCCGGACGTAGGTACTTCCAGAAGGTTGAGACAGCGGAGAAATGTGCTTTTTCCCGAACCGGAAGGTCCGATTATCGCCACTACTTCGCCTTTGCGGATATCGTTGCTCACATTATCCAGCGCTTTTACGCTGCGGAATTCTTTGGTGACGTTCTTTACGCTGATGATGACATCGCTTTCGCTTATGGTATTATTGCTCACTTTGTCTCAGCCTCCTTTCGAGCTTGTTTACGCCAAGGCTCAGAAGAGATACTATAATAAGATATATGAGAGCCGCTCCGAGAAGCGGGAAATACGGATCGTAAGTACGGCTCCTGATTATATCCGCGCCTTTTGTAAGATCTTCAAGGGCAATATATCCGGAAATGGAGGTCTCCTTGAGAAGCACGATGAACTCGTTGCCGAGAGCCGGAAGAACATTCTTGAATGCCTGCGGCATAATAATGTATATCATAGTGCGTATATAACCAAATCCCAGACTTCTGCCCGCTTCAAACTGACCGTTGTCAATGCTCATTATCCCGCCGCGGACTATTTCGGATATATACGCTCCGGTGTTTATGCTGAAGGCGATTATCGCGGCAAAAGTCTTATCAACGGCGACCGACGCGAATACGACGAAGTAAATTATCAGCAGCTGTATTACCGTCGGCGTTCCTCTGATAACGGTTATGTAAACGTGCGATATAAAGTTCAGCAGAGAAAGTACATACTGATATATCCTCTGCCCGAAGCTGCCGTATTTTGTCGTGTGTTCCCTTGCATATGTGGCACGGATAACGGCGGTAGTAATGCCGATCACAAGACCTATAAGGATAGCTATAACGGTTATTTTTATCGTTGTACCGAGACCGTTTACCATATATCTCCATCGTTCGTCTTTTATAAAATTAAGGTAAAAGTCTTTTTTGAATTCTTCCAGCCATTCCATCTGAGCATACTCACTTCCTTTTAATTAACAAATAAGGGACTTTTTGAAGTCCCTTATTTACCGCTGTGCGGGATCGTTTTAACGTTTTCTTATTCGGCAGTTTCTGTAAGATCTTCGTTGCCGCCGAGATATTTAGCCATTATCTCGTCCATTTTGCCGTTTTCCTCCATCTCGGCAAGTATCCTGTTTATTTCGCTGAGAAGTGCGGTGTTGCCTTTCTTGACTGCAATAGCGTACTGTTCAACGGTAAGAGGTTCATCAAGGATAATAAGTCCGGGGTTCTTTTCGACATAAGCGTTTGCCGGTCTGTTGTCGATAATTACGGCATCAGCCTTGTTCTGAAGAACAGCCATTACTGCTTCTGCGCCCTTGGAATATCTGTCAACTTTTGCGCCGTCTACATTTTCGGACGCATAAGTATCGCCTGTTGTTCCGCTCTGGACCGCAATAGTCTTTCCCGCAAGATCGGCAGGCGCCTTTATAGGAGAATCTTCCTTGACGATTATTACCTGACCCGCATCGGTGTAAGGCGTGGAGAAATCAACGTTTTCAAGTCTGTCCTCGTCTATGGTCATTCCGGCGATGCCCATATCGGCTTTTCCCGACTGTACCGCTGCGATTATGGAATCGAATGCCATATCCTCGCACTGAGCTTCAAGACCGAGCTGCTCGGCAATATAAGCGGAAATATCTGCGTCGATGCCGACTACATTATCGCCTTCACGGTATTCGTAAGGTTCAAATTCCGCATTGGTAGCCCATATGAGTTTTCCTTCCGAAACGGTGGAAATGCCGGCATTTCCGGTGTTATCGCTGTTTTCGCTGCTGCCGCTGCAGCCTGTCATTGACATCAGCATTGCCGCAGCTGCTGACAGTGCCAATAATTTTTTTACTTTTTTCATTGTGGATACTTCCTTTATAATTTTGATTATTTGGATCCGATGCCAATATTTATGACATCTGACACAATAATATTCTATCACAATATATCCTTTACGTCAAGATTTTACTTCTGAAACAGCGAATATTTATGCATTAATGGCAATTAAAGAGAAGCGCGGGCGGCAATTTTGTAAATATTAGCAACATCTTCTGCCGACAGTTCCATAAATCCCGGACGTTTGCCGCTTCCTACGCCGAGTTTTTCAACAAGGACGGGAATGTCCTCTTCTTTTGCGCCGAGTTCGGCAAAGTTTATCGGCATACCGATCTCATGAAGGAATTTCCTGAATTTGTATATTCCTTCAAGAGCAGTGCGGTCCGGATCCTGAAAATCCATCTGGCAGCCCCAGACTCTTACCGCCGCCTGTGCAAAGCGCATGACGTTATGTCCGCGAACGTATTCCATCCAAGCTGGCATTATTACCGCCAGTCCCGCTCCGTGAGCGCAGTCATAAAGTCCGGAAAGCTCATGCTCAAGTCCGTGACTGTTCCAGTCCTGACTTCTGCCGACGCCGATAACATTATTATGCGCTACCGTTCCCGCCCACATAATGTTTGCTCTTGCTTCATAGCAGTGGGGATCCGCTATTACTCTCGGAGTTTCCTTTACCATTGTCAGGAGTACGGCTTCACAGAGCCTGTCGGTAATTTCCACTTCCTCAGTATTTGTAAAATACCGTTCAAATACGTGTGCCATAATGTCCGCAGCTCCGCAAGCCGTCTGGTATGCCGGAAGAGTTTCTGTAAGTTCGGGATCCATAATGGAAAATTTTGACCGCAGCATATCCGAACCGTAGCCGCGTTTCAGCATACCGTTTTCTTTGGTTATTACGGTATCTCCGGAACCTTCGCTTCCGGCAGCGGCAATAGTCAGCACCACTCCTATGGGAAGAACTTTTTCCGGAGCTTTTCCTGTCTCGTAGAAATCCCAGAAATCGCCGCTGTAAGGGACGCCCAGTGCGATAGCCTTTGCCGAATCTATGACGGAGCCTCCTCCTACGCAAAGCAGCATATCGATATTTTCCCTGCGGCAGAGTTCTATCCCTTCATATACTTTGGTATCGCGCGGGTTGGGGCGCACTCCTCCGAGCAGGCAGTAGTCTATGTTTTCCGCTTTCAGGGAAGCCGTTACACGGTCGATAAGACCGGAGCGCACTGCCGATCCGGAACCGTAATGGACGAGGACTTTATGTCCTCCGTATTTTTTGACAAATTCTCCGCACCGGTTTTCCGAACCTTTTCCGAAAACAAATTCGGTCGGACTGCAAAACTGAAAATTATCCATAATATCCCTCCGTAAATTATTCGCTGATGCGTTGATAGTATTATAACACATTTTAATTATTTTGTCATCAATTTTCCTGAAATTTTCAGAGGTTTTTATCTTTGGTTATGTCATAACGAGCAGTAGATTTTTAACATTTTTTATATTTAACGATAAATTATAAATTAGTGTTGAGAGTTGAGAGTTAAGAGTTGAGATGCAGGCTGAGCCTGCACGCATATATCCTCTTATCAGATAGTGCGAGTAATATTATTACTTTTGGATCATTTTTATAATTATAATTTATCGCACTAAACGTAAGAAACAATAGCTGGTCCAGCGCAGCCGCGCTGGTGGGGTCGAGGGGCAAAGCCCTCGTCGCGCTCCGCAGAGCGCGAAATCCCCTTCCTCAAAGCGCTCTGCAAAGGGGTGAATTGAAACCGCTCGCGAGCGGTTTCAAGAGGGGAACGCTCTGCAAGAGAGAGCGTTCCCCTTGAAATAAATGTTCAAGTATTTTTATATCTTTTCAAACAGTCCAGTGGACTGTTTGAAAACAGAGAAAAAACTTATAATTGTTTAGTTACTTTTTAATAGTTCAAAACCCTTTGTTATTCGATGAACGAGGGGACAAACCAAAAAGGGAAGGGGGCAACCGAGAAGCCCCACGATCGAGGCGGTTTCCCCCTTCCCTT
>CANRJZ010000019.1 GCA_947631055.1 uncultured Clostridia bacterium | reverse complement strand
GTTATTGCTGCCACATCTCGGAAAACTTCTTTAAGTCCCTCATCAAGAAACCATTCGTAGGATTTTTTCTGCACCTCGATCAGATTAGGCATTTCCAGAGCCTCGTTTATTTTTCCGAAGCTCATGCGCGTAGTCTTTCCGAGCTGCACCGGCTTGACATTCACCATAGGCGGGTACCTCCTTGTATTTTTACGGGAATGTTTCCGAAAAAAATTTATCGGAACTGTTGCAATTCCGCCGCTTATATGATATACTATATATAAAGAAATCTAAAAAACGGCATAGAATCACATTATGATACAGTATATTATTATACCACAACAAGCAATACTTGTCAAGAACTTTTTGGAGTTTTTTCTAAAAATATTTTTTTTGCAAAAGATCCCCCGTTCACCGTAATGAACGAGGGATCTTTATGTGTCCGTAAATATATTATCTTCCGTTCCAGTATTTCCTGTCAAGGCTCCTGAACTGTACCGCCTGTGCAACGTGCGCTTTGTCGATCACTTCCGAACCGCTCATATCGGCGATCGTCCTTGCCACCTTCAATATGCGGTCATATGCCCTTGCGGAAAGTCCCATTCTTTCAAATACGTTTTTAAGGGTCTCCGTGGCCTTGTCCGTCATTCTGCATACTTCCGGCAGGATATCCGGCGTTATTTCCGCGTTGCAGGAAATCCCCGTGCCTTTGAACCTCCGGTTTTGTATCTCGCGGGCGGCTTGTACCCGTTCCCTTATCCTTGCGGAGCTTTCCTCCTTGCCGGAAGAATTGATATGCTCGAATTCCACCGGCGGCACTTCTATATGTATATCGAACCTATCCAGCAAAGGTCCGCTTATCTTTGACAGATAGGCTGCACGCCTGTTTCCGCAGATACATTCTCTTGTCGGGTGTCCGTAATATCCGCATGGGCATGGGTTCATGGCGGCTATAAGCATGAACGTGCATGGATATGTGACCGTTCCCGACGCCCTTGATATGGTGACTTTGCCGTCCTCAAGGGGCTGGCGCAGTATCTCAAGGGTCTGCCTGTTGAATTCGGGAAGCTCGTCCAGAAAAAGCACTCCGTTATGCGCAAGGGATATCTCTCCCGGCCTTGGGATAGTCCCTCCTCCGGCAAGTCCTGCGGCGGATATGGTATGATGAGGACTTCTGAACGGTCTTTTAGTTATCAGAGGAGACGTCTTGTTCACCAGTCCGCACACGGAATGTATATTGGTCGTTTCAATGGATTCCTCAAAGGTCATTTCCGGAAGAATGGTGGTTATCCTCTTTGCAAGCATTGACTTTCCCGAACCGGGACTGCCTATCATAAGGACGTTATGCCCGCCGGCAGCCGCATATTCCAGAGCTTTTTTTGCGGCATACTGACCTTTTACGTCGGCAAAATCCACCGTATCAAATCTTTCGTCCGGTTTTACTATATATCTGCTTTCGGGAAGTATGACCGCTTCCCTGTCAAAATGCTTTATTATATCCTTTGCATTTTCCACTCCGTAAACGGCGATCCCGTCAACAACGCTTGCTTCAAAAGCATTTTCCGCCGGAACGAACACGCTTTCAAAGCCTTCCTGCCTTGCCAGCATGACCATCGGAAGAACGCCGTTTATAGGTCTTACATCGCCGTTAAGAGAAAGTTCTCCTATAAAAGCAGTTTTTGAAATATCCTCGTTTATCCGTCCGAGAACGCACAGCATAGCCATAAAAATAGCAAGGTCATGTACGCTGCCGGATTTTTTTGTATCCGCCGGAGCAAGATTTACGACCACCTTAGCCAGCGGGAATGTGAGCCCCGCCGCCCGCATTGCGGAACGTATCCTTTCACGGCTCTCCTTTACGACCGTATCTGCCAGACCTACCACGTCGAACATAGGAGTTCCCTTGCTGGTCTCCACTTCCACGTCCACCGAAAATGCATTCAGACCGAAAAGACCAAGACTTCTTACCTTGGCAAACATTTTTATCCCTCACCCTTCCTGCCGGATATATGAGCGTCCAGCCATACAAGGATATCCTCAAAGACTTCGGCTCTGTTCGTCTCGTTCAGTATCTCATGCCTTGCGCCGCTGTATAATTTCAGCTCTATATCCTCCAGATCCGCGGCGTTGAGCGCGTCAAATACTTCCTTAGGACCTTTTCCATAATCGCCGACGGGATCCTCTCCGCCGCTGCATATAAGGACGGGCAGCGCGCTGTCTATTTTTTGCGCCCAGTCCTTGTCCGAAACATAGCTCACCAGAAAAAGAAGATCGGAATACGCCCTCACCGTGAAATGAAAATTGCACAGCGGATCTTTTTCATAAGCCGAAACTATATCTTCATCGCGGGATATCCATGAATATTCGCTCGAAGGATCTTCTATCCTGCGGTTATTAAGCCCGAATACCAGTTCGTCAACAGCCTTTGAACGGTACATATCGCCTTTTATCCTGCAAAGCGCTCTCGTGAGGACGATCCCTGCGTCAAGACCGATCTTTGTATTCAGCGTTCCCATTATGACAGAGCCGTCATAAAGGAAAGCATATTTTGCAAGGACAGTCCTGACGACCAGAGAACCCATACTGTGTCCGAGTATAAAGAAAGGCGTTTTTCCATATTCGGAACGTATCATTTTGCTGAGACGGACCGTGTCCTTTGCAAGATACTGCCAGCCCTTTTCCTTTGCAAAAAAGCCGAGTTTTTCGGGGCTGCCCGCGGAAGCTCCATGTCCGAGATGATCGTGACAGCATACCATTATCCCGTTGGAACAAAGGAAATTTATAAATTCCTCGTATCTTCCGCAATATTCGCACATTCCATGAACTATCTGAAGGGCCGCCCTGTGCCCCGATAAAGGCTTATAGATGTAATATGCAATATTGTCCGTTCCGTTTGAACTCGGAAATGTTCCGCATTCTTTTATATAATTCATAATTATCTTCTCCCGATAATAAAATATTTCAGACCGCACCGCAGATATCCTGCGTATACATATATATTATACCACCTTTTCCCCGAAAATGCAATACGAAAGAACATTAACGAAAAATTCAGCAAAATAGTTGTTAAAAATTTTTAAAACCTATTTTCAAACGAAAAATTTTATGATATACTATTGTTGTAGAAATTTATGAGAACTTTTCGGCGCGGTGCTTTCCGCCCCAAAAATTTTCGGACATGGAGGTAATTTTTATGAACGAAACAGAACTCTATTCTCTCTGGCTTGAAAAAGCAGTCGATGACCCCGATCTCCAAACGGAACTCAGATCCATAGAAGGCGATCAGGACGCTATAACAGACCGTTTCTACCGCGATCTGGAATTCGGGACCGGCGGCCTCAGAGGCGTTATCGGCGCAGGTTCATACAGAATGAACATATATACTATCAGACGCGCCACTCAGGGACTTGCGGATTATGTAAACGAAGCTTTCCCCGTTTCGCCTTCCGTTGCTATCGCCTATGACAGCAGGATAAAATCCGACGTCTTTGCCAAGGAAGCCGCTTCCGTTCTTGCCGCCAACGGCATAAAAGTACACATCTACAGCGAACTTATGCCTACTCCTATGCTTTCCTTTGCCGTCCGTCAGCTGAAATGCAGCGCCGGCATCGTAGTAACGGCAAGCCATAACCCCGCCAAGTACAACGGCTATAAAGTATACGGTTCCGACGGCTGCCAGCTCACACTCGGAGCTGCCGAGATAGTTCTCAATAATATAAATAAAGTCCCTATGTTCGACGGTGCAAAGCTCATACCCTTTGAAAAAGGCATTGAGGAAGGCTCTATCGAATATATCGGTCAGGACGTTATCTCCGCTTATATCGGAAAGGTCGCCGAGCAGGGCATACACACCGATCTCTGCGCGGCAAGCGGTCTGAAAGTCGTTTATACTCCTCTCAACGGCACCGGAAACAAACCCGTCCGCATGATACTTGACAAGATCGGCATAAAGGACGTTACCGTAGTTCCCGAACAGGAATACCCCAACGGCAACTTCACTACCTGCCCCTTCCCGAACCCCGAAATAAAAGAAGCGCTTGCTCTCGGTCTCAAACTCTGCGAGACCGTAAAGCCCGACCTGCTGCTTGCCACCGACCCGGACTGCGACCGTGTGGGAATTGCCGTTCCCGACGGAAACGGCGGATATGTTCTGTTCAGCGGCAACGAAGTCGGCGCAATGCTCCTTGAATATATCTGCGAAGAAAGGACCAAGCTGGGAACCATGCCCGAAGAACCGGTAGCTGTAAAAACCATCGTTACTACCGATATCACAAAAGCTATCGCTAAAGAATACGGCGTAAAGATAATCGAAGTCCTTACAGGATTTAAATTCATCGGCGAACAGATAGGATTTCTTGAAGCAAAGGGCGAGGAAAACAGATATATTTTCGGCTTTGAAGAAAGCTACGGCTATCTTGCAGGCTCTTACGTAAGGGACAAGGACGCTGTCGTTGCCTCTATGCTTATCTGCGAAATGGCTGCATTCTACCGCACAAAGGGAATTTCTCTCCTTCAGGCGCGCGAGAATATGTATAAGAAGTACGGCGTATATACTCACGCTCAGCAGTCGTTCGTCTGCGAGGGTGCGTCCGGTATGCAGAAAATGCAGGAAATAATGTCCGGCCTCCGCACAAATACTCCCAAAGAGATCGCAGGTCTGAAAGTCACGAGATTTGACGATTACCTTGAAAGCACTTCCATAGACTGTGCTACAGGCGCAAAGACCATGCTCACGCTCCCTAAGTCCGATGTTCTCACATTTGCGCTTACGGACGGAGCGTCGGTAATAATCCGTCCTTCCGGAACGGAGCCGAAGATCAAAGCTTATTATACCACAACAGGCGCAACAAAGAAGGAATCCGACGCGCTTGAAGCAAAGATCGCCGACGATTTCAAAAAAATACTCGGTTTCTGATAAAACGGCATAAAAATCTTCCCCGTTCATTAAATATAATGAGCGGGGAATTTTTTATGCGGTGTAAAAACTCAAATACGGCAGCCGGATCAATTCTTTAAACGGCTGCTTTTTTTCTTGACAAACAGGTATAAATGGTGTATCCTTAAAATAAGGATCACCTGTCCGGATCCTTCCGGCAGAAAATTTTACCCGAAAGGAACTGTTCGCTATGCAGGATATAAAGCTTACCGATCTTATAGATATAAATACTCTTGAAGAGATCGAAGAGAGCTTTGCCGCCCTGACCGGAATGGCTGCTCTCACTACCGATGAAAACGGCGACCCCATAACAAAAGGAAGCAACTTTACCGATTTTTGTATGAATTATACCCGCAGTTCTCACAGCGGAAGATCCCGCTGTGAAGAATGCAACAAAAACGGCGGAGAGCAAGCTATGCGCTCCGGACGCGCCTCGGCTTATTTCTGCCACGCAGGACTTGTAGATTTTGCCGCGCCTATATTGCTCAACGGGAAACTCATAGGCTCTTTTGTGGGCGGTCAGGTGCTTACCGAAGAACCGGACGAGGAGAAATTCCGTCAGATAGCCGTTGAGATCGGCGTCGATCCCGATGAATACATAGCCGCTCTTAAAAAAGTCCGCATAGTTGATAAAAAACAAATAGACGCCGCCGCAGATTTTGTGTTCACTATCGCAAAAGTGCTTTCGCAGACGGCGTATAACTGCTATGCCGCAAATCAGTCAAAAAACGGCGTTTCGGAAATCAATCAGTCTATAATGAAAAAACTCGGCGAAACGGAGCTTGCAGTCATACAGACTTCCGAAAGGATCAAAGAACTATCCGAAGCGTTTGAAAATATAAGCCGTGTGGCAGGCGAAGCCGCTTCCGAAGTATCCGCAACAACAGGAACGGTAAAAGTTATACAGGATATCGCCCTTAATACCAAAATACTCGGATTTAACGCCTCGATAGAGGCTTCAAGAGCCAAGGAAAGCGGAAAAGGCTTCGGAGTCATCGCTCAGGAAGTAAGAAATCTTGCCGAGACCAGCAAAAGATCGGCTGACCGCATAGAAAAAGCCATGAAGAAAATAGGCACCCATTCAAAGGATATGGATCTTCAGGTCAACAATACAAAAGAGATCATCGACCGCTGCCTTGCCGATATGGAAAACATATCAGCCGCATTGAACGATATAAGATCCGACGCCGAAAAATAACCGCCATAAATTTGCAGGATCCCCGATATGATCGGAGATCCTGCTTTTTTTCTTTAACAGCGGCTTATAGTAAGTTCATAACATTCTTCGCCGTTTTCACAGCAGCCGCAGCCGTTGCCGCAGTTGTTCCCGCAGCCGCAGTTATCACAGCCGTTTCCGCATGGACCGCAGCAGTCCGGACAGGGCGGAACGGGCTTTGAACAGATCGGCTCATAAACCGTGAATATAAATGTCAGTCCGTTTGCTTCACCGCAGCAGCATTTTACGCGCCTTGTCTGCGATCTTGGAGACGAATTTGCATCTCCCGTAACGGTAACTGCATATGTTCCGTTGCATGGCAGTGAGAATACTGCGGAATTTCCGCCGGCTACCTGACCTCTTGCCACAACTGCGCCGCTGGAATTCCTTATTTCAACGGTAAAATATTTCGGAGAGCAGGGACATATATTATAGATCTCCTCTACAGTGACCGAAATACTGCACCTGTTATCAGAAACGTTTGCCAAAATATATTCAGTCCTTTCGCACGGCAGGATTGATTTGCTCCGTACAGTGCATTATATGCCGGGACTTTATTTTTTGTTATCATAAACGCTGATAATTTTTACCGGATACGGTCATGCCATAAGTTTTACCATTACCGCCTTCTGAGCGTGGAGGCGGTTTTCTGCTTCTTCAAATATTTCATTTGCATGAGCTTCAAATACTTTTTCAGTGATCTCTTCTTCGCGGTGAGCAGGCAGACAGTGCTGGACCATAGCGTCCGGCTTTGCAGCAGCCATTACTTCGTCGTTTACCTGATATCCCTTGAACGCTATGCGGCGCTTTTCGGCTTCGCCCTCCTGACCCATGGAAGCCCATACGTCCGTAATAACAACGTCTGCATTTTCCGCAGCCTTTACGGGAGAATCGGTCAGTTCAAAACAGTCAAAGTCCTTTGCAAAATCAAGCACGCGCTTGTCGGGGTGATAACCCTCCGGACAAGCAACGGAAACCGACATTCCCACTTTAAGACCGCCTACGATAAGCGAATTTGCCATATTGTTGCCGTCGCCGATAAAGCACATTTTCAAGCCGTCAAACTGTCCCTTGAACTCACGTATAGTCATAAGATCTGCCAGCACCTGACAGGGGTGACAGAAATCGGTAAGTCCGTTTATTACGGGGATACCGCCGAATTCCGCAAGATCTTCGACTTCCTTTTGCTCAAAAGTTCGGATCATTATTCCGTCAATGTACCGTGAAAGCACTCTGGCAGTATCCTGGACCGGTTCGCCTCTGCCTATCTGAAGGTCAGAAGCCGACAGGAACAGCGGGTGTCCTCCCAACTGATACATACCTGTTTCAAAGGATACCCTTGTGCGGGTTGAGGCTTTCTGGAAGATCATTCCCAGCGATTTGCCCTGAAGGAGCGGATGCGGGATATTGTGCTTCAATTCATATTTAAGCTGATCGGCAAGATTGAGTATCTCGATTATCTCTTCCTTTGAGAGATCGAGCATTTTTAGAAGATGTTTCATATTGATATCAGTTCCTTTCAGAAAATTGACCTGTTTTTTCCATAAATCCGTCCAGCGTCTTGTTGAATCTGGAGGCAAATTTATAAGGGATATTATGTCCTGCGCCGTCCCACATATCATATGAGCAGTGAGGATTTTTCTGCGAGAGCATTCTTGTGGACTTTCTTATATTTACCGAATCCTTCATACCGCATACGGCAAGCATAGGCATATCCACGTCCGGATACTGCGGGGACCCGTCAAGAGTTATGCCGTTGTCCACTGCCGCAAGGATAGATTTCATACTTACGTTCTTGCAGTATTCCTTGTGTTCCTGACGTTCTTCCTTGCCAAGTCCGACGGAAAGGCTGAGCGCGCCGCTTCTCATATTTTTTTCGTTGTCCGACTGCTGTTTCATCAGCTTTTCTATTTCGGCGACGTCCTTTATCAGCCATGGACTTACCATAACCGCGCCGTCAAAAAGTTCAGCATGACCGCATATCAGCGGCAGACAAAGCTGTGCTCCGAGAGAAAAACCGACAAGAACAGCCGGTCTGCCTATGTTTCCGGCAAGTTCCGTTATCTCGCTTACCGCCGTATCCACAGAAAAAACAGCGTCGCTGCTCCTTCCAAATCCGGGAAGATGCGGCACAAGCACCTGATAGTTCTTGGAGAAGTGTGGTATCTGCTTTGTAAAACAATGAACGAAATTCATTCCATGCAGAAAAATTATCGTTTTGTTTCCCGCTTCGCCGTATTTCTCATAATACATCATTTCAGCGCCCTCCTTATAATTTCCGTTCCTTTGTCTATTTCTTCATATGTAACGCTGAGCGGCGGAAGGAGCCTGAGCTTTGCCTTCGCTGTCAGCGTGAGAAGACCCATATCAAGACACGCCTTGCACACATCTGCGGCTTTCTTGGTTTTCAGTCTTATGCCTATCATAAGACCCATTCCGTCCACGCCTTCGACTTCCGGTATCTCAAGAAGTTTTTTCCTTAAATATCCGCCCTTTGCCTTTACCTCATCAAGAAATCCCTTTGAGGAGACTCTGTTCACCACCGCAAGTCCTCCTGCGCAGGCAAGGGGATTTCCTCCGAATGTAGAACCGTGCGTTCCGGCAGTAAGGACGTTCCCGCACTTTTCGCCGGCAAGACATATCCCTATAGGAACGCCGCCTGCAACGCCCTTTGCAAGGGTGGTGACGTCCGGTTTTACGCCGTACAGCTTTGAGGTAAGGAATTCGCCTGTTCTGCCCGCTCCCGTCTGTACCTCATCGGCGATAGAGATAATATCCTTTTCGGCGCATATCCTGAAAATTTCGTCCACAAATTCTTTTTCAAGAGGCATAACGCCGCCTTCGCCCTGAATGAACTCGAACATTATCCCGCAGACCGTATCGTCGGCTTTGTTCCGCAGATCCTCGATGTTGTTTGCTTCAACATTTACAAAGCCTTCGAGGAACGGGAAAAAGTAGTTGTGGAAAACGTCCTGACCGGTCGCCGAAAGAGTTGCCAGCGTTCTTCCGTGAAAACTGTTCACAAGAGTTATTATATTATAGCGTTTGGAATCTTTTCCGTACTTGTCAAAAGAATATTTCCTTGCGATCTTTATAGCGCACTCGTTTGCTTCTGCGCCGCTGTTGCCGAAAAACATCTTTTCATATCCGGTGACTTCTGAGATCTTTGCGGCAAAATCGGCTTGGACTTTGGTGTAATAATAGTTTGACGTATGCTGAATGGCTCTTGCCTGTCTGCAAACCGCGTCCGCCCATTCCTCATCGCAGTAGCCGAGAGAATTAACTCCGATACCGCTGCCGAAATCTATGTATTCCTTGCCGTTCTCATCGGTGGCAGTGCGGCCTTCTCCGCTTTCAAGAACTACCGGATAACGTCCGTATGTTCCCATAACGTGTTCGTTGAATTTTTCTATTGTACTCATAAAAATTTCCTTTCTCGGTAATTTGGAATTTATCTCAACTCTCAACTCTTGACTCTCAACTCTTTAATTACGACGCATTAATTTATGGCATTTCGTCATAAATTAAAATTCCCTCCTGCATGGCAGTTCTGATAATATTTTCGTCAGAAGATGTGTCCGTTATAACATCAACATGACGTTTCAGCACACTTTCCAGTTCACCGATAAACGATACATATTGGAACAGGCTTCGTAAATTGCCCTTTGAGATCAGAAAATCATAATCGCTGTGTTCGTCCGCATCTCCCCTTGCCATAGAACCAAAAAGAAAAACACGCTCAATTTCATATTTCCGGACTATGGGAAGTATCATATCTTTTATGTCCATAGCATTTGACGTACTCATAAAAATTTCCTTTCTCGGTAATTTGGAATTTATCTCAACTCTCAACTCTTGACTCTCAACACTTAAAGCAAGGCCTAAAATCCTCTTTCTTTGAGTTCGGAAACTATTTTAACGTATTCCTCGCGGGGATCAAAACCGGCGTAATCCTCCCGTTTCAGGTCGATAGTATCACCGTGGGAGATGCCCCGTATCCGTTTTGTTTCAAAAGTTCCGCGGAAATTTCCCCATTTTGCCGACTCGACCGTTACAAGCCCGTCATTCGGACCGTATTTCCTCAGCAGAAGATTTGTAAATCCCAGCAGATTGAAACTGAACGGATATTTCATTACCGACGCATAGCTCTGATAATATACCTTGTCGGAATCGAGAACTTCCCTGTTGAATTCCTCCAGATATTTGCAGCTCAGCTGATGTGCCAGCGTGTAAAAATCGGGAGTATTGTCACCGAAGCTCCTGAAACGCTTGTCAAGCCCGTCGGAAACTTTTCTGTAAAAGCTGTCCGGCAGAGAGTCAGCCTCGTCCGAGACCTGTGAACCATGGTGCGGCGTTCCCACGGTCGTAAGAGTAGCAACGCTGTCCGCCATACCAAGTTTTGTGATCGCGTAACGTGAATCCAGACCGCCTTTTGAATGAGCGATTATGTTCACCTTTTCGCAGCCGGTCTCGGCTTTTATTTCAAGAATTTTATTCTTTATAAGCTGTGAATTAGTATCTATCGTGGCGCAGGCTTCCTGATGTCCGTAATAGACCTTTGCGCCGTTCTTGATAAGTTCTTTGGGGATACGTCCCCAGTAATTGAAATATTTCCAGTCGCGGAAACCCATTCCGTGAACAAGAAGTATGGGATATTTTGTGGCGCAGACCTGCGATTCGATACGCTGACTGTCACATGCGGCGCGGGTAGTTTCGTAATCGTATTCCGCATTTGCCGAACGGTATAAACCTATGAGCGCAAATATCCCCACTATGGGAACAGGCAGCAGGAAAAACGCAAGCACACGCTTTACAATTCCCAATCGTCTGCATAAGACCATTATGCGGATAATTCCGTTAAAGCCGTAACCGAAAATTATCAGCCCCGCGATCACTGCGTCGGGTATCCAGCAGCTTTTTGGAAGTCCCCGGAAATTTTTTACGATCGCGGCTATGTAGAAGATCGTCTGGAACACAAGTGATATCGCCGTGTATTTCAGCAGATATTTTCCGCCGTACATCGCCCTTATGCGGATATTTACTTCCGACTTGTCAAATTTTGCCCTGTACGGCTTCACCGCAAGCCTTACCAGCCAGTAAAGAGCAAACAGCACAAAAGGCGCGGCGTTGAGTATTATATTTACATACCCGAAAAATTCAAGGTTTTCAAAACTTTCAGGAAGCAGCCATATTCTCACAAAAAGATAAATATGGGGGAGCAGCGTTATTCCGAGAAATTTTCCCACACTGCCCGCAAGAGAAAATTTTCCCGTAAGATCAAGTATTACAAGCACTATGAATATAAGTGAAGTAAGTACGAACATCTCCCCTTGCCCCCTTTTTTATATTTAAATGAATTGCGTACCTATACCCTCATTTGAAAGCAGTTCTATAAGTATGGAATGCGGAACTCTTCCGTCTATTATACAAGTCTTTTTAACGCCCCGTCTTACCGCTTCAACGCAGCAATCTATCTTAGGTATCATTCCGCCGGAAATTATCCCCTGACGCTTCATAAACGGAACTTCGCTGACCTGAACGGTAGTTATGAGCGTTCCGTCGTCGTCCTTATCCTTAAGAAGTCCCACGATATCCGTCATAAGAATGAGATTTTCCGCACGGAGCTCAGCGGCGATCCTCGCAGCAGCAGTATCGGCATTGATGTTGTATGTCTGACCGTCCTTGCCGCAAGCCACCGTTGCAATTACCGGAACATATCCCCTGTCAAGAGCGTCGGTTATAGGTGTTGTATTGATATTTTCAATTTCGCCCACAAAACCGAGATCGGGATCGCTCTGCATTTTTGACGCGGTTATCATCTGTCCGTCAATGCCGCACATTCCAAGAGCCTTGCCCTTGTGCCTTGTAAGATGTGAAACAAGTTCCTTGTTTACCTTGCCCGCAAGGACCATTTTTACAATGTCAACAGTCGCTTCATCGGTGTAGCGCAGACCGTTTATGAACTTGCTTTCAATGCCGACTTTTTTCAGCATTTCGTTTATTTCCGGACCGCCGCCGTGTACAAGAACGACTTTTACTCCTACCAGTGAAAGCAGTACGATATCGCTCATAACGGCGTTTTTCAGTTCCTCGTTGGTCATGGCGTTGCCGCCGTATTTTACAACAACGATCTTGCCGTTATATCTTTGTATGTACGGAAGTGCGTCTATAAGAATTTTAGAACGTATCTCATTGGAAATTTTTATTTCGCCCATTTTAAAAAGTACCTCTTTTATTTAGTTTTTAAAGTTGAGTGTTGAGTTACTGACGAAATTTTAAGAGTTTTGTTTTATACTGCAAAAAAATATTTTTAATTTGAATTTGAAAAAGAACAGCAAACTGAAAAATTAATGCAGCAACTCAACTCTTAACTCTCAACACTGTAAACTAACTTCTGTAGTCTCCGTTGATCTTAACATAATCGTATGTAAGGTCACAGCCCCAGGCTGACGCGGAAACGCTGCCCATATTAAGATCAATTAAAATTTCAATTTCGTCCTCGGAAAGGATCTTTTTCGCTTCTTCTTCGGAGAAACCAACTCCCGAACCGCCTTTGCACATAAGGATCTTTCCTGCCTTTGACGCAAAGGAAACGTCCGCTTTGTCAACGTCAAATCCCGCATTTGCGTAACCCATAGCGCAGAGAACGCGTCCCCAGTTGGCGTCAGCGCCGAACATTGCGCATTTTACAAGGGGAGAATTTATAACGCTCTTGGCAATTGTGATCGCCGTATCAAGATCGGGAGCTGTGGAAACTTCGCAGGTAAGAAGTTTTGTTGCGCCCTCGCCGTCTTTCGCGAGCATTCTTGTAAGATTAGCCATTACCTGATAAAGTGCGTCCCTGAAGATCCCGAAATTTTCATTTTCGCCGGAAATTTCATCATTCCCTGCCAGTCCGGAAGCCATAATAACGCAGGTGTCGTTTGTGGATTGATCTCCGTCCACGCTGAGACAGTTATATGTGACCTTCACCACATCGGAAAGCGCCTTTTGCAGACATTCCGCCGAAACAGCGCAGTCGGTAGTGATAAAATTCAGCGTTGTCGCCATATTGGGACAGATCATTCCGCTGCCCTTTGCCATTCCGCCGAGGTGACATTCCTTGCCGTCAATGACAAATTTTACCGCATATTCTTTTTTGACCGTGTCGGTGGTCATTATCGCTGTAGCAGCTTCGGCATTACCCGTATAGGAAAGCTTTCCGGTCAGCTTAGGTATGGCGTTTTCTATAGGTTCAATGGGGAATATCTGCCCGATAACACCTGTTGAACCGATAATTACCTGCTCCGTGGGGATATTCAGCGCTTTTGCGGTAAGCTCGCACATTCTAACGGCTTTTTCAATGCCGTCGGGGTTGCAGGTGTTTGCATTTCCGGAATTTACTATAACGGCTCTTGCTTTTCCTCCGGATCTTTCAAGATTGTTTTTTGTAACGGTAACAGGCGCGCCTTTTACTTTATTGCTTGTGTAAACTCCCGCCGCAGTGCAGATATTATCCGCAAATATCATTGCAATATCATTTTTTGCGCCGCTTGTGAGAGACTCTTCCCAGTCGGGAGTTCCCCATTTTTTTATTCCGCAGTAAACGCCGCTCGCCTTAAAGCCTTTTGCGGCGCAGACCCCGCCGTCTATAGTATGAAATTTTTCTTCGATCATTGTTAAGATCCTCCTGAAACAGTGTTGAAAGTTGAGAGTCAAGAGTTGAGAGCAGGCTGAGCCTGCACCCTTTCAGGCAAAATTTTGTTATCTTCCGCCTAAAAATATCGTGCATAATGCAAAACAATATCTGCATAAGTGTTATTCTGCTTTTTGATATATTCAAATATTATTAAGTTGAGAACATATGCTAACAGTTTATGTCAATATCTCAACTCTAAACTCTCAACTCTTAAAACTATAATTACGAATTATATCAGTCCTGTTGTTTCGTCAATGCCCATCATAATGTTCATACACTGTATAGCTGCGCCGCTTGCGCCCTTGCCAAGATTGTCCAGACGGGAGCAGAGCAGCACGTGATCGTCATTTCCGAAAACAAATATCTGCATAAGGTTAGTGTCGTGGAGCGTGTTTGCCGCAAGGAAACCGTCCTCAAGGACTCCCTCGCCGCCGAAAGGCATTACTTTTACAAAATTCTGTCCTTCATAATGCGCCGACATGACTTCCCAGACATGCTGCGCGGAAGTCTTTTTTGCCATCGCACGGAGGTGCAGCGGTATGGTCACCACCATTCCGTTGTAATAGTCGTCAACTATTGGATTGAATATGGGCGGGTATGAAAGCCCTGAAACAGCCATCATTTCCTTAATATGCTTATGATGTTTCCCCATAGAATACTGCCTTGGGGAATTATATTCAAAAGGCTTGTTTTCTCCCTCATAAACGGCTATGGTTTTCTTGCCCGCTCCGCTGTATCCGGAAACGGCATGGCATACTATGGGGTGATAAGGAGCGATAAGACCTTCTTTTATGACCGGATACAGTGCGGCATTGAACCCGCTTGCATAACAGCCGGGAACGGCAACTCTCTTTGATCCCGCTATCTTTGCCCTGTGTTCCGGCGAAAGCTCCGGAAGTCCGTATGCCCATGCGGGATTTGTTCTGTGCGCCGTCGAAGCGTCGATCACCCTCGTGTTTTTATTTTCCACAAGCGATACCGACTCTATCGCCGCCGCATCCGGCAGACAAAGGAAAGTAAAATTCGATTCGTTTATAAGACGTTTTCTTTCGGCAGTATTTTTTCTCAGATCCTCATCTATTTTAAGAAGCTCCACATCATTTCTTCCCTGAAATCTTTCCACAATGCGGAGTCCCGTTGTACCTTCCTGACCGTCAATAAAAACCTTGTATGCCATTCTTACCGTTCCTTTCAATATACTCGATTACATTTCTCCCCGATTTTTTGCAAAATTTGTATTAAATATATATTATATAAGAAATTTGTTAATTATTATTATGTATTTTATTGCTAATATATAAATTTATACAATTATGCAAAAATATTATGCATATATTCATTCTTTAATGAATATTTCGCTGAGTTCGCTTCGTATATATTCTATCTGCGCCTTGACCGATGCGGGCGACGGACCTCCCGGAACATTACGCATATTTACGCACGTTTCAAGATTTATAGCCTGATAAACGTCCTCGTCAAATACCGGACATACCGCCTTGTATTCCGAAATGGGAAGCTCCTCAAGGGTAGTTCCCTTTTCAATGCACAGTGCCACAAGAGTTCCGGTGATCTTATATGCGTCGCGGAACGCCATTCCCTTTTTTACAAGATAATCAGCGCAGTCGGTCGCATTTATGAATCCCTTTGCCGCCGCAGCACGCATATTATCGCGGTTTATTTTCATAGTCGCCAGCATTGGCGTAAAAGTGGAAATGCACAGCTTGACAGTATCCACCGCATCAAAAATGGCTTCCTTATCCTCCTGCATATCCTTGTCATAAGCCAGTGAAAGACCTTTCATCATCACAAGGAGCGTATTCAGATCGCCGTATACTCTTCCCGTTTTTCCCCGTATAAGCTCGGTGATATCCGGATTTTTCTTCTGGGGCATTATTGACGAGCCTGTGGAATATGCGTCGTCCAGTTCGATGAATTTGAATTCCCACGAGCACCACATAACGATCTCCTCGGAAAATCTTGAAAGATGCATCATAAGGATCGAAAGCGCTGAACAGAATTCTATGCAGAAATCCCTGTCGGAAACTCCGTCAAGGCTGTTCTGGGTAATATCCTCAAATCCAAGCATCGCAGATACCTGTCTGCGGTCTATAGGATAGGTAGTTGCCGCCAAAGCACCGCTTCCCAGCGGCATTACATTCATTCTCTTATAGGTATCTATAAGCCTGCCTATATCTCTCAGCAGCATATTTGCATAAGCCATCATATGATGAGCAAGAGTTATCGGCTGCGCTCTCTGCATATGCGTATAACCCGGCATGACCGTGTCAAGATTTTCTTCGGCGATCCTGCATATCGTTTCCATAAGTCCCATAATAAGGGGAATGATCTCAATGACCTCATCTTTAAGATACATTCTTATATCAAGAGCTACCTGATCGTTCCTGCTCCTTGCGGTGTGGAGCCGTTTTCCGGTCTCTCCGAGGCGTTCGGTGAGCACCTGCTCCACAAACATATGGATATCCTCCGCATTGGGGTCAAAAAGCAGTTTCCCGCTGTCAATATCCGTCAGTATGCCGGTAAGCCCTTCCACTATCTTTTCGCTTTCGGACTTGCCGATTATCCCCGTATCGAACCGCGTATATCCTGCCTGTACATTCTTGCGTCGAAAGATATGGACGAATTGAAATCGTTCACTCTTTTGTCCAGTTCTTTACTGAAACGTCCTGCCCACATTTTATCAGCCATAATTATTCCTCCGCGTCCTCTGCATCATTTCCGACGGCATTTTCCTCACTTGCTGTGCTGTCTGTTCCGGACTGCGTATCATTCGCGCTTTGATCGCCTGATATGCCCAAAGCTATTGCGCCGGATTCGCTCATCCGCTCGTACTGATCGGTCTTCTGGTCCGTTATCCAGTACATGGTGTTGCCGTCCTCGCTTACCGTTACTCCCGCATAGGACGGCACGCCGTCCACGTCAACGCGGAATTTTCCGTCCTCAAAGGTATATTTTATCGGATCGTAACTTACAAAAAAGCCTTCATCAATATGACATTCATAAATTATATAATTGAAATCTTCCGTAAACTCTACCGTAAAAAGAGTCTTGATCGTTCCGTTTTCATCATAGGTATTATATCCTGTTTTGTTTCCCGCTGCCCAGTAGCCTACAAGCGACTTCTGAATGGCAAGATCCTCCTCGGTCATAACGTAATCGCCCGAACATGAAGAAAACAATACCGACAGAACGATACATACTGCTGCAGCCGCTATCCTTTTAATAAATTTCATAACTGTGTTCCCTTTCAGTCTTATATATATTTTTAGAAATATCATTGAAGATATTCCGTGATCTGCTTTATTATTCACATCAATAAAAATAGTATGCATAATTTCCGGCAGCGGATCTTCCGGAACAATAAAAGGGACAAGGCGCAATCCCGCCGATATGCAGTATTGCGCCCGATCCGAAACGTATCGCTTATTTGTTGTTTCTCTTGGCGTCAAGCATAGCCTTTACCTTGATAGGAAGTCCGAACAGATTGATAAATCCTGCCGAATCTGTCTGATCGTAAACATGGTCTTCGTCAAAGGTCGCAACTTCCTCGCTGTAAAGGGTATACGGAGAAGTTACGCCTGCATTGATTATATTTCCCTTATAAAGCTTCAGCCTGACATCGCCGGTAACGGTCTCCTGAGTCTTGTCAACAAAAGCTGAAAGAGCCTCGCGGAGAGGAGTGTACCACTGACCGTTGTAAACTATATCCGCAAAATCTATAGCCAGTTTCTGCTTCATGCGCTGTGTGGCTTTATCAAGAGTGATCGTTTCGAGCACTTCATGCGCAGCATAAAGGATAGTTCCGCCCGGTGTTTCGTAAACGCCCCTTGACTTCATACCAACAAGACGGTTCTCAACGATATCCGCAAGACCTATGCCGTTTGCGCCGCCAAGTTCGTTCAGTTTCATAACGAGAGCAACGCTGTCCATAGGCTTGCCGTCGATAGCCGTAGGGATACCCTTTTCAAAGTGGATCGTTACGTAAGTAGGCTTATCGGGAGCCTGAACGGGGGAAACGCCCAGTTCAAGAAATCCCGGCTTTTCATACTGAGGTTCGTTAGCGGGGTTTTCAAGGTCAAGACCTTCGTGAGAAAGATGCCACAGGTTCTTATCCTTGGAGTAATTTGTTTCTCTGTTTATTTTAAGAGGAATGTTATGAGCCTCCGCATAATCTATTTCCTGATCTCTTGATTTAAGATCCCAGATACGCCACGGAGCGATGATCTCCATTTCGGGAGCGAAAGCCTTTATAGTCAGTTCAAATCTTACCTGATCGTTTCCCTTGCCGGTGCAGCCGTGGCAGATAGCGTCCGCGCCTTCCTTCTTAGCGATCTCAACGATCCTTTTTGCGATTATGGGACGTGCAAAAGACGTACCCAGCAGATATCTGTTCTCGTATACGGCCTGAGCCTTTACCGTCGGGAAAATGAATTCCTCAACGAATTCTTTTTTAAGGTCCTCGATATAGAGCTTGGAAGCGCCGGTCTTTATAGCTTTTTCCTCCAGACCGTCAAGCTCGGTGCCCTGTCCTACGTCGCCGGAGACTGCGATGACTTCGCAGTTGTTGCAATTTTCTTTCAGCCACGGGATAATAATAGACGTATCAAGTCCTCCCGAATAAGCCAGAACCACTTTTTTGATGTCTTTTTTTGCCTTTGCCATTGTAAATTCCTCCATAAATTTATTTGAATTGATCTCTGTTCGGCAGTATAAAACTAATTATACACTATTACAGGCGTTTGTCAAGTCTTTTTTTGCATAATTTTATTAACATTTTAGGAAATATACAAAATATACTGTATAAAATCAAAAATATTCACTTTAAAATGAATATTGCTACTTTTTCCTGCCAAGGATATCAAGGCGTTCCATTAATCTGCCTTTGTTTTTTTCATCAAGATCGCGGTATTTATAAATTATCCTGTTTTCTTCGGGCGAAAGTTTTGGAAAATACATTCCGTTTTTATCATTGGTCCGTCCTGCAATATAATCAAGAGATACATCGTAAAATTCCGCAAGGATCTTTGCCATATGGAACGGTATTTCTCTTTTCCCGCTCTCATAGAGATGATATTGCTGCTTGCTTGTATAAAGTATTTTCCCGATATCGTCCTGAGTAAGATCCCTATCTTCGCGCAGATCTCTTAACCTTTGATAATACATATCAGCACTTCCTTATTTTAGTTAAAGGAAGTATACCACTATCATTCAAATAAATGTTTGACAATTTTTTATATAGATGATATAATACATTTTGTAAATCGTTTGATTTACAAAATGTATTTCAAAGGAGATATTTTATGGCAGCAATACAGTCGTTTATCCGCGGATTTTTTGACCGCAGTTTTGAAAATACCGAGCAGTTTTTTGACGATATATATGATACGGAACTGGCTAAAACCTTTGAAAAATATTTTCCCGCCGACACGGAACTATCTGACGAGACAGTTAAAAAAGAAAAAAGCCTTGCTTTTCGCTGCGGCATAAAAGCAGGCATGAGATTTGTATATGAGATCGTAAAAATTCAAAGAATAAAAGAAAAACTCAAAGACTGAAATTTTATGTTTCTTCCGGCAGGATATCTATTACCACGACCTCCGGACGGTTAAAAACTCTGGGCAGGATATTCCTGCAAAGCCCCCTGCTGACTATCATTTCCGTCAGACCGTCGTCAAGAATATATTCTCCTCCTGCATATTCCGGAAAAAGTCCCTGATCCGGCGCATAAAGTCCGTTGAGAATGTGTGGGATAATGACCTGTCCCCCGTGAGCATGACCGCTTACAACAAGGTCAAAACCTTTTCCGCTGTAAATATCCGCATGATCGGGACGGTGAGACATCAGCACCGTGAAAATATCGTCTCCCGCAGCCTTGAAGCAATCAGCAAACTGGTCCCCCGGCATAGAATTATCAACGCCGCATATGCGGACGGTCTCCCCGTTCGCTTCAAAGGGAACGGCATCACCCTCAAGAACTTTTACATTGCAGGAACGGATGATTTCCTTTATTTTTTCCTCTTCTCCCGACCATTCTTCATGATTTCCCGTGACGTAAAAACAGGGAAATTCCTTCCCCAGCACGGAAAGCAGTTCAACGGTATTTGTATGCGGACGGATATCATCGGCAATATCGCCCGCCAGCATTATAACGTCCGGCGACCTGCTCTCTGCCGCTTTTATCAGCACTTCCTGATCTTCCCCATAGCTGCTGCTGTGAAGATCGGTCAGCAGTACGATACGAACGGGAGAATTTACCTTGCCGGTAAAAATTTTATATTCCGGAAATGTCAGGCTCGTATCCAGCGCGGCAAAGATCAGTATCAGCAGCCACCCCGCCGCAATTAATACCGCCCGTTTATGTTTTACATCTTCAAATTTCATTGTATTTCCTTTGCAAGTGCGATTACCGACTCGGTAATGAGCCGTTTGAACAGCGGCGCAGTCCTGTCGGCTGTCTCCTGAACTTCCGCATGCGT
>CANRJZ010000018.1 GCA_947631055.1 uncultured Clostridia bacterium | reverse complement strand
TCGGAACATTTCGGAAATGCCCGTTCGGTGAGAAATTTATTTGAAAATGCCATAAATAATCAGGCAAACAGGATCGCCGCTGATGATCTGCTCACCGATACGAAACTTGCAGAACTTACATTGGAAGATATACTTCCGCCTTCGGAGGAAATATAATATGGGAAGTCACACTTTCTTGAAATGGCTCAGCAGCGAAGCTGCCGCTGTTTGCTGTGCATTGCTGAAATTATACGAGCAGCGCGATCAAATGGCATTCATAGACGGTCCGCGAATTGAAAGAGATTATATGCAAAAAGTCGGCGAATATGAAGAGACCGTCATAAAAGAAGAAATAGAAGCGGAACTGCTGAAAAAGAAAAAGCAGCTTGTTCAGGCAGCAATAAACCGCCGTGAGCCTATAGATGAAAACTCCATCGACGAGGAAATAGACCGTCAGCGCCGGAAGATCCTGAAGGAAGCCGCAGGAAGTGAGATCAATGAACGTAAGGAACTTGATGCGGATCAGGCAAACGAATTGAATTCCCTTTACAGAGAGATCGTTCAGAAATTTCACCCGCAGGTACATCCCGACCTTACCGAAACCCACCGTATGCTTTTTCAGAAAGCGCAGGACGCTTACCGGAAACGGGATCTTCCCGCCCTGCGGCTTATTCATGATATGCTGATAAGCAAACCGGAAGGCGGCATAACGATCCAACTCGAACTTGTATATGACTTTATGTCCGGCGATCGGAACGATTCCGCCGAACGTATAAAAGCAGACTATACGCTTATTCCGGAGATATATGAGAATTTTGAGCATACGCTCGAAGAAGCTGCAATTCAGGAAGAGATCGAAAAATACCGCGGTCAGACGGACGATATAATGCAGGAGATCGAAAATATGAGAAATAATTTCCCGTTTATTGCAGAAGAAATGCTTTCTGATCCCGAAAAGACCGCTGAATATAAAAGGCTGCTTGACCGCCGCCTTGAAACGGCAATATCGGCACAGAAGCGCTGTGCCGATGAGATCAGTGAAATGATAAAAGGAGCTCACAATGGATAATATCGCTCAGGAAGCACCTATGTCTTTTCGGGGAAGGCTTTTCAGACCGGACAGCTCAAGACCCGAAGAACAGCGCATACTTGTCCTAAAGACTGGTATAGCAGGATTGAGGTTCCATATTGTGACCGATGAGGAAAAAGAGGCCGTCGGCAATATCGTTCCGGAAGCGGAGCTGACTTTATACAGAGAACCGGATAACAAATACGACAAATGGGCGATAGCTGTTTATACCGCAAATGATGATATGATAGGATATATCCCGCGCTTCAAGAACGAAACTATTGCAAGGCTTATGGACGCAGGCAAAAAATTCATATGCATTGTGGACAGCGCCGAAGAATATGCCCGCCAAAGTGAAGAAGAGACCCGCAACGAGCCTCGCCGGGATCAGCCTTCGCCCACGGAAGATATGTCCGTTCCTGTTTCGATCTATATGATCGAAGAGGTATAATATCCGTACAAAGCTTTCGGGATAAGATCGGGGAAGATAAAATGATAACGGAAATAAAATATTCGCAAACCAATACATATGTTATACACGGAACAAAAGGCGATCTGCTTTTCGATACCGGCTGGGCAGGAACATTTTCATCATTCTGCAAAGCGCTGGGCGAAAATAATATTGCCCTTCAAAACATAAAGTATATCCTCATATCGCATTATCACCCCGACCATATGGGAATAGCTCAGGAAATAGCCGATAAAGGCTGTGTAATAGCTGCCGCAGACGTTCAGACCGAATTTATACACAGTGCGGATCATATTTTTGAAAAAGAAGATAATAAGGATTTTGTTCCGATAGATGATACAAGAATAAAGATCGTTCCTGTCAGAAAAAGCCGTGCATTTTTAAAAAGTCTCGGCATTCCGGGAGAAATTATCCACACTCCCGGACACAGCGATGACAGCATTTCACTATGGCTGGACAAGGAAAAAACTTTGCTTGTGGGAGATCTTGCTCCGCTTTATGAACTTGAAATGCACCAAGGAACTCAAACCGCTGAAAGTTGGGAAAAGCTTTTAAAATTAAAGCCGGATAAAATATATTACGGCCACGCAAGACCGTATCTAAAAGAAAAAGAGAACTCTCAGAATGCCGGCATATCCGAAAGCGATATTTACGCTCTTGTCAGGAAAATAACAAGACTCATCGACAAAGGCAGATCCGACTATGAAATACAGCAAAAAACAGGTGCTGATATAATTTTTATCCGCGATGTTGCGCGTATGTATCTTACACACAAAAATATAAGCGTCCAAGGTATACTGGACAGAATAGAGATCAAGAACAAATAACCTTAAAGGGAGCGGGATCTCTGCGGAAAATCGTTTTATTACGTTTGCAGCTAAAGCTGCGCGCCGGAAGGTCCGGTCTTGACTTGAAACAGAATTTGCCGTATAATAAAAAAGACGGCTCAATACGGCAAAAAATATGATCTGCCCTAAAATAAGGAGAATGATAAATGACGCAGTATGATAAAATGACAGGCACACCTATCCCAAAGCTTATACTTACCTTGTCTGTACCTACTATAATTTCCATGCTTGTTACAAACATATATAATCTTGTAGATACAGCCTTTGTCGGCAAACTCGGCACAAGCGCCAGCGGCGCTGTAGGTGTGGTTTTCGGTTTTATGGCAATAATACAAGCCTTCGGGTTTATGTTCGGACAAGGTTCCGGAAGTATAATCTCACGGGCTCTCGGTCAGCACGAAAATGACACCGCATCGATCCATGCCTCGCTCGGATTTGCGGCATCTTTTTTGTGCGGACTTTTTATAACGGTAATAGGATTTATATTCCTTGACGATATAATTTTTCTGCTGGGCAGTACGGAAACTATCGCGCCTTTTGCAAAAACTTATATTACTTACATACTTATAGCAGCGCCTTTTATGAGTTCCAGTCTTACTCTGAACAATATCCTGCGCTATGAGGGAAGAGCGTCTCTCGGAATGATAGGACTTATGACCGGTGCGGTACTGAATATGATCGGCGACCCAATACTTATGTTTACTCTGAAGATGAACATAGCCGGAGCGGGACTTTCCACCGCGCTCAGTCAGTTCGTAAGCTGGTGTATCCTTTTAGGAATGTTCCTTGCGGGCAGAACGGACACAAAACTCGGAATAAAGCAGCTTAAACAAGGCAATTTTTTTATGCTGCTGAATATAATGGCCACTGGATTTCCCAGCCTCCTCAGGCAGGGACTGAACAGCATAACCACCGTAATGCTGAATTCCTGCTGTGCGGTATACGGCGATGCTGCCGTTGCGGCAATGAGCATAGTCACAAGGGTGATATTCTTTGCATTTTCAATTGCCCTCGGAATAGGTCAGGGATTTCAGCCTGTTTCGGGATTTAACTACGGGGCAGGAAAATATGACCGTCTGCGCAAAGCGTTCATATTCACGGTGATAATTTCGGAAGCTATAATCGTTATAGGCTGCACTATACTTATTATATTCTCCGGAAGTATAATAGGGATATTCCGCGACGATGAAGAAGTAATAAACATAGGCGTCAGGGCGTTAAGGCTCCATGCGCTGGCGAATATAGTCCTGCCGCCGTGTATGGCTATAGAAATGCTTTTTCAAAGCACAGGAAAACGCTTGGGGGCATCTGTGCTTTCCTCATTAAGGAACGGATTGTTTTTTATTCCGGTACTTTATATACTTGCGCGCTGCCGCGGACTTGCAGGCATACAGGAAGCTCAGCCCATTGCTCTGCTCATGTCGCTTCCGGTGACCATACCTTTTGGGATAATTTTCTTCCGCCGCCTGCCGAAAGAAGATGTTACGGAACCTAATGAAAATACGGAACAGTAAACAAAACCAGATATACTGAATATAGCTGCTCCACAGCAAAAATCGACTTTACTTTTAGATAGAATTTGTTATTTATTATTTTCGGACGATTTTATTATAATGCGGTAAATTATAATTTATCCGTTTTCAATCCTCAATAATATTCGTCTGTACAAACTCTTTAAGGCTGCGCAGCTCGTTTGCAAGCGCGGAATTTATCAGCTTTGATTCCGCCGCAAGCATTTCGCCCTGCGGGTTCCCGTCGGTGTCCTTTTCGTCTGAATAATGCTTTTCAAGCCGTTTTATCCGACTGTCTATTTCTTTGATGATCCTTTTTTCCGTATTCATTTTTAATTTCTCCTTTACAAAAAATTTATCCGTAAATAAAAATATTGTTCCCTGTACGGATAAAATTTTTCATAACACGGGCAGGAAGATCATACAAAAATTTTTGAGGTAATTATGAAATGTCTTGACTCCTTCAAATTGAAAATTCTGGCAGCGGTAATAATGCTGCTGGATCATTCGTGGGCAACGCTTTTCCCCGATCAGGAATGGCCCACAGCCGTGGGAAGGATAGCTTTCCCAATATTTGCGTTCCAGACGGTGGAAGGCTTTTTCCACACCCACGACAGAAAAAATTATCTGAAAAGAATGTTTATTTTTGCCCTGATATCCGAAATACCGTTCGATCTTATGAACGGAGGGATAATTTACCCCATACATCAGAACGTTATGTTCACATTCTGCCTCGGCATAATTATGATGATGCTGCTTGAAAAGGCAAAGGAAAAAAGCGGGACTGTTTTTATGGTCACGCTGATAATAACTCTTCCGGTAAGTTTTGTGCTGGGTTTTGTTACGTTTGTGGACTATTTCGGCTACGGGCTCTGGACGGTGCTGATATTCTATCTTTTCCGCAATTTAAAATACGGGCGGATAGCCGAGCTTGCGGGGATCGTTTATATAAACTGGTTTATGATAGGCGGACTGGTTTTCAATGTCCCCATATTCGGACATATCGCAGAGATCCCCGAACAGGGATTTGCAGTGCTTGCGCTTATTCCCATATGGCTTTATAACGGGGAAAAAGGTCCTTCCGGAAAAGCGGCAAAATATTTTTTCTATATTTTTTATCCGGCGCATATGCTGGTACTTGCTCTTCTTAACAGGATAATATATGCTTAGGCTTGATTTTCCTGTCATATCGGATAAAAAATACAGCGTGCCGGTCATTACGGCACGCTGAAAATTTTTATTGACAAAAATTATTGATATATCGGCTGATTATTTACAGGAGCAGCAACGTGGGTGTGGCTGTATGTCCACTTGTTGAGCCGTATTACCGCCCAAGGAGTGTATATACCGAACGTTATCAGGCTGAGCAGTACACAGATGATGCAGGTGCCGAGGAATTGCAGCCCCTTGCCGTCAAAGCTCATGCGGTAGCCGGTCACAACATAATGACCCATATACCACTTCATGAACATTGTATATACCCACGGGAAAGCTATTCCCAGAGTGATCATGCTTACCAGTACCATTATAATGGAATATCCTACATACTCGGCTGTATTTCCGTCAAATAAGCCGTTCGGGTTCACGGCGCCCTTTACGGGGTGTTCGTCGTCAAAGAAGGTGTGTTTTGCTTCCCATTTCATATAGTCAACATATGCAAAGAACGAATATATCCCTAATGTAATGAGCGTAAGGAAGAACCATTTGAGCCACAGCAGGAACATCTGACCTCCTGTGCCGGTAAATGTGAGCCTTCTGCCGTTGATGACGGTGTGGGATTTTCTCCAGCTTATTATCATACAAAGCGTCCACGGAGTAGCGATCGTAAATGTGATCGCATTGATAAGCGAGGTGATTATCATGTATCCGAGGAGTTCAATGCCGTTTCCGTCAAAATAGGATCCGTACATTTGATTTTCCGCCTGAGCCTGAGCTGCGATCTGTTTCTGCTCGGCAGCCTGCTGTTTGGACTGGGATATCATTTCCTTGATGAAAGCGCCGTATACTCCGTAATCACGGCTTAAGTTGACATCGCTTTCAAGTCCGAGCCGGAGCAATATTACTCTTGATACCATATCTGCCGCTGCAATAAGAGTCAGCAGGGACATTATTACGGAGACTGCATTTGCGCCGCTTGCAGCCGCTGTTATTATGACCGAGACAAGAGAGACCAAAGCCGTTCCGGCAGCAAGATATCCGGACGGAGAACGCAGGTTGTCATTTTTAAATATAAGATAGCCTATTCCCGCACAGGCGCACACTTCAGCCAGGATGATCACAATGGTAAATAAAACGACGAGGATCTTGAATATCAGTCCTATTATAGGTATTGACCAGAATAATCCGAATACGCCGTAGATAACTATAAGCGACAGCGGCAATACTCCTGCCACTGCTGCGAGATATTCGATATTTTTCTGTGTGAGGATATCCTGTAGTTCGATCTTCTTTTTGCCTGATCCGCTGTAACCGCAGTTGGGGCATTTGCCATTATCGTCCATTGGGGTGCTGCATTTCGGACAAAACATAATTTTCAGCTCCTTTTATTTCGACATAAAATGTCATTTTATTTATTATATCATTATTACGCTATTTTGTCAATTGTGTTAAAATATAATTACAGCCGATATATTCTGTGCTGCTTTATGCATACGTTACAAAAAAATGGCATTTTGCCAGCTGAAAATTTATATGCTGTTATTTGGAAAACAACACCACGCACTCAACATGCCCCGTCCTTGGGAACATATCGAACGCCCTTGCCCTTTGCGGAAAATATCCATGCTCCGCAAGATGTTTTGCATCCCGTGCGGCGGTGGCAGGATCGCAGGACACCATAACTATCTTTTCCGGACGCATTCTTACGATGCTGTCCAGAGTAAGAACGTCACAGCCCTTTCTCGGCGGGTCGATAACTATCACATCGGGAGAGATCCTTTCGTCCGCAAGCTTTTCCGCAAGTTTTCCCGCGTCGCCGCAGAAAAACTCCGCGTTTTTAACGCCGTTTGCAGCGGCATTCTTCTTTGCGTTTTCCACAGCTTCGGGAACTATCTCGCAGCCGATGATCCTTTTTGCCTTGTCCGAAAAGGCAAGTCCTATAGTGCCCGCTCCGCAGTACAAGTCAAGAACGGTCTCGTTTCCGGTAAGTCCGGCATATTCCATAGCCTGAAAATATAATTTTTCTGCTTGTTCGGTGTTGACCTGATAGAAGGACATAGGCGAAAGAGTTATCTTTTTGCCGCAGAGCATATCCGTTATCCCGTCATTTCCCCATAGGGTAATGTTTGTTTTTCCGAGTATAACATTTGTGTTTCCGGGATTGATATTTAAGATCACCGATCTTATATCGGGGAATTTTTTTGCCGCCGTTTCCGCCATAAGTTCAAGATCGTTTATCCTGCTTTTGTCCTTTGCGACGATACAAAGCATTATCTCTCCGGAATGAAAACCCCGGCGTATGTATATATGACGAATTATCCCGCTCTGAGTTTCCTCATTATAAGCAGGGATCTTTTTGTTATTTGCAAATTCAAGGCAGAATTCCGCAATATCACCGAAAATTTCCGGCTGGAGCCTGCATTTCGTGAACGGCACGACGCGATGACTTCTTCTGGAATAAAATCCGCATACGGCTTTCCCGTCAATTCCGGCGACCGGATACTGAGCTTTGTTGCGGTAGAAATTTTCTTTCCCGCCGCATATGTTTTCAAAGCGGATATTATCAAATCCGCCAAGGCGCAAAAAAGCGTCCCGTACAAGCTTGTCCTTTATTTCAAGCTCGGCAGGATATTTTATATGGCGGAAGGTGCAGCCTCCGCATTTGCCGGAAACGGGACAATCGCTTTCGGAACGGTTTTCCGACGGCGTGATGATATTATCGATTATACCATAACAATAATTTTTTGAGACCTTGACGATCTTGCAGGAAATAACGTCGCCTACGGCGGTATGGGGTACAAAGACCGCCATACCCTCCGCACGTCCGACGCCGTTTCCTTCGGCGGTCATTCCGGTTATCCCGATCCTGTAAATTTCATTTTTTTTCATAGAATGATAGAATATGATATCAGAGTTTTTCGCCGCAGTTTGTGCAGTAGGTGCTTGATGCGTCGTTTGCTGTGCCGCAGAATTTGCATTCTTTGGTCTTTTTGGCATTAACGGCAGCGTCCGCTTCTTCAAGTTTTGTTTTAAGCTGTTTGATCTCGCCGATCACCTGCTTCATTTCGCCGGTGCGGTCGTCGCCGACTTCATGCATATCGTAGCATATCTTGCCCAGCTTGCAGTACAGTTCTTTTATTTTTGCGCGGAGCTGTCCTCTGTCGATCTGAGTTCTTGAATAATCGATCGCCTCGTTTGCTTTTGCAGCCGCCTTGTCAAGGATATCCTTTGCGCCTGCCTTGATCTCGTCAAAATTGATTGCCATAAAAATTCCTCCTTATATATTTTACGGAATAATTTCCGTATATTTTATTATATCATAGGTTTTTAATAAATCTTAGCTGTCCTTTTTGCTGTCAAAACCAATGCTTCTGTAGAACTCATGCACGCCGGTCCGTGAGATCCCGGAATTAATACGAATAATTTTTATCCCGTTTTCCAACGCCCGGTTTTCCGCGGCGGAAATAAGCTTTCTCCCCGCACCCATACGGCGGAACTCGCTTTTTACGGCTAAACCGAGGATATTTGCCATTGTTTCGCAATATAAAAGCTCGTATTTTTCCGCATGGATAGATCCGATAACTTCGCCGCCCGATTCAGCGACAAATACCGTTTCTCTGTTTGGAGAAATATTTTTCAGACGGTTTTTTACCAATAGATCGTCACATTCGTGACCCGGATCATTACAGGAGATCCCGCATATCTTTACTGCGTCTTTTATTTCGGCTTTTCTTATCTGAATATCCATTTTAAACGTTCCTTCGTTAAAATTATGTATGCTTTTTCTTCTTGTTATCCGCAAGCTCGTAACTCATATCCAGTACGGGAATAATATCCTCACGGCTCACCGAACCGTCTAAAAGAACGGTAAGCCATTTTTCCTTGTTCATATGATATGCGCGGAAAAATCCCTCCTGCTGAAGATATGAACCAAGCATGAGCGGGTCGCATTTCACATCAAGGATATATACTTTTTCATCGCTGTCAAGGCCCAGTTTGTTTTTTGAGATCTCCATTGCCACTGCGAACCATTTGCGGTTGTTTTTTCGTCTGAAAACAAATGCGTCCGGAGTGCTTTCCCAGAGGTATTCGGGAGAAATATCATATTCCTCCGAAACATATTCTATAAGTTCGTCTTTGTCCATTTGATCTGCGTCCTTTAAATTATCCGGCTGAAAAATTCCGAGATACCGGATTTTTTCTCCATCATTTTTTCGTAGCGGGAAATATATTCGTAGGGAAATTTATAGTTGAAAAGCCTTTCGATCTTTCCCGTATCCGTATCCACAAGCTTTGTAGAGCCTGCTGCGCCCGCCGCAAGTATCGTCTGTGCCTCTTCCATTATATAAATGTTGTAGAGGCACTCGTAACCCTCTTTTGCAAATCCTACATTTTCAAGATTTTCCACGGTATTTTTCTGCCGATAGAGGTAGTAGGGGATATACCCCGTATCGAGCAGTTTTTTCTGACCGCAGCTTACCATTTCTCCGATATTGTTGTCGGCGATCTTATCTTTTTCAGAAAAAAGCCGCGACGCCCTTTTTACAGTCAGAGTGTGAATGGTTATGCTTTCGGGATCAAGCCTGCAGAGCGTTTCAATGGTATGTTCAAAGCCTTTCAGCGTATCGGTGGGAAGTCCCGCTATGGTATCCATATTTATATTGCGGAAACCCAGTTTGCGGGCGGCAAAAAAAGCTTCCTCCGTGTCTTTGGCGGAGTGTTTTCTTCCTATGGCAGCAAGAACGCTGTCGTTCATAGTCTGTGGGTTTACCGAGATCCTTGTTGCGCCGAGATCGCGGATAATTTCAAGTTTTTTTTCGGTGATCGTATCCGGACGCCCTGCTTCTACATTATATTCACGTATTTTTGAAATGTCAAAGCTTTTTTTAACGGAAACCATCAATTTTTCAATAAGTTCCGCCGGAAGGACGGAAGGCGTTCCGCCGCCGATGTAAATAGTATCGAGGCGCAGTTCCAATTGCCTTGCAATAAGTGCGATCTCCGCAATTTCTTCGCAAAGTTTGTCAACATACGGAACGATCAGCTTTTTTGCTTCCGGTTTTTCGATGGAATGGCTCACAAACGAACAGTAACTGCACCGCGACGGACAGAACGGGATCGAAATATAAAGCGAAAATGACCGCTTATCAAGCATTTTCAGCGCTTTTGACTGAGCCGCGGCAGTCATAAAAGCAAGTTCGAGTTTTTCGTCCGAAACAAAATATTTTTCTTTCAGGATACCGAAAATTTCCGCTTTGGTTTTGCCCTCGTCAAGCAGCTTGTTTACTTTCTTTACCGGACGTATTCCCGTCAGGCAGCCCCAAGGCGGAGTTATACCCGTCAGCTCATTTAATATCTTGTAAAGGATCCGGCAAAGTATGGCTTCGTCTTTTTCATCGCAGGCTCCTTCGCTCCCGCTTTCGGAGATACTGCGTTTTTCGCCGTTAAGAGCCGCTTCAACGGACAGGATATGACCGCCTTCCGTTTTTTCTCTTTTTATAATGCAGAAATTTTCCGCATTTTCGGGGATCTCCTCAAAAAGAAATTCAAAATTTTGCAGCGGCAGGAATAATTTTGTCACCGCTTCAATTTCGTATTTAAAATTATTTCCTATAAAAGCAATTACCATTTTCTATTCCTTTAAAGATCAAACATATTTCCGTTCAGGAACGGGTTGTGTGCTTTTTCGCGGGCTAAAGACGTTTCATCGTTATGTCCCGGAAGAACACGATAATTTCCGGGAAGCTCCGTCAGCATTTCAAGAGTTTTTGCAAGTACGGAGAAATTGCCGTCCGGCATATCCGTCCTTCCTATGGAATCGCGGAAAAGCGTGTCTCCGCTGAACATAACGCCATCAATGATATAGCAGACGCTGCCGCTGGTATGTCCGGGAGTGTGCAGAACGCGGAATTCCAGTTCGTCCTGTTTTATAATGTCTCCGTCGGAAACGGTCTTTGCATTTGCAAAATGCCGCGCGGGAGCGTCAAGGTATACCGAAAAATATTCCGAAAGATTTTCATAGTCGTCCGTAAGTTTTCCCGCGTCGTATTTGTGGATATAGACTTCCGCACCTGTGATCTCCGCAATTTCGGCAAGCGAGCCGATATGGTCGCAGTGACCGTGGGTAAGCAGTATTTTTTTCAGTTTTGCGCCGCAGTTTTCTATGGCGGAAATAATTTTTTCCGTTCCTTCGGGAGCGTCGATAAGCACGGCGCTGCCCGCTTCCGAAACTGCGATATAGCTGTTCACCGCAAACATTCCCACAGGCGGGAGCTTTATTATTTTCATTAAAAGACCTCTTTCATGGAACTATTTGTTGCCTGTTCTGTCAACGCTGATAACTTTCGGCATTTTTCTTATTCTTGCGATTATGTTGTCAAGCTGTGAAACTCCTGCCGTGCTTATGGTAACGAATATGCTGCTGTTTCCGTTTTTCAGTTCCTTGACGGATATTTCGGAAACGGGGATATGCATTTCAGCCAGATCCTTGGAAACTTCCGCCAGCAGGAGCATACTTTCTCCGGAAACGATGTCGAGCGTAACTTTATACATAGGAGACCTTCCGCCAGCTGGCGCGTCTCCCCAGTGGACCGGTATCCATCGCTCCGGTTCTGTGCCGGACTGTAATGCCTTGACGTAATTTTCACAGTCTTTTTTGTGTATCGAAACGCCGTGTCCTCTGGTGATAAAGCCGATTATATCGTCGCCGGGAACGGGATTGCAGCACTGTGAGAATTTGACCAGAACATTTTCCTGACCGTCAACGATAACGCCTGTCGAGCTTTTCCTCGGCACGAAAGGCTTGACTTCCGTATCGCTGTTCCCGTACATCTTTGCGTATTTGTCCTTCAGGCGCTGTATGATGCGGGACATTATGACTCCGCCGTAACCTACGGCAGCGTAGAAATCGTCAAGCGTAGCGCAGTGGTGGCGTTTCATATCGTCGGACAGGAAAGACGCAAGTTCTTCGTCGGGAACTCTTATAAAATTCCGTTTAAGTTCCTTTTCTACTTCCTCCCGTCCCTTTATTATGTTTTCTTCACGGCGTTCTTTTTTGAACCATGAGCGTATCTTTGATTTTGCTTCGTTGGTCTTGCATATATCGAGCCACGCTCTGTTCGGACCGTGATCGGGGTCCTTTGAAGTAAGTATTTCAACGATCTCGCCCGTGCTGAGCTGATAATCCAGCGAGACGAGCTTGCCGTCCACCTTTGCGCCTTTCATTTTGTTGCCTACTTCGGTGTGTATGGAATAGGCGAAATCTATTATGGTCGCTCCGCTGGGGAGAGTTACCATATCGCCTTTCGGCGTAAAGGCAAAAATTTCTTCCGGAGCAAGGTCGCTTTTTATTGTGCGGACTATTTCTTCCACATCGTCTGTTTCTTTCTGCGCTTCGATGATGTGTCTTATCCACGCAAGGCGGTTTTCGAGCTTATCTTTGCCGCTGATGCCCTCCTTGTATTTCCAGTGAGCGGCGATCCCGTATTCTGCCGTGTGGTGCATTTCCCATGTTCTTATCTGGACTTCAAAGGGGATACCTTCTCTGCCTATGACCGTAGTATGCAGCGACTGATACATATTTGATTTAGGAGTTGCGATGTAATCCTTGAAACGGTTTGGGATAGGCTTGAACATATCGTGTATTATACCGAGGGCGTTGTAACATTCATTTACGGTATCGACTATGATCCTTACGGCGTATTTGTCATAGATCTCATCAATGCTCTTTCCCTGCATAAAAGCTTTTTTGTAGATGCCGTAAACGGATTTTACCCTTCCTTCTATCGTAGGCGGCTTGGCAAAATTTTCTCCCGAAAAGCGTTCGGATATCTGCTGTTTTATGGAATCTATGAAAGCTTCTCGCTTATCGCTGCGGATCTGGAGCATCTGCTCTATTTCGCCGTAGGCAAAGGGATCAAGATACCGGAAGGCAAGATCTTCGATCTCTTCCTTGATAGTCCTCATTCCGAGGCGGTGAGCTATGGGAGCGTATATGTTCATAGTTTCAAGGGCAGTATTCCGCTGTTTGTTTGCCGGACGGTAATGCAGGGTCCTCATATTGTGGAGCCTGTCACACAGCTTTATGATTATTACCCGTATATCCTGAGACATGGCAAGAAGTATCTTGCGGACATTTTCCGCCTGCTGTTCTTCTTTGGTGAAAAGAGGTATCTTGCCCAGTTTTGTAACGCCGTCAACAAGCATGGCAACGTCCTGCCCGAAGCGTTTTCTGATCTCCTCAAGGGTAACGTCCGTGTCCTCGACAACATCATGCAGCATGGCGGCGCAGATAGTGTCGGTGTCCATTCCCAGTTCAAGAAGTATGAACGATACCGCAAGAGGGTGGGTTATATAGGGCTCTCCTGAGGAACGGACCTGATTTGCGTGAGCTTTCGCCGCAAATTCGTATGCGGATACTATCTTGCTGAGATCATACTGCTTTTCATCATATAATATCTTCTGTATAAGCGCGTCTATTGTATACACTGTTTCCGGTTTGTTCAACATTACGTTCCTCTCCTTTTCCTGTAATATAGCGTTTCAGACGGTGATCCTGCCGGCAGAATTTCTGAGTCCGGCAAGTATTTCCGAGCTTTCAAGATCGGCTTTATGATCTACCGGCAAAGCTTCCGCCGTTTCGTAAAAGATATCGGTTTTTATAAGTCCCAGTTCGGAAAAAATGTCAAGGGATATGCGGAATTTACAGTAATTCATTGTTTCCGAGCATACCGAATAATATATACCGTCAAGATCGGCGGGTCTTCCCTTGGGGATCGCTCTGTATACCGCTGCAAGCTCCTGACGGTCGGGAACTATCCTCGGAAGAAGGACGCTGCTGATATTTTCTCCGCGCTTGAAACTTTCGTAGGTCTCTTTTGCGGCAAAATACTTGTTCTGCGGGATACCGCTGCGGCGGATATCGGCTATTCTTACGTTTACCGACGTTCTGCCGTTATATGTATTTATTTCGGGGGATATGAGCATATCGAGCATATCTCCTGCTTTGTATGGGAAAACATCGGTTTTCTGCCCGAAAAGCAGTCCCGTGACGGTGACGCCGCCGTAGACGAATTCAAGCTTTGTATGTTTTCCTTCCGAAAGGGCGGTAACTTTCTTCAGCGCTGCGGACGGTACTGCAAAAACAGGCTGCGGGTTCCCTTCGCCGAAAGGTTCGAGCAGCTTCAGCGAAGAGACATTATCAACATTAAGTTCTTCAGGAAGTATTATCTTATCGGCTCTGACAGCCTTTACCGGCATAGAAGGGAATTCTTCGGCGGCATATTTTTGCAGGAGACTTTCAAAGGCGGGGATATTTTCTTTAAGGAGCGAAAATCCTCCGGCTCCCGTATGCCCGCCGAATTTTCCGAGAACGCCGGAGCATGCCGAAAGCGCTTTATGTACCGAAAATCCTTCCGGCGCTCTTGCTGAACCTCTTGCGCTGCTGCCGTCGTCGGAAAGTATGAATACCGGTTTGCCGAATTTTTCGCACAGCTTTGAAGCGATCAGCCCTATTACGCCATGGTGCCAGCCTTCTTCATAGATAAAAAGCACTCTGCGGTAAAGTATGGACGGATCTTCCGAAATTTTCTCGTGTATCATTTCAAGGATATCGCTTTCGATATTTTTTCTTTCGGAATTCAGCCTGTTAAGGTTTTCGGCAAGTTCGGCGGCTTGTTCTTCATCATCGCAAAGGAAAAGCCTGAGCGCGTCATCTGCGCTGCCCAATCTTCCGGAGGCGTTTATTCTCGGAGCAATAGAAAATGCCGCTGCCGCTGATGAAACGGGCATTTTTACTCCCGCCGCCTCTATAAGAGCTTTGATACCGGGGTTTTCCGTGTTTTCAATATACCGCAGACCCTGACGTACTATCTCGCGGTTCTCTCCCGTAAGCGGTACTATATCGGCGACTGTCGCTATAGCGGCAAGGTCGGAAAACTGTTCCATTGCCATGGAATAGTCTCCGCCGTCCATGGCGGCAGTCAGTTTGAGAGCGACTCCGCAGCCGCAAAGGTCTTTGAACGGGGAAACATCGTCCGCACGGTGCGGATCTACGACAGCGGCTGCTTCCGGAAGCACTTTTCCCGGTCTGTGGTGGTCGGTTATAACAAGTTCTATCCCAAGTTCTGCGGCAAGTTTTGCCTCCTCGACAGCGGAGATGCCGTTATCAACGGTAACTATAAGCTCCACGCCGTCTGCGGCAAGCTTTTTCAATGCGCCGGAAAATATCCCGTAGCCTTCGCTTCGCTTGTTTATATAATAAGTAACGTTTCCGCCGATACATTCAAGATAGGAGTACAGTACGGCGGACGCGGTGACTCCGTCGCAGTCATAATCTCCGTATACGCATATTTTTTTTCCTTCGTCCACCGCCTGCTGGATAGTATCCGCCGCTTTACGCATATCCTTTATAAGGAAGGGGTCGGAAAGTATATCCTCATCTTCCTGCTGATTAAAGAACTGCATTGCTTTTTCTATGGTATCTATGCCTCTTGCGGCAAGAACACCGGCGCACAGGCGGGTCAATCCTCCCTGTTCCGAAAGTGTTTTTACCGCTTCGGGGGACGGTCTGCCGACTATCCATTTTTTCATATGGAAATGACTCCTTTTGAATGAATATTTATTTAAATGATCTTGATCATCGTATCATATCATCTATTATACCACACATCCATACCAATAATCAAGACAAAAATGCAATGATACCCTTGCAAATTTATCGGCAATATGTTATTATATATTAGATCGGTCAAGAATAACTTGAGAAAGGCAAGGTCTTAAACGTGGGTCATATTATTGCGCTGGCGCTGCTGATCGCGATGTCGGCTATGTTTTCATCTATGGAAACGGCGTTTTCTTCCGTAAACAAGATACGTCTCAAACATGAAGCCTCAAACGGGAACAAAAAAGCCGAAAGGGCTCTGGCTATAGCCGAAAATTTTGATAAAACCCTTACTACTATCCTTATAGGTAACAATATCGTGAATATCCTGTCGTCATCTCTCGGAACGGTGTTTTTCGTTGATCTCTGCGGACCGGCGGGAGTTGCCGTGTCAACTATCGTGATGACGATCCTTGTGCTTATATTCGGCGAGATAATGCCAAAGACTTTTGCAAAACAAAATCCGGAGAAATGCGCTCTTGCATTTGCGGCTGTTCTTAACGGCATAATATGGCTGCTTACTCCTATATCGGCAATATTTTCTTTCGTACAGAAAGCGATGCTCAGAATGGTAAAAACCGATGAGTCGCCTAATTTTACCGAAGACGAACTGAAATATATCATAGAGGAGATCGAGGATCAGGGCGTGCTCGAAGAACAGGAAAGCGATCTTGTCCGTTCGGCGCTGGAATTCGATGAGATCATCATTGAACAGATACTTGTTCCGAGAGTAAAGGTAGTCGCCGTAGAGCGCAGCGAGGATATCGGCAAAATAAAGGAGATATTTATACGTGACAGATATACGAGACTGCCGGTGTATGAAAAATCAATAGACAATATCATAGGACTTATAAACGAAAAGGACTTTTTTGCGCTTATCCTCGGAGCAGAAGGCAAGCCGGTAAGCATAGAAGGAATAATACAGAAGGCTCTTTATGTCTCGGAAATGAAGCTTATTTCGGAAGTCCTTTACGAAATGCAGCGGACGAAGATCCATATGGCAATAGTAAAAGACCAGTACGGCGGTACCAGCGGCATAGTGACTATGGAAGATATCATAGAGGAGCTTGTAGGAGAGATCTACGACGAAAACGACGAGGTAGTGAACAACATCGTCAGATCCGCGGAGAACACATATGACGTCCGCGCCGAGGTAAGCATAGCAGACCTGCTGGAAGAACTGGAACTTCCCGACGGGCTTATAGAAACGGAAAGCAATACGGTAGGCGGCTGGGTAATGGAGCTTTTCGGACGCATACCGGAGACGGGAGCGGTCATTGTCAGCGGGATATTTACCGTAAATATACTTGAATCGGACGAACAGTCCGTGTCAAAGGTAAGCATAAAAATAGATATGCCTAAGGAAAACGACGGCGGCGGGGAATGACCTCTGTCGCTTGATATCCGGAATATTAACGCACAGCGCAGAAAGCGTGCTGTGCGTTTTATGATATCGGAATAATAAAATTAATCTCTGCAAATACTTGCAAAATCAAAGAAAATGTGATATAATTTAATTTATATTTTCGGAATATGAGCTTTGAAATACAGGCTTGCTCCAACAGCATATCAGGAAAGGAGAAGCTTGCTCAGCAAGCATGATCTTGACAATGGATATAATAATAAACGTATGCCGGGTAACTCTCGAAGAAGGTCTTATGTATGCGCTGCTTGCCATTGGCGTGTATATAACATACAGTATACTGGATTTTCCGGATCTTTCCGTGGACGGAACTATGCCTATGGGCGCGATAGTTACCGCCGTGCTGATACTGAGCGGCGTGGATCCGTGGCTTTGCCTGCCGATAATTTTCATTCTTGGAATGATCTGCGGCGCAATTACGGGACTTCTCCATGTAAAGCTCGGTATACGGCCTCTTCTGTGCGGAATAATCGTATATACCGCCATGCTTTCGGTAAACCTTGTCATACTTTTCAAGGGCAACGGCGGGAAAACGGTCGCTTCGTTCTTCAGAAAGCCGACCATTTTCAACAGCGGTATCGCAAATATTTTCCCTGAGGACTGGAGAATAGTCATAGTTTCGCTGATACTGGTCATAGTATGCAAGATCTTTATGGATTTCTACCTTAAAACGAAATCGGGACTGCTACTCCGCGCTACAGGCGACAACGAAAAATACGTTACCATGCTTGCACGCGATCCGGGGCATACAAAGATACTCGGTTTGGCTATAGGAAACGGATTTTCTGCGCTTTCAGGCTGCGTAATCGCTCAGCAGAAAGGATCGGCGGATCAGCAGATGGGCGTCGGAATGGTCGTTCTGGGACTGGCGTCGGTCATAATCGGTCTGAGTATCTTCAAGAACGTAAGATTTATGAAACCTACCACTATGGTGATCCTCGGAAGCATCCTCTATAAAGCATGCCTGTCAATAGCGCTGGCATTAAATCTTCCTACGGAATACCTTAAACTTCTTATGGCTGCGCTGTTTACCGTCGCTCTCGTTTTCAGCGAAAAATTCGGCGGGAAGAAAACAAGGAAGGGCGGTCAGGAAAATGCTTGAACTCAAAAACATCACCAAGATATTCAACGCGGGGACCGTTGACGAGACCACGCTTTTCGATAACTTTTCCTTTAAAGTGGACGACGGAGAATTCGTTGCGGTGATAGGTTCAAACGGCAGCGGCAAGACCACTTTGCTCAATCTTGCCTGCGGAACTATCCGTCCCGAAAGCGGAGCGGTGATCTTCGGAGGGAACGATATCACCAGACTTCCCGAACACAAACGCGCAAAGTCTATCGGGCGCGTTCTTCAGGATCCGCGTATGGGGACCTGCGGGAACCTTACCATTACCGAAAATATGGCTCTTGCGGACAATAAGAACAAGTCCTTCGGGCTTGGCGCAGGAGTAAGCAAAAAAAGAGTAGAATATTACAGGACTCTTCTGGAAGCATGCGGAATGGGCCTTGAAAACCGTATGAACGTTCCCGTCGGCAATCTGAGCGGAGGACAGAGGCAGGCTATTGCTCTTGTTATCGCCTCAATGACCGATATTGATCTGCTGGTGCTTGACGAACATACGGCAGCGCTTGATCCGAAATCTTCCGAAACTCTTATGGAGATCACCGACAAGGTCGTCAGAGAAAAACATCTTACCACGCTCATGGTAACGCACAATCTCCGATTTGCCGTGGAATACGGCTCAAGAATGGTAATGATGCACGAGGGAAAATGCGTTCTTGATATAAGCGGCGAGGAGAAGAAAAACGCCAAGGTCGATGACCTTCTTAAAATATTCAATCAGATAAGCATTGAAGTCGGTAATTGAACCCGAAGGGAAATATTATGGAAAGTAAATTTTTTGCTGTTATTTCAAGAATGAAATATATCGGCAGGTGGGGACTTATGCGCAGCACAATGCCTGAAAACATAAGCGAACACAGTCTTGAAACGGCATTTATCGCTCATGTGCTCGCATTGTACAGAAATGTCAGATTCGGCGGGAAAGCGGATCCCGAACGCGCCGCGCTGCTGGCTATGTATCATGACGTTACCGAGGTGATAACGGGAGATCTTCCTACGCCGGTGAAATACTATAATCCCGAAATAAAAGCCCAGTACGGCAAGATCGAGGATATGGCAAAAAACAAGCTGTTAGGACTTATCCCCGATGATCTCCGCGAATATTATTTTCCGCTGTTCGGAAAAACTGACGAGGACGCGGAGCTCTGGAAGCTGGTAAAGGCGGCAGATAAGCTTTCGGCGCTTATAAAGTGTATTGAGGAACGCCTTATGGGCAACGGAGAGTTTGCCAACGCGGAAAAAGCTACTCTTGATTCCATACATGCCATGGAACTGCCGGAAGCCGAAGAATTCATAAAAGAATTCCTTGTTTCCTACAGTATGACGCTGGACGATCAGGTCATATGAGGCAGCCGGAAGGAGCGGGTATAAAATGGAAGATTATAACTATTATTACATAGAGACCGACGGCGGATTTGTTTATAAAAGGAACGCCCTTGTGGAAGATGAGACCCTTGCAAGAAAATTCCGGACCAAAGTGCAGGCTGTACAGTATGCGAAAAAGTACCTTGCCGATGACGGATATTCCGTCAAAGGCGGCGGAGGAATGAAAGAAAAGACCGATTACGATTATTATCAGACAAGAAAATAAAACGGCGCTCCTTATATCAGGAACGCCGTTTTTTCATACCTGTTCGCCTTGGATAGTCTGCTGTCTTTTTATTTTGCGGGAAGTTGTCTTTTCAAATTCAACATTTCGTATGCGGAGCCGGTGTATCGCTTTTGCCGGAGTAAGAGTCTTGTTTATTTTCTGTACTTCGTCGAATATCAGTTTTGCGGTGTCTTCTTTGCTCATTGTGCCGCATACGTCATTATTTGGGAAAACTTCTGCTGTTATCACGCCGTTTTCCGCATAGACAAGGACTTCGAGCACCGTATCGACGCCGGAGAATTTGTTTTCTATCTCTTCCGGAGAAACGTTTTCGCCGTTGCTGAGGATTATAAGATTTTTCTTTCTTCCGGTGATATAGATATGACCTGTTCCGTCTGCGTAGCCAAGGTCTCCGGTGTGGAGCCAGCCGTCGGAAGTGAGCACTTCGTTGGTAGCGGCTTTATCCTTGTAATATCCCTGCATTACAGAGGGACTTTTAACGACTATCTCTCCGTCTT
>CANRJZ010000017.1 GCA_947631055.1 uncultured Clostridia bacterium | reverse complement strand
GAAACTCCTGATGAGACACCGGAAGTACCTGATGTTCCTGTAACACCTGAAACTCCTGATGAGACACCGGAAGTACCCGATGTTCCTGTAACACCTGAAACTCCCGATGAAACACCGGAAGTACCTGATGTTCCTGTAACACCTGAAACACCCGATGAAACACCGGAAGTACCTGATGTTCCCGTAACACCTGAAACACCCGATGAAACACCGGAAGTACCTGATGTTCCTGTAACACCTGAAACTCCTGATGAGACACCGGAGGAAACTCCCGAAGTAACTCCTGATGTTCCTGTAACACCGGTAGTAAGTGTTACACCTTCCGTTCCTGATGTAACTCCTGAGCCTGTTCTTGAGATACCTGATAATTATGATCCTTACAGCGATATCGATTCCGGAGACGAGGAAGAGGATATAGTTGAATTTGAGGACGAGGAAGTTCCTCTTGCAGAGACACCTGCTGAGGATTCTGAAAATGAAGCTCCTGTAGATACAGAAGAATTTGACGACTTCGATGATGTTCCTGTACCCCTTGGAGACGATCCTCTTACAGATTCTGCGTCTGAGAACCCTGTTACCGGCGAAGATATGACGGTTCCTATGGTATCGGCAGCAGCTGCAATGGCATCCTTTGTGGCTCTTATGGCAGCTAACAAAAAGAAACGCGAAGAAAATGAATAATTGATCGATACTTCAAAGACCCGCAAAGAAATTTGCGGGTCTTTTTTGCGTTAATATAAAAAGTTATGTTATAACAAGAAGCTGGTTTGGCGCATTTTTAGATCTTGACTTTCAATATCACATCATAAAAGCCGATCTTTTGTTATGATAAAAAAAATTACCCAATACACAATGTATCGGGTAATTTGGCTTTATGTAATTATTTTCATCAGCCCATTTCGGCTACCTTTGCCTGAAGTTCAGTGTTTACTTCATCAACAAGTCCCGTGATAACTTCGGAAATAGCTTCTCTTGTAGAAGGCCAGTCAGCGCCGTGCATTGCGGCTCTTACGCCAACATCGTCGCCGCCCTGTGTTGTGTAGCTTGCAATATCGGTCGAGCAGCCGGAAGCAAGGTCAACAACAGGATATTCATTAGCGAGTTTATCAATTTCCTTAAGATGTGCAATGATCTCATCGGAAAGCTTGGAGTCGTCTTTCTTCTTTCTGTCGGAAATTTCAATAGCGCCTTCGTCATTGGAACCGATTATGCTGCATTCTGCGAACAGTACAGCGCCTTCCGGATTAAGTGCGCCCTTGCAAAGAGCAAATCCGTTTGCCTTTGCTGCCTGATACGGATCGGATCCGGCAGGTGACGGAACAGGAGCAACGCCGATATTTTCAGGGTCGATCTTGTGCGTCCATGTTTCGGGAGCGCCGTCTATAGCGTATGGTCCGATAATGTAGAACAGCTGCTGACCTGTACTCATCATAGCAGGCTGTTCAGCCCAGCTGAACTGCTCTCTGGGGAATACCAGACCGTTATTATAAAGCTCATACTGGAAGTTCATTGCTTTTTCAAGTGTAGGATCGTTAAGGTTGCAGATAAGGTTTCCGTCTGCTGTAGTGCCTACTGTAGGAACACCGGCAGAGAGGAGCAGAGCGTTTTCTGCCCAGTAACCGTCAAGACCCCACTGATCGTTTTCTTCATCAACAAAGTCGAGAAGCATATCCTTGAATGTATCCCAGTTCCAGTTGCCGGCTTCATAAAGTTCCCAAGGATCGTCAAGACCGTTGGCTTCGATAGTAGCTTTATTGTAAAGTACAACTTCTTCTGCCGTAACGCTGGTAACAAGGTTGAAGTGCTTTCCGCCGAAGCTGTAAAGCTCCATGCCGTTCTTTACTTTCTGCCAGATAGGATCGCTCAGATCGGCATAGCTGTCGATAGCCTGGAACATTCCGCTGTTGATGCCCTTAGGAAAGTTGTAAACATCGTCGCCGGGGAAGATATCTATACCTTCGCCGCCGAGAACGTTGGTTGAAAGGTCATTGTAGCGGTTTTCCCAAGTAGTCGCATAATATTTGATGCTTCCGCCGTATTTCTGCTCGAACATTTCAAGAGCAACGGATTTTGAAGCGCCGTTTGTTGAGGGGTTGATGTCATAGTGAGCGAGCCACTTTACCTCTTTATTTTCAAGCTCTACATCGTGAAGCTGTGACATGGCGTTTTCAAGTACGTCCTGTTCGCCGTCTTTGAGTCCTTCCTCGTTGATGGCAACTGTTGCTGCGGTAGTTGTAACGACCTCCGCAGTCGTGGTCTCTTCTCCTGCATTTCCGCCGCTGTTTCCGCCGCCGTTATTGGAAGCGCTTCCGGAATCGCTGCTGCAAGCTGCAAGACCTGATACCATTGACAGGGCAAGCAGACCTGTAAGGATCTTCTTAGTGTTTTTCATATTTTACCTCCTTAAAAAATTACGGCATAATATGCCGCTTAAAAAACCGGACATAAAAAGACCGATTTTTTTAATATCTTAATTATAGCAAAATTTCAAAAAATCGTCAAGAGGATTTTTTATAATAATATACAGGGCGTATTGTTTATTTTTTACAAATTTCTTTGGTTATATCAGAACAAAAGGCTGTACCTGCAAACGATAATTTGCAAGCTCAGCTTGCCTCAGCCTGCATCTCAACTCTCAACACTATATTAAAAAATGCCGTCAGGTCACGGAATAATGTAATAATGTGTTGACTTTTATTGCTTTTTATGATATAATAAACCGTAAGTAAAAGCTCATATTAAGGGAGGGCGGTCATTTTGCCGGAATATTACAACAGGGACGACCTCGAAAATACGCCTGTAAGCCTGAAAAAGAATGACGATGTACAGGGCGCAGGCAGAGCATATCCCGAACAAGGTCCTTATTATTCGCCGGCTGCGGATAACAGGGAAATATATCCTCAGAACGTGCAGAACGGTTATTACGGAGCACCCTATCAGACGAAATTCTGCAAATTCTGCGGCGGGAAAATACCTTTTGACGCTGTCGTCTGCACTCTTTGCGGCAGACAGGTCGAACCGCTTGCCGGAGCAAATCAGCCTCAGCCGCAGATCATAATACGTAATGATAATGTAAATAACGTCCAATACGGAAGGAGAAAAAATAAATGGGTGGCAGTCGCATTGTGCTTTTTCTTGGGAGTATTCGGGTTCCACAGGTTCTATGAGGGAAAAATACTTTCCGGACTGCTTTATTTTTTCACGGCAGGACTTTTCGGTATCGGCTGGTTAGTGGATCTTATTATTTTGTTATGCAAGCCAAACCCTTATTTTGTTTGAATTACTGCATATAAAAGCTCCGTCATAAGGCGGAGCTTTTCCCGTATTGTGATCTTTACGGCAAAAAAATATCATTCTGTACAAAAAAATACTAAAATTTTGATAAATTAATAAAAAATTAACACAATTGCACAAATAATATGTTAAAATATTATAAGTAAATTGTGGAAATGACAACTACATAAAATTTCATAGTATTTTTTTAGAGAAAATTACAAAAAACACTTGCAAAATAAACGCAAATTGTGTATAATTATTTTGTAGCATTGTTCCGAATTATGCTTTTAAGTGAAAATGTCTCAGGCAGCTTTTTCCGCTGCGGGGCAGTTCCGGCATGATATCAGCCATATCGGCTTAAAATGAAAGGATGACCGTCAATATGTCAAACAGACTCTTTCAGGGATTGATCCATCAGATGAGGGATGCTATGGACTGTGTTATCGGCGTAGTGGATTCTACGGCTACGATCATTGCATGCAGTGAGCTTTCCAAGATCGGTACTACAAACGAATTCGTTTCGCTTGACCTGAGCGATTCACATGATATCTTTGTACGGGACGGCTATACATATAAGCCTTTTGGTTCCCATATAAAACCGGATTATGCCGTTTTCGTTGAAGGAACGGACGAAAATGCCGCTAAATATGCAAATATCATGTCAATAACGCTTTCTTCAATAAAGCAGTATTATGACGAAAAATACGATAGGACCAATTTTATAAAAAATGTCGTTCTGGATAACGTCCTGCCCGGAGATATAGTTGTAAAGGCGCGTGAACTGCATTTCAACAGCGATGTCAGCCGCGTGGTGCTGCTGATAAGGATAATCTCCTCAAACGATGTTTCGGCATTTGACGTGATACAGAACCTTTTCCCCGATAAGGCAAAGGATTTTGTTCTGAATATAACGGAGTCGGATATTGTTCTTGTAAAAGAAATAAAAAATACCGTTGAGTCAAAAGATCTTGAAAAACTTGCACGTTCTATTTCCGATACACTGTCAAGTGAATTCTATACAAGAGTCAATGTGGGGATCGGCACCGTGGTAACGGGAATAAAAGATCTGGCGCGCTCTTTCAAGGAAGCTCAGATCGCTCTTGAAGTCGGAAAAGTTTTCGATACGGATAAAGTTATCGTTTCATATGACAATCTCGGTATTGCAAGGCTTATCTATCACCTCCCCACAACTCTTTGCGAAACATTCCTTCAGGAAGTGTTCAAGAAGGGTTCTATCGAAAATCTCGATCACGAAACACTGTTTACTATACAGCGCTTTTTCGAGAATAACCTCAATGTTTCGGAAACTTCAAGAAAACTTTTCGTGCACAGAAACACTCTCGTTTACAGACTCGAAAAGATCAAGAAGCTTACCGGTCTTGACCTGAGAGAATTCGATCATGCCATTGTATTCAAGATCGCTCTTATGGTAAAGAAATATCTGTCGGCAAATCCGGTAAAGTTCTGACAAAGAGGTAACGTCTGCCCGATAGGTGAATATCAGAAAACAGACGGTTTTAATTGCAGAAATGAAAATCACAACGGGGCAGGATAAATATTCTGCCCTTTTAAATTTTATTGCAGGAAAATTATACCATTATTTATAGGCGGTGTTGTCTTTTGGTTGAACTCAGAAATGTCAGCGTTACATATTCAAACGGAGTAGACGCTCTGCATGATGTAACTCTTAAAATAAATGACGGAGAATTTGCATTCGTCGTAGGTAAGTCCGGAGCAGGAAAGAGCACCCTTATCAAGCTGCTGCTCAAAGAGATCTCGCCCAACAGCGGAAAGATCACGGTAAACGGGTTCGATCTGGAAAAACTCAGGAAAAGCAAGGCTCATAAGCTAAGACGTACTATAGGTTTCGTATTTCAGGATTTCAAGCTGATAAATACCATGAACGTATATGATAACGTTGCGTTCGTACTCAGGAGCATTGACGCTCCGTTAAAGTATATCCGCAACAGAGTGCCTTATGTTATAAGTCTTGTGGGACTGAAAGACAGGGTAAGATCCTATCCTAACGAACTTTCCGGAGGTGAGCAGCAGAGAGTTGCTCTTGCAAGGGCGCTGGTAAACGATCCGCAGCTGATAATTGCCGACGAGCCTACCGGAAACCTTGATCCAAATACTTCCGTGGAGATCATCGAGCTGCTCAAAGCTATAAACAACAACGGTCATGATGGTAACGCATGAGCACGAACTTGTCCGGCGTTTCGGCGGAAGAACGATCAATATTGAAAACGGAAGGATAACTTTCGACGATTATATCGGTTATACGGAATAAGGAGTATTACATATCTATGAAGCTTAGCAGTATGAATTACCTGTTCAGACAGGGAATGAAAAATATATGGACAAATCGTATAATGTCGGTGGCGTCATTCTGTATACTTGTTGTATCGCTGCTGCTGGTAGGATTTATGATGCTTTTCGTCGCAAATATCAACCAGTTTGTAGGCGGCATAGAAAATAAGAACGAAGTCATTATTTACCTTGAAGACGTGGACGATGTCCAGATCGCCGGAATGGAAAATGAACTTAAAGCAATGGATAATGTCAGCAGCGTTTCATTCTTTTCAAAGGACGAAGCTCTTGAAGAAATGAAAAAAGGTATGGGAAGCGAAGCGGACGACCTTTTCGGCTACCTTGACGACAACCCTCTTCCCGACGCTTTCCGGATACGTGTTGACGATATTGATAAGATCAGCGGCACGCTTATGGCAATAAATAAATTGGACGGCATAGATTCTATAAAATCGCCTACCGATTTTATAAACATACTTACAGGGCTCAAACGTTTCATAGGAGTAATTTCTGCGGTAGTCCTTGCGGCGCTTATTGTAGTTTCTTTGGTAATAATATCTAATGCGTCAAGAGCAAGCGTTGATATACGCAAGCGGGAGATCGCCATTATGAAGCTTGTCGGCGCGACAAATACGTTCATAAAAGTTCCTTTTTTTGTGGAAGGAATGTTTATAGGCATACTTGCGGGCGTTGCCGCTTCGGTAATAACGGCGCTCGGTTATTCGGAACTGGTAAAAGTCCTTTCACAGGATATGACTTTCTGGTCAATAATGTCAATAAACGGATTTATCCCTATGCAAAGCGTCATATGGCCGCTTGCCTTCGGATATCTGGTCGTAGGTACGGTAATTGGCGCGCTGGGAACAGTTATGAGCACGAGCAAATACCTTAAAGTGTGATCCAAAAGGAGTTTGTTATGGGGAAATTATCAAAGAAAATAATATCGTTCGGCGCCGCATCGGTAATTTCACTGACGTGTCTGCTTTCCGGAGGTCCGGTAACGGCGGATACCATGTCCGAGCTGGAATCAAAACAATCCGAGCTGGAACAGGAAAAAAAGGACGTTGAAGCGATGCTCTCGGAATATGAGGGCAAGGCGGACGAAACGGACAAGTACCTTGAAGAATATGACAACAAAATGAAGATACAGGAAAAGCAGGTGGAAAATATCCATCAGCAAATAGAGATCATTGAAGCCGATATTTCCGAACTTGAGGAGGAGATCGCCGTTAAGGAAGCCGATGTTGATGAAGGCGTTGAAAAGTTTGGCGAACGTCTGCGGGCATTGTATATGTCCGGAAACGACAGTATGGCTTCCGTAATAGCAGGTTCAACGGATTTTTATGATATGCTGTCAAGAATGGAATTCGTAGAAAGAGTTTCAAGGCATGACAACGACCTTATAGATTCGCTGCATGAACAGATAACGGATCTTGAAACAAGCAAGGCGGAACTGGACAGCGAACTTGAAAAAATGGAGACAAAAAAAGCCGAAGAAGAAAAGTATTATGAAGAGCTGCGGGAGACATACAACAACCATGCTGAGACCAAAAAAATGCAGCAGGATATGATCGCCGACTATAAAAATCGTGCAAGCGAGATATCTGCCGAACAGGATCAGGTAGAGAAGGAACTTCAGGCGGAGATCGTAAGGCTCCAGCAGGAGGCGGAAAGAAAACGTCAGGAAGAAGAACAGCGCCGCAAAGAGGAAGAAGAAAGGAAACGAAAAGAGGCTGAAGCTGCGGGCGTCGAATATGTTGCCTCGCCGGACGCATCGGATCCCGTGTTTACTTCCTATTCGGATACGGGATTTATCTGGCCCGTTCCCAGCGTGCGCAATATGACCGACGGCTACGGTTACAGAACTATAGATGAAGAAGGCGGAGCAAGCGATTTCCATAAGGGCATTGACATCAACAAGCCCGGCTGCGCAGGTGAGCCTGTAGTTGCTTCTGCGGGAGGAACGGTCATTCAGGCTGGCGATAGGGGCAACGGTTACGGCAACTGTGTTATCATAGACCACGGAAACGGTATTTCCACTCTTTACGCCCATAACAACAGCGTTGCTGTCAGCGTGGGAGATACGGTCGCACAAGGACAGACTATTGCATACATAGGCTGCACCGGATATGCGTATGGGAACCATTGTCATTTTGAAGTCCGCATCAACGGTCAGCATACGGATCCGCTCAAATATGTGAATGTGAATAATTGATTATGGAGGTCGCTCGGCAGAGCATATGTTATGAATAAGAAAATTTCTCTGGGCATTGCCATCGGTCTGATGGCTCTGGCAGCTGCGGTAACATTCATTATTACATATAATTTTTCGCTGAATGTTTTCAATTCAAAGGTGCGCAACGTTTCCGAAAAGGAAAGCATTTATGCCAAGCTTTCCGAAATGGACAGTTACGTGAGGGCAAATTTTTTCAGTGATATAGACGAGGATATGCTCACCAACAGCATAATGGACGGTTATGTTTCAGGTCTGGATGACAGATTTGCAAAATATTATTCCGCAGAAGAATATGCTCAGCAGATACAGAAGGAATCCGGAATAACGGTCGGATTTGGCTTTGAATGGGATAAGGAAGAAAGCGGTTACATAAAGATCACCGATGTTGCGGCAGGTTCGGCAGCCGATAAAGCAGGACTTGTTGCAGGGGATATAATCACAGCCGTGAACGATACGGACGTTATCGCTTACGAAGGCGGATACGATGAAGCGGTATCGCTTTTCAAATGTGAAGAGGGAACAAAAATAAAGCTTCATATCAAGAGAATAAACGGCGAGGGAATAACCGAGTTCTTTTCGGTAGATATAATTTCCGAAAGGACCGAAATAATTTCCGTAACGGGACGTATGATCGACGACAGCGTTGCATATGTAAAAATATCAACGTTCAATGAAAAAACTCCGGATCAGTTCAGGAGCGTTATGAACAGCCTTATAAGCGAGGGCGCAGAAGCCGCCGTTTTTGATGTCAGAAACAATCTTGGAGGTATAACCGATTCTCTGGAAGGAACTCTTGATGTTCTTCTCGGAGACGGGGATATCGTCACTGCATATTATAAGGATTCGTCGGAAGTGATAGTACACACGACCGAAGCGGAAAAGATCAAAATGCCTATGGCAGTTCTTGTGAACAGCAATACGGCGTCCTGTTCCGAGCTGTTTGCCTTTGCGCTGCGTGATGAAGCCAACGCGCTGATAGTGGGAACTTCCACATACGGAAAGGGAGTTATGCAGAAAACGCATAAGCTTTCCGGCGGAGCTGCCGTAAAGATAACTGTTGCTACCTTACAGACCAAGAACAGCGGCGATTATAACGGCATAGGCGTAAAACCGGATTTTGAAGTTGCTCTTCCTGCCGAAGTTGACCTTGTTACTATGCCGGAGGAAAGACAGCTTACCGATGATACCCAGCTCATAAAAGCCATAGAAGTCGTTTATACTATTCAATAAAAGGATTGATGCTCATGTTTGCAGAAGTGGGATATGCTTTCGGTCTGCTGTTTGTAATGCTTTTTTTGATCGTTGTGTTTGATTCGATCGCCATGATCGGCGTGTTTATACGGGGATCGGCGGAAAAATCAGAATATGCGACCTATGTTCTTAATTGGATAAAGATAGTTGTTATGTTCATATTCGCCGTAATAATGGTGTACTTTTCGATAATAATGAAAGTATCGGTCTATACAAAGATAATAGAATTTGCGATAGGGCTGCTGCTTGCGGCGGACAGCATTGTAAGTACCGTCATAAAAATAAAATTCGGCAGGAAAAAGAAATGAGCTTATTCAAAAAACGTACTAATTTTCGTGAGGCGGCAAAGATACTTGCCACCGAAGGATTTACCGACAATTATATAGATGTGCTGAAAGAAGAGCTTGAAACAGCCGAACATAAACAGGACATCGCCAAAGGAAGGAACTATCTTTCCAATGCGCTGCTTATCAGAGGCAGGCTTACCGAAGCGTATTCGGTCTTTGAAAGCATTGAACTGAAGGATCTTGACAAAGATCTGCGGGGAAATCTTATCAGCAATATGATCTTCTGCAAATTTGTCAGGAACGAATTCAAGGCAGCCGATGAACTTTATAAGACATATAACGATATAGTGCTTGGCGAACATACCGAAGCTATGAAAAGAAGTCTTGCCATTCATGAGCATATAAGCGGAAGATATGAAAATTCGGTAGAAATAATCGTAAAGATGGGTGACAGCAAATGCAGATTTATAGATATCTGCATCGTAAAATCACTGCTCAGGCTGGATATGTATGAACGTGCGGAAGAATTTGCAAAGGATTTTTCACAGTATAATGACTGTAATGAGCTTTACGCCGAAGTAAAAAAGCTGAAAAAAAAGATACGCGAAAATTTATACGCATAAACAAAAGACCCGTGATCCTATTTAAAAGATCACGGGTCTTTGATCTGTCGGAAAGTTTATTCGCCCATATCGGGCTGCGTTCGGGATAATTTTCTTATAAACAGCAGATAAGCAACGACCAGCGCTGCTCCTGTAAATACCCAGCTTACCGGATAGACTACCATAAGCGCGTCAAAGGTAGCATATTTCCGGAACACGGTATATACCCACAATATCCTTATTCCGCAAACTCCGGCAAATGTCAGGATAGCCGGCACCAGCGAGTAGCCGTATCCTCTCATAGCGCCGGACATTATTTCCATTACGGCATTGAGAGCTTCTGCGGCAAGGATATATTTGAGACGTACAAGTCCCAATTCCGCAATTGCCGGATTGTCGTTGAATATCTTTAACAGTGGAGTTCCGAAAAGCAGTATTATATATGAAGCCGCCGCTGTTATGCCAACGTCCATGAGAAGGCTTATCCTGGTTATTTTTTTGCAGCGATCAAGCTTGCCTGCGCCGTAATTCTGTCCGACAAACGTTGTGCAGCCCTGACCGAATGCGTTTACGAGATAATAAGCCAGTATTTCAATGTTGAACGCCGCCGAGGAAGCCGCCATGACCTCCGAACCAAGACTGTTCACCGCAGACTGTATGCACATATTGGAAAGCGAGAATACCATGCTTTGCAGTCCTGCCGGAAGTCCTATGCGGACTATTTTTTTGAGGACGTCTCCATGTATCTTTATTTCATGGAGATCTATTTTTATCGGATATTCCTTTCTGCACAGGATAACGAACAGCAGCGCCGAACTTATAGAATTTGAAATTACCGTTGCGAGCGCAACGCCGTCGGCGTCCATTCCGACTATGCAAACAAAGAAAAGATTAAGCAGTACGTTTGCGATCCCGGAGATGACAAGGCAGAAAAGCGGAGTTCTGGTATCTCCCTGACTGCGGAAAATTGCCGATTCAAAGTTATAAAGGAATATCACCGGCATTCCCTGAAGATATATCCTCAGATAGGCAAGGGACATGGGAAATACATTTTCCGGAACGCTCATGAGTTCAAGTATATGCGGCGCAAGCGCTTCGCCTATGAGGGTAACGCATATTCCGCCGATAATGGAAAAAAGCACCGATGTATGTATACATTTTGATATTGACTCGTTATCGCCTTGTCCCGTGAAGTTTGAAATTACAACATTTGCGCCTAAAGCTATGCCTATAAAACCGTTTACCAGCAGACCTATGACGGCGCTGTTGCTTCCTACGGCAGCCATGGCGTCTTCTCCGACGAATCTTCCGACGACGGCAACGTCGGCAGCGTTGAAAAGCTGCTGTAACATTCCCGTAAGCGCAAGAGGAATGGAAAACATAAGCAGTTTTATGCCGATACCTCCGTTAAGCATATCAATGTCGGATCGTTTCATGATTATAAAGACAGCTCCTTTCAGAATATCAAACTATCCCCAATAATTTTTCAGCATTTTCATGAAGTATCATTTCCCGTTCTTTTTCTGTAAGGGGAATTTTATTGAACAGTTCCAGTTCGTGCTTTGCGGTCCACATGGGATAATCGGTGCCGAACAGCACATTATCCACACCGTAAGCGTCAATGAGCTTTCCGGCGTGTTCCGGCGTCATTGAATAAAGCGAGCTTGAAGTATCTACCCATAGACGGCGCCCGCCGAGTATTTTTGCGGCGTTATCCCATTCCGACCAGCCGCCGAAATGTGCTGCTATGATATCCAGCTTCGGGAAACGGTCAAGGACTTTTACGAGCATTTCCGGTCTGGAAAAGTTGTAGCGTATGTCTCCCGTGTGGATAAGCAGAGGAAGACGTCCCTCAATTATCTCATAGATCTTCATAGCTTTCGGATCGTCTATAGCGAACTGCTGGAAATCGGGGTGAAGTTTTACGCCTTTTAATCCGAGGGAGATCGCTCTGTCTATCTCTTTTTCCGTATTTTCATAATCGGGGTGCATCGCGGCAAATCCTATAAATTTGTCCGGATATTTTTTTACGCAGCCGGCAATAAAATCGTTTATGCTTTCCACCTGTACCGGAACGGTAGCTACCGACTGAACTATGAATTTTGAGATCCCGGCAGCTTCTCCCTCCCTGATAAGAGATTCAGCCGTACCGTCGCAGTTCATTTTAAGTTCACTGTAGAAATTACCTATTCCCGCAACGGCTTTTTTTGCTATTTTATCCGGAAAAATATGTGCGTGAGCGTCTATTATCATTTCTATTACAGACCTTTCTTTATATATTATTTTGCCGCGGAATTTTGTTTCCCGCCGATCGAATCGGCAAAAGCAGTATGTTTCCAATTTCCTCTGAAGTAAAAGTAGAATGCCAGCAGCGCCGACAGCGTCCAGCCTATTGGCCATGCCCAAAGGAAGCCGTCAAAACCTATCTGCGGTACTAAGATATACGAAAGGATAACTCTCAATACCAGATCGCTGAATGTTGACGACATAAAAGATCTCATTGCTCCCGCGCCTTTCAATACTCCGTCCGAAAGAAGTTTCAACCCCAGTATCGCATAGAAAGGCGAAGCCGCTCTCAGGAACGACGAACCCGTTTTAAGCGCTTCTTCCGAAAGTTTCTTTGAGAATATGCCTATCATAGGTTCCGGAAATATTATGTAGCATATCAGGAAGGGTATAAGGCATATTGCCGTGAATACTATTCCTGCTTTAAATCCTGCCGGTACGCGCTCGTGCTTTCCGGCGCCGATGTTCTGTGCCGAATAGGAACTTATTCCGTTTGAAATGCATGCCATTGCGTTTACGGCAAAGGTATTCAGCTTTATTGCGGAGGAATAGCCTGCGATGACCGCCGAACCCATATCGTTCACAAGACCTTGTATCATAAGATTTCCGACCGAGACAAAGCTTTGCTGGCATATTGTCGGGATAGCTATCCTGCTTATTGTTTTCAGCATATGCGGTGAAAACAGCGGGCTTCTGTGCGGAGCGGATATCCCTTTCAGCCGGAAGAACAATGTTACCGCAGCAAGAACAGCCGAAGCTCCCTGAGCGATGAAAGTCGCCCATGCTACTCCGGCAACGCCCATTTCAAAAACTATGACCATCACGAGATCGAGGATTATATTGCCGACTGATGAAGCTATCAGGAATATGAGAGGCGTTTTTGAATCTCCGAGGGCAGTAAATATGCCCGTGCAGACGTTATAAAGGAATAGGAAGACAAGTCCTCCTATGTATATCTGAAGGTATATTACCGAATCGGAAAAAATATCTTCTTTGGTATTGAGCGCAGTCATTATCGGTCCGCTCAGGAACAAGCCCGCTGCGGTAAGGATCACGGCTATGACCATAGTCGTTATTATTGACGTTGAGACTGCCGTTTTCATCCTTACGTATTCTTTAGCGCCGAAAAGCTGTGATATCACTACCGCACAGCCGGCATTTATCCCGTTGGCTATCTGTATGAACAGCATAGTTACCGGATAGGAAGCGCCTACTGCGGCAAGGGCAAGTTCGCCTTCGATCGGAGTCGTGCCGATAAAATTTCCTGCTATAACGCTGTCGCATATATTATACATTTGCTGAAAGATTATGCTTATCAGCATTGGAAGGGTGAACCGCCAGATAAGCGACGACGGTTTTCCCACAGTCAGATCCGTGACCAAAAAATGACATCTCCTTAAATACAACTATTATTATTATAACGTTTTTGGAATAATATATCAAACATTTTTTGCACAAATTTCTAAATAATAATGGTTTTAATTTTTAAAAAAGATACAGAAAATACCTAACGGCTGCGCCAAGGTATTTTCTGCATTTTGTAAGGACCGCCGGAATATGTTTTCCGGCGGTCCTTGGATTTTATTCTTCGGTATCGTTGTCGCTGTCACCGTCAATATCTGCGGTGCTTCCGTCCCTGCACATACGTTTGTAGCTGAGCGGGCTTATGCCGACGTATTTTTTGAATTTGTTGTGGAAATAGTTTATATTCGTGTATCCGACCATTTCCGCTACTTCATATACTTTATATTCGTCCATCGCAAGCAGGCGTTTTGCTTCGTTTATTCTGATGCCGTCAAGGTAGTTATTGAAATTTTCTCCCGTATATTGATGGAACACTTTTCCGAGGTAAGCGCTGTTATATCCGAAAATGTTGGCGAGGAGCTCCAGACGCAGTTCACTGCTGTAGTTTGCCCGTATATACTGAACGACGCGTTCCATAGTGCTTTTTGTAGTTCTGCCGAAATGCGCGTAAGAAAGCTCCGTGAGCGTTTTTTTCATAAGGGTGATTATATCGAACAGACTGGACATTTCTCCGATCTGCGTTACCGTTTCCTCATTTATGAACTGTTCGGTCTTTTTATCGCCTATGTTTTTTGAAAGTCTGGTTTTGATGTCCATTATAGCCGTCATACATATGACTTTTATTTTTTCAGCGGTACGGTTGCCTCTGCAAAGCTCGGCGCGCAGGCTGTCCATGGAAGAATCCAGTTTTTCAACATCATTTATTTCTATATATGCGCATATATGGTCAATAATTTCATTGATCTCCTTGGTGTCGTTTTCGTCGGTGTTTATCATATCCGGTGTAAGTATGCCGTAATGCAGATACTGAAAACGGTTGCTGAGCAGCGAGTCCGCTTCGAGGTAGGAATTTTTTATATCATACAGTGAAGAAACGGTCTTGCCCACGGTTATGAATATTTTGCCTGAGTGTTCACGGCTGAATTTTGTCAGCATTTCGATCATTCTCTGACGGTTCCAGCCTTTGAATATGATGACTGCGACTCCGCTGAGTCCGGAAGTTGCAATATCTGTGCTTTCTCCTTCAAAGCGTTTTTTGATAACTTCGGAGAAAGACGTTCTTTCTTCCGTGCTCATTTCATCCGAAAAGCTTATGACAGCCACGTCGTAAGAATTGAAGCCGTATGATGACAGATCGCTTTTTTTCAGCACTTCCGTATCTCCGAGGAGCAAAGCATGCACAAGCTGTTCGTTCATATATTCGCTGACTTTTTTCATTGCAAGTTTGTCGCGGCGTTCTTCGGAGATCTCGTCATGCAGCACCTTCAGCGCAGCAATAAGTTCGTCCTCGTCTACCGGCTTTAGGATAAACTGTTTTACGCCGAGGTACATGGCTTCCTTAGCGTAGGCAAAATCCGAATATCCCGAAAGTATGAGACATTTTCCGGAATAGCCGTTTTTCACGGCAGCTTCTATCATTTGCAGTCCTGTCATACCGGGCATTTTCACATCGGCTATGACAATATCCGGATCGAGAGCCATTATTTTTGCAAAGCCGTCGTCGCCGTCTTCTCCTTCGCCTATAACTTCAAGATCCAGTTCTTCCCATGGGATCATCATTTTAACGCCGTGTCTTACATTTGGCTCATCATCTACAAGCAGAACACTTATCATTTTTTACACCTCTTTATCGTTATCAAGCTTTGAGGAAATATTTTCGCTTATCAAGCGGTATTTTTCCGGCAGTATCTTCATAGTATTTTCGTCAACTATCCTCGGAAGGGTTATTATAACCGTTGTTCCGTTGTTTATAGCGGTTTTTATTGAAAGACCGTATTCTTCGCCGTGGTACATTTTGATCCTCTTATTAACGTTGGTAAGACCGATGCTTTTTCCTGACGAAGTATCGTTTTCTTTCAGCTTTGCCATAAGTTCGCCAAGCTTTTCCGGAGTCATTCCCTGACCGTTGTCGGAAACGCTTATTTCTACTTTATCGCCTTTGTATCTTATATTGATGGATATTTTGCCGTTTACTTTGGAACTTTCTATACCATGCGCAAAAGCGTTTTCGACTATGGGCTGTATTATGAGCGGAAGCACTTTATAATTCCTGCTGACTTCGCAATATATGGAATAGGATATCCTATCGCCGAATCTTGCCGATTGAAGTTCGAGATAGCTCTTTGTGAATTCCAGTTCGGATTCAAGAGTTACCATACCGTCCTTTACTTCAAGGCACCGGCGCATAAATTTTCCCAGCTTTTTGACCAGATCGGCAGTTTCCTTATCGTCGTTGCAGTAAGCCTTCATACGTATCGTTTCAAGCGTATTATACAGAAAGTGCGGGTTTATCTGGCTTGCAAGCGTTTTGAATTCTGCTTCTATTTGATTAAGCTTGAAACTTTCGGAGCGGATTTTGGCTTTATAAGCGTCGTTTATGAGCTTTTGCATGCTGTCTACCATTTTTTTCAGGTCTACATAAAGGTCATATATTTCATCGGTGCCCTTGATATCTTCCGCAAGTTCAAAATTTCCTTCTGCGGCGCTGTGCATCTGATCCTTGAGGAACTGTATCCTTCTTGAAAATATGCTTGCAAAAAGCACCGTAAGCAGCACGGACAGTATTATACAAAGCGAGACATACATAACATATGTGAAAATAGTATTCTTTGTAGTGTCATTAAACAGGAAATTCGGCTTTATGATATATACCTGAAAGGGTTCGCCGGTATTTTCGTGATCGAAGTATGATACCACGGTGTAACCGACATCCTTGAACGGATTGGCGTCCTTGTCAAGTATTTCCGAATCGCTCGATCCCAGAGGGACCTTGAAATCGTTATTGTTTATCGTACTTCCTGCGGGACAGCTTTCAAGCGTGCTGTAGAATACCGAATTTTTTGAGTTCGCCAGCACTACCCTTGAGCGCGTCTCTTTGGTGATCTCTTCAAACCAGTCCGGATTTACCGTAAGCGCAAGAACTCCGCGTGTAATGCCGCTGTTATCTTTTACCGGACTTGTCAGAGCAAGGCGGTATTCATTTTCATCTATAAGTATGATCTGCCATTTCGGGCGGGAGGACGAAGACGCCTCACGATACCAGTAAGAGTCTGTTATTTCTTTATTTGCGTGGATAAGATATTCATTGTATTCTATATCGCTGTCGCTGCTGTCTATATATATTTGTATATTGTCTATCTGAGGGTATGACATAAGATATTCGGAAACGGACTGATCCGGTATATTCGGCTCGGACCGTTCGCCGCTGTCTTCTGAAAGTCCGGTAATTATATCGCTCATAACATCGCTGTCATAGATCCTGTTATTTATATTGGAAACGGTGGTTATAGTGTCTTTCAGACGGGTCTTGAGCGCGTCGGCTTCAAAAAGCGATTCGTTGCCGGCATTTGTCCGCATCAGGTCTATAAGGTTATATAGCAGAAAAACGCCTGCCAGCGTTATCGGGACGATAACGACTATACACATGAAAACAAGCTTGTTGCGGAATTTCGTATTCAGTATTTTTTGTATAGGATTGAACATACCTTTCCGCTCCTTACTTACTGTAGATATTTTACCACATTTTTGACGGTATTGCAAGGCGTTTTGCCGGTAACAGCAAAGACCCCCGTCTTTTGGGCGGGGGAAACAGGCTGCGTTCATTGACTGCGGAATTGTTTTACTATTTCGTCCATTATTGAAGCTTCGTGAGCGACCGAACGGGCTATATCCGCACTTTCCACCGATGTTTGAGAATTCCGGCTTATTATGAACGATATCTGTTCAAGCTGTTCTTTTACAGCTTCTATCGATCTGGTCTGGCGTCCTGTAAGTTCCGCGATATGCTTTGCGTGTTCTGCGCTGCTTTCAGCCGTATCCATAACGCCGGACATTTTTTCGGCAGCTTTTTTTGCAAGGACCGTGCCTTTTTCCACGGACTCTATAGATGTCTGTATGAGCGATGATGTATTTTGCACGGCTTCGGCGCTTCTGTTGGCGAGGTTCCTTACTTCGTCTGCGACGACCGCGAAGCCTTTTCCGGCAGCTCCCGCTCTGGCAGCTTCTACGGCTGCGTTCAGCGCAAGTATATTTGTCTGGAACGCGATATCTTCAATGGTTTTGATAATGCTTTCTATCTTGTGGGAAGATTCCGTTATATCCGACATAGCCATAAGCATATTCTGCATTTCCCTGTTGCTTTCGTGAACGAGTTCGGTGCTTTTCAGAGCCGCGGAGGAAGCCCGCTCCGATTCCGAAAGACCTCTTTCGGTCTCAGCGGATATTTCGGCAACGCTTTGCGATATCTCCGAAATGGATCGTTCCTGTTCCTTGGCGGCGTTATTGATCTTGTCGGCTATCTCGAGCATAAGACCGGAAGTGCTGTTTACGCGTTCGGAGATCTCGGCGATATTGTTGACTACCTGCGTCTGACTGTTCATCATTTCTTCGCTTTCGTTCATCTGCTCTCTTACTTTTACAAGGAGCCTTGCGGTCTCATCGCTTGCCGCTTCCGATTCGCTTATGTATTTAAGGCTGCAGTTCATCAGGTAAAGTATAAGGAATGCGCCGATATTTACGCCTATCAGACCTTTCAGGATTATATCGGATCCTGCGCTGCCGTAAAAGAAATCCCTGAATACCACAAGTCCGAGCAGCGACGGGATATCGCACAGTATCCACTGTATGATGACGTTCATCCTGCTGAAATATATAGCAGCTATAGCCATTGATGCCACCATAAGCGGGAACATTCCGTTCAGATCGTTGTGTGCCGCTGCGATAATGAATATTATTAACGTCTGCATACTTGAAAGTATCACGCCGCGCACTGTAGTAGACGAATTGTTTCTGATAACGGTAATTGCCACGCCTGCCGCTATTCCTGCGGCGAGAGTTATCATACCGGAAAGCGCCGCGCCGGAAACGATGTTTATGGTGCCGAATATAGCGCATACAATAAGAACGGCTACAACATGTATGAATACCATGGTTTCCGTCGCCTGTTTTTTTGAAGAAGCTTCCAGATATGACATAACGATCCTTCTTTCGGATAAAATCGCAAAACGATCCGGACGGCATTTTACCGCCGCATTGTAATTTTTCGGGATATTGATCTAATAGTGATATTATATCAAATTTTTTTGATTTTGTCAATGGTTTCGGCTTGATTGTACAAAATTATGCGTTCCCGCAGGGGACAGCGCCGTGCCGGCTCATATTTTTAATTTTCGGTAAAATTAATAATATCGGGTTGAAATGTACGGGGAAATATGTTATAATCAATATATCAAAGCAAAACGGCAGGAAGGAGCAATTATTGTGAGAAAATATTTCAGCGCATATACGGCAGCCGTGATCGCGGCGCTTGAAAATGAAAACACGGATCTTTCCGCGCTTAAAAATGAACTTCTTACAAAAATAGGTTTTATGCAGCATGAAAGACTTATACACCTTATGGTAACGATATTGTTTGCTCTGCTGCTGTTCTTGTGTCTTATAGCCTATTTTGTTTCCGGCATCAGCGGACTGCTCGTTGCTTCGGGGCTTATGCTGGTCCTGCTGATACCTTATATCGCACATTATTATTTTCTTGAAAACGGAGTGCAGAAGCTTTATAAGCTTTATGATAAAACGTGCGAAAAACTTGCATAGGCAAAAAATATTTACATATGGAGGCAGTTATGAAAATTACCTCGGATATGGTCCGCCATGTCATTGAAAACAAAGATATATTTGTAGAATTCCAGCCTATTTATTCCTTGAATACAAAAAAGATAATCGGTCTTGAAGCCCTTGCCAGAGGAAACTATAACGGCGAGACGATCTCTCCTTACTTTATTTTCAGCTATGCAAAGGACACCGGCAGCGTTCTGGACGTTGACCGTCTCTGCCGTGAAAAAGCGATGAGCGCTTTTGCGAAGGACAAATCTGCGCCGTCTCTTTTTGTGAATTTTGAAACATCGGTCCTTAACGATGTCGTTCCCGGCAACGGGGAGATATTCAAAACCGCTTCGGAAAACAATATCCCTCCTGAAAGCATAGTTATCGAGCTGAACGAATCCCACGTAAAGGACAGCTACGATCTGATGATGTTCGTTGATTTCTACCGTACAAGGGGTTTTCTGATCGCGCTCGACAATGTCGGGACAGGTCTCGATACTATGAACAGGATAATGATGGTAAATCCGGATATAATAAAAATAGACAGAGCCATAGTCAGCAATATAGATTCAAATGCATATAATCAGGAAGTATTCAAATCCATAATAAATACTGCCAAGCAGATAGGCGCAATGACTGTTGCCGAAGGCGTTGAAACGGTAGATGAAGTGATAACCTGTATGCTTATGGGCGTGGATTATTTTCAGGGATTTTATTTTTCCCGTCCGGAGCAGTTCAATTATCTTTTTTCAAACGAAGCCCGTCTGAAACTTGAGGAAGCTGCGCACAGGCTGAACCTCAGCATAAAGAAAAATCCTACGGCGGTAAACGTCCAGATAGAGACATATACGCGGATAATAAAAAATCTTGCGGATACGCTTTCAGAAGTCGGCTCGGAGGATTACGAAAAGACGCTGGAAGAATATGTAGCTGAACATCACGAGATAGAATGTGCGTTTCTTATCAATGAAAAAGGCTTTCAGATAACAGATACTGTTATGGATGAAGATACCGAGATACTTGCCGGCTATCATCCGGCGGTCATAGGAGTAAATCATGATATAAAGAATTATTTTTATGCCGTCAAGGAACAGATAGAGGATCCGTTCATATCGGGCTGGTATATTTCCAGCGCGACAGGAAAGAGCTGTAAAACGATATCGTCCAAGATATATGACAAAAACGGAGAAATGATAGTTGTCTGCGTAGACCTTAAGAGAAAATAAAATTATAAGGGATCTATCTTCCAGAATATCGGGACCACCGGCTTAGCCGGTGGTCCCGGTTATTTAAGGAGTTTGGCAGTTCAAATTTGGTTATATCACAGCAAAAGTTTGCCTCCAAATATACCCGCCCCCTTGAGGGGGCTATATATTTTAACGATTTATTATTTACTTACTTTGGGGGTGATATGCCTGCAAGCTCAGCT
>CANRJZ010000016.1 GCA_947631055.1 uncultured Clostridia bacterium | reverse complement strand
GCTCGATTTGTCAAGCTCTAATAAAATTATTAATTCAGATTTGTTAAAATATGACATATTCTTGATACCACACTTGTCAAAATCCCAAGTACGGTATCAACCCGGTATCAATCTTTCAAAATTCTCCCTGCAACCCGCGTAACACCACAGTTTGCAGGGAGATTTCAATTATTCCCACTCAATTGTGGCAGGGGGCTTGGTCGTAATATCATAAACAACACGGTTTATGGAATTTACCTCGTTGACTATGCGGCTCGCGCATATTTCAAGAACATCATACGGTATCTTTGCAAAATCCGCAGTCATAAAATCCGTTGTAACGACCCCGCGGAGCGCAAGCGTGTAATCATATGTCCTGCCGTCGCCCATTACGCCAACGGAACGCATATTTGTAAGCACTGCAAAATACTGGTGAATATTCTTGTCAAGACCTGCTCTTGCAATTTCTTCACGGAAAATATAGTCCGCGTCCTGAAGGATCTCCAGCTTTTCATCTGTAATTTCTCCGATTATGCGGATAGCAAGTCCCGGTCCGGGAAACGGCTGACGATTTACAAGAACATCGGCAAGACCAAGTTCGCGTCCCAGTGCGCGCACTTCGTCCTTGAAAAGCATACGCAGAGGCTCAATAATTTCCTTGAAATCCACATGATCGGGAAGTCCGCCTACGTTGTGGTGCGATTTTATCACCGCCGCGTCTCCCGTTCCGCTTTCGATAATGTCGGGGTAAATTGTTCCCTGAACAAGGAAATCAACTTTTCCTATTTTTTTAGCTTCCTGTTCAAAAACACGGATAAATTCTTCTCCGATTATTTTTCGTTTTGTTTCCGGATCGGAGACCCCTCTCATTCGTGACATAAACTGCTCTTTTGCATTTACGCGGACAAAATTGAGTCCCCAGCCTGCAAATGCCTGTTCTATCTCATCGCCCTCATTTTTTCGCATAAATCCGTGATCCACAAAAATGCAGGTCAGCTTGTCCCCTACAGCTTTGGAAAGCAGCGCTGCCGCTACAGAACTGTCCACACCTCCGGAAAGAGCAAGCAGGACTTTTCCGTCTCCGACCTTTTCACGGATATTTTTTATTGCCGTTTCAGCGTATTTTTCCATTGTCCAGTCTCCGACGCAGCCGCAGACATTTTTAAGGAAACTGTCTATCATTCCCGCGCCGTGTTCCGTATGATTTACCTCCGGGTGGAACTGCACGGCATACAGTTTTCTTTCCGGACATTCCATAGCCGCCGTGGGACAGCAATCGGTATGCGCCGCTATCCTGAAACCGCCGGGTATCTTTTCAATGTAATCTGTGTGGCTCATCCATGAAATTGCCTTTTCGGGAAGATCCTCCGCTCCGAAAAGCGCACAGGACTTGTCATAGTAAGTCTCGGTCTTTCCGTACTCGCTCGTTACCGCAGAAGTTACTTTTCCGCCGAGAAGATGCGCCATCAGCTGACAGCCGTAGCAAATTCCCAGAACAGGTATGCCCAGTTCAAAAATTTCTTTTGAGTATGTGGGAGAATCATCTTTATAAACGCTGTTGGGTCCTCCGGTGAAAATTATTCCCACAGGGGACATTTTTTTTATTTCTTCAATGGGAGTTTTATAGGACTTTACTTCGCAGTAAACTCCGCACTCACGGACGCGCCTTGCAATAAGCTGATTGTACTGCCCTCCGAAATCCAGAACGATAACAAGCTGATGAGACATAATTTATCTTCCTTTCATAACTTGAATTTCCCAAAAAACTATTACTTTTCATTATACCATAGCCGGACATTTTCCGCAATAGTCAATTAAGGTAAAAAGTTTAAAAAAAACTTGAAAAATATATGTAAATGTGATATAATCAATAAGTTAGATAAACATTTCTGAAAGGAAACTCAAAATGGACTTTTTTACGGACTTCCGTATTGCAGATATAATATCGGCTCATGCACATTCGGCAGAAGCAGGCATACCAGAAACATTACTCGAAGCGCTTATCGACTCGGCAAAAATGCTGCCTTTTCTGTTCCTTGCATTTCTGCTTATGGAATTTGTCGAACATCATACAGGCGAAAAGCTGGAAAAATTTCTCCGTAAGACCGGAGGCGGGATCGCCGGTTCTCTGACCGGAGCGATCGTGGGCTGCATACCTCAATGCGGTTTTTCCGCGGCGGCGGCAAACCTTTTCGCCGGAAGGATAATAACCTTCGGAACGCTGACCGCCGTATTTATTTCCACTTCCGATGAAGCAATACCCGTACTTCTTGCACATCCGGACATGGCTTCAACGATATGGAAGCTGATACTGATAAAGATAATCATTGCCGTGATCGCCGGAATAGCTGCCGATGCGGTAATAAAAATTTTCAGGCTGAATAAAAATGACGATGACGCTATCGGCGAAATATGCACCGACAGCAAATGCGGCTGCGGAGATCACGGCATATGGTACTCTTCATTGAGACACACGCTGAATATTTTTGTCTTTATCCTTATCGTAAATGTAATACTCGGTCTTGTAATGTCCCTTGCCGGAGAAGGAGCCGTTGCGGATTTCCTTGGGAAAATGGGCGTTTTCCAGCCTGTAGTTGCGGGAATAGTGGGACTTATCCCCAACTGCGCCGCTTCGGTAGTAATGACCGAACTTTATGCCGACGGAGCGATAACCTTCGGTTCTGCAATAGCCGGACTCTGTTCGGGAGCGGGCGTAGGTCTTGCCGTACTTTTCAGGACAAATAAAAATATCCGTGAAAACCTTGCAGCAGTGGGGACAGTTCTGCTGACAGGTATCATCTGCGGTATGGCAATAGACCTTTTCCGATAATGTGATTTGGGGAGAACTTGCTCGATGAAGAACTTTATGGAATTTTTAAAAAAAGAATTTACACTTGTTATTGCCGGTATCGCCGCATTTATCTCGTGCCTTTTTGTTCCAATAACAAATTATATCAATTATATAAACACCGACACCATAGGATTGCTTTTCTGCTTGATGATCGCGATCGCAGGCTTTCGGGAGAGCAATCTTCTTGCAGCTGTATCATGCAGATTGCTTGGCAGAGGGCAGGCATATACAAGGAAAACTGGAACGATCCTTATACTGATATCGTTTTTCGCATCAATGTTTTTTACCAATGACGTTGCTCTTATAGCTTTCGTTCCGATGACGGCAGGTCTTTTCAGACACCGTCCCAACACTATGATGTACGTCATAACCGTTCAGACGGCAGCGGCAAATCTGGGAAGTATGCTGATGCCTTTCGGAAATCCGCAGAATTTGTATCTTTACAGTCATTACAATATGACGCCGAAAGAATTTTTTTCAGCCGTACTCCCTGTGTCGGCAGTAAACGTTATACTGATACTGATACTTTGCCTGTTCATAAAGAACGAACCTCTCGGCACGGAAAACCGCCGCGCGGAAGTTACCGGAAAGAAAAGTTATCTTATAATGTACACGGTACTGTTTATAATGTGTCTGCTGGCGGTATTCGGTGTTCTGGACGTAATAGTGGTTTTTGCTTCCGTATGCGTTGTTGCGCTGATACTTGACTTAAAGCTTTTTGCCGGAGTTGACTATGGTCTGCTGCTGACCTTTGCGTTTTTCTTCATTTTTGTGGGAAATATACAGAACATCGGAGCAGTGCGCGAATTCATAACCAAGCTTCTTGACGGACGAGAAATGCTTGCTTCAGCCGCCGTAAGTCAGGTGATAAGCAACGTTCCGGCAGCCGTAATGCTTTCCGGATTTACAAACAACGCCCGTGCGCTTGTACTGGGAACGAACATAGGCGGTCTTGGAACTATCGTCGCAAGCCTTGCAAGCCTGATATCGCTCAGGATATATATGGAGACCGACAATGCCCGTCCGATAAAATATCTAGGAGTTTTTACGCTTGTTAATGTTATACTTCTTGCGGCGGTATACTGTTTTACGGCATATTTTGTTATGTAAAAAAATTAAGCAAGGTGAATTATAAATGGGATTTTTATTTGTTGCGGTCGGCGGAGCAATAGGGGCAATGGGAAGATACGCAATAAGTCTGATACCGGTCAGGGCGGGATCTCCTTGGCTCACGCTGATAACAAATTTAATAGGCGCTCTTCTGATAGGATTTATCGTTGGTCTGGCGGACAAAAACGATAATGTTCCGCCGAATATGATACTGTTTCTGAAAACAGGCGTATGCGGCGGGTTCACAACATTCTCCACGTTTTCGCTTGAAGCATTGACTTTATTTGAAAACAAAGCGTATCTGTCCGGAGGAATTTACATCGTGTTAAGTGTTATAGGCTGTATTGCGGGAGTTTTTTTAGGGAAAAAATTATCAATATGCGGTTAGATCAGTGTTGAGAGCAAGCTGAGCCTGCTCTCAACTCTCAAAACTCAACACTATTTACAAAGGAGTGTTTTTATGAACGGTTATCCATTCCGCGATAGTTCCCTGCCCTTTGAAGAACGTGTAAAAGATCTGCTCTCACGGCTTTCTATCGATGAAAAGGCAAATATGCTCTCCTCTCATATGAACGCCGTTCCAAGGCTCGGCATAGGCGACTGGCATGTCGGCACGGAAGTCGCAAGAGGTTACGTGGGAAGAACGGACGACGAAATTTCCACCGTATTCCCCCAGCCTATCGGACTTGCTTCCACCTTTGACACCGACCTGATGTTCCGCCTCGGCGAAATTGCCGGAAACGAAGCGCGTTACTATTATCAGAAAAAAGGCAATACCGCTCTTATGCTGTGGGGTACCACAGTTGATATGGAACGCGACCCGCGCTGGGGACGCACCGAGGAAGCTTACGGCGAAGATCCCTATCTGACGGGAAAAATGTCCGCCGCCTACACGGCAGGAATGGCAGGAACGGACGATAAATTTATGAAAACCATTCCTACATTAAAGCACTTCTGCGCGGACAACAACGAGAAGGACAGAGGTACTTGTTCCGCAAACGTTGACCCTCGCACACTTCACGAATATTATTACAAAGCCTTTGAACGCCCCATAACCGAGGGAAAAGCGCGTTCGGTCATGGCTGCCTACAATGAGCTTTCCGGCGTTCCGGCAGTTATGAACCCCGATCTGCAAAAGATACTTAAAGATGAGTGGGGACTGGACTTTGTTGTCACCGACGGAGGAGATTTTTCGCAAAATCTTCTTGCACACAAAAACGTAAAGACTCACGCCGAAGCATTGGCGCTCTGCCTGAAAAACGGAGCGGACAGCATAACCGATCCGGAAGATATGGTTTACGCCGCCGCTATGGACGCTCTGGAAAAAGGTCTTATAACCGAAGCTGACATAGACAAAGCCGTAGGAAATGTCCTTATGGGACGATTTAAGCTGGGCGAATTTGACGATGTTCACCCTTACAGGAATATGAACGTTTCCGTTGACAGCGAAGAAAGCCGTAAGATAAACCGCGAAGCCGCTATGAAACAGGTATGCCTGCTGAAGAACGACGGTATACTTCCGATCAAAAAAGGCAAGAAGATAGCCGTCATAGGTCCTCTTGCAGATGAAAATTACTGCGACTGGTACACAGGAAGAGCAAGCTATGCGGTAAGTATCAAAGACGGTCTTGAAAACGAATTCGGCGCAGAAAACGTAGTTTTTGAAAACGGCTATGATATCGTATCGATAAAATCCTGCAAAAACGGCAAATTCCTTTCGGTAAAGGGTGACAGTTGTGTAAAGGCAGACAGCATTACAGCAAATGAGACGGAAAAATTCGAGATGCACGACTGGGACTTCGGCTCGATCAATTTCAAAGCCGTATCAAACGGTATGTACCTTATCGAACGGGGCGTTTATAAAGCTGAAAGCAAGACCCCATATGAATGGTTCATAAGGGAATGGTTCAAGCCGACAGTATATGACGGAAAATACAGTTTCAAAAGCTGGCATGACCGCCCGATGGATATCTATATCAACGATAATGATGAACTTTCGACTTGTAAAGCTTCTCGCCTTGACGCGGACCGCCAATTTGAGATAGAAACGCTCTCCAAAGGAACGGAACGCGCCGCAAAGCTTGCGGCAGAAGCCGATGTCGCCGTGCTTTGCGTCGGAAATCACCCTATGCAGGTGGCAAGGGAATGTTATGACCGTCCGGACATAATTCTTCCCGCACATCAGCGCGAACTTATAAAAGCGGTGCGGGAAGCAAATCCCAACACGGTGCTGCTTATAGTTTCAAGCTATCCTTACGCTCTTTGCGGTGAAGAAAAACTGCTCCCCGCCATAATGTATACTTCTCACGCCGGCGCTGAACTCGGAACGGCTGCGGCTTATTCGCTGAGCGGAAGAAACAACCCTGCCGCAAGATGTCCGATGACTTGGTACAGTTCGGTACATGAACTGCCCGATATCAAGGATTACGATATCATTTCCAACGATATGACCTATATGTATTATACGGGCAGACCGCTTTTCCCCTTCGGGCATGGGCTCTCCTATTCGCAGTTTGAATACGGTGATCTTACGGTATTTCAGAAAAACGATATCATTTCAGCGAAAACTACTGTAAAGAACATTTCCTTAACAGACGGTGAAGAAATAGTACAGCTGTACTTCAGACCGGAAAAACCGCGGGTAAAACGTCCTTTAAAACAATTATGCGCTTTCAGGAGAGTCAGAATCCCCGCCGGAAGCAGCGAAACGATAAAATTTGAGATCAAACTTTCCGATCTCGCTTTTTACGACGTCACGCGGGAAAAAAACTGCACCGAGAGCGGGATATATACATTTATGGCAGGTGCGTCGTCGGAAGATATACGCTGCACTGCCGCTGCCGGAATTTCCGGAGAGGATATCCCTCCGAGAGATATGTCGCTGACGGTCAAGGCAAAGAATTACGACCTGAAAGACAATGTAAGCCTTGAATTCAGCTATGAAAAGAATGACCATTATGTGATATCCGGAGACTGGGGCGGCAGCATTACATTTAACGATGCGGAACTGAAAGATCATTCCTTCGCAAAAGTAATATGCGCTGCTCCCTGCGCGGGCAAAAAGCTGGAGATCTATGCCGGAGACAGGATAATAGGCAGCGCCGATATAAGACCGGCTCCCCGAAAGGACGGTTTTTCGGAATACACGATCCCTCTCGAAAAAATTTCGGAAACAATGCCCGTCAGGATATATCTCGGAGGAATGCTCTCCATTTACAGCATAAGATTTTTATAAATTTCTGTAATAATGCCGATATACTTGATTTACGGTGCCAATAGCTGTATAATTGTATAAACGGATCATGCGTCCGTAAAAAAATTATGAGGTTCATGTTATGGAACAGAAAAGATCAAAAATATCCTTTTTCAGGAAAATAATCTCAGCGCTGTGTGCATTATCCATGGCTGTATCCCTTTGCGCGCAAAGTTCATATGCTATGTTCAGTTCCAGCTACATGGATACCGGAACTGTGGAGATCAATATCAACACCATTGACAGTACGCAGAAGATCAGCCCCTATATTTACGGAATAAGCGCCGATGCAAGCAGCTCCGACGTTAATGTAAAAGCCGTCAAACAGTCCGACGCAAGGATATCTTCCTACAACTGGGAAAACAATTATGTGAATTCCGCCTCAGGAAACGGCAGCGAAAACAGTCTTGCTCTCGTAGAAGCCTATCCGCAGAGCAGATGGCAGACCCCTGCTCTCTATACGGAAAACCTTATTGCCAAAGCCGAAAGATATGGTATCCCGTCAAAATACGTGACCTTGCAGATGATAGGCAAAGTTTCTCCCGATATGCCCGGAAAGCCTTGGGAGACCGTGCTGTTCAACAAAAACGACAGCTACCTTTCAGTGCCGGACAAAACTGACGGAACAGTCTATATGGACGAATACGTAAGCTTTATCGTGAACACATACGGATACGCCGTTGACGGTGGCGTAAACGGATATTTCCTTGACAACGAACCGGAAAACTGGTCGGTAAGATTTCCCGAAGCGATATCTTCCCCAATAGAGCCGTCCGAACTTACTTCACGTTCGGCGGAACTTGCCTATTCCGTGAAAAAAATAGACCCGACGGCTCTTATTTACGGTCCGTCGGTCAGCGGTATCGAGGCGTTTATAAATATAAAGTATCCCGCCGGCTGGGAAGCCTACCGGAACGACTACAGCTGGTTCATAGACTATTATCTTGACAGTATGAAAAAACGATCCGACGAAAAAGGGATACGCCTTCTGGACGTTCTGGACGTACACTATCATACCGAAGCTACCAACGGACTTTTGCAGCCTATAATAAACAATAATGATGAGCTTTCCAACAATACAAGGCTTCAGGCTACGCGTATATTATGGGACAGCTCATATACCGAAAACAGCACCACAGCTATACGGAACAATCAGTATATCCCTCTCATTCCCACGCTCAAAGCCTCTATAGATATGTATTACCCCGGCACAAAGCTTTCTTTTTCTGAATACAATTTCGGCGGCGGCAGCGATATCAGCGGAGGTATCGCCGCTGCGGACGCACTTGGCATATTCGCAAAGTACGGCGTCCATATGGCGTGTATGAAACCGGATTCCGCCGATATACCTTATCTGAGATCGGCAATAAATATCTATACCGATTATGACGGCAACGGCTCCGGATTCGGAAATTCTCTTGTGCGTTCAAATAACGGCGGAGACGATATGAGTTCGGTATACACGGCTATAACCGGAAATGACGAAACCACACTCAAAGCCGTGGTAATAAATAAAAATCAGTTCAACACAAAAACTGCCGAAATAAGCATAACATCGGGAATAGATTTTACTGACGCCAAAGTATATTTCTTTGACGAAGAAAGCGCCGAAATAAGACAGGCGGATGACATTACAAATATAGAAAATAACAGATTTACGCTTGAATTGCAGCCACGTTCGGTCTACATGATAGCTTTTAACGGTCAAACGGAGGAGATCTTCGGCGACGACACCACTTCCGTTACAGAAAATTCAAGCGGAACGGACGTCGGCACAAGCGCAAATACAGATAACGAAAGAACTCCCACCGTAACCTCTCCGGAACCGGAACATGTAGACGCGTCTACCTATTCTTCCGCAGGAACTCCCGCACAGACAGAGGAAACCTACGAAAGCGCCGGAGACAGCTCCGACGGTACGATTACGGAAACGGCGAGCCAAAGCGGCGAACAGCCGTCCAATGAAACCGAAACTGCTCCGGACGAAGAAAATAAAGATCAAGCGAAAGTGCCTGCGGCTGTCAAGGCGATAGTATCGCTTCTTGTAGCGGCAGTGGTCCTTGCACTTATTTATATACCTGTATCGGATATTATTTCACAAAAGAAAAAGCCAAAATAAAATGTACAAACTTTCAGCTAAAAATTGTATGCATTTCACAAAATGTGATATATGATGTTTACAAATCAAGAAAAAAATATTAAAATGTATAATAGCAGTTTTTTACAATATCTGACTGCACAGGAGGAATAACGTGAAAATAAAAACAAAGCTTGCCTTTTTTGTAATATTTATCATAATCGTTCCTGTTTTAGCAGTCAATATATTTTCCGAAAAGAAATCAGAGGAAGTATCAATAAAACTGATCGACGACAACATAGCCAATATTACGGATAACTGCGCCGTGAGCGTAAATTTCTATTTTGAAAAGATCGTCTCCTCCGCCAAGGAACTGGCTGCCTTTGATCCTATCAGGAAACTTGCTGAAAGCAGCAATCAGGAAGGCGAAGAAATATCTTACGGGGAAGAATATACCGAAGATATACAGACTAAACTTAAAGATTCCTTTTCCGGAAATTCATCGCTCCAAAAGATAATGATAATAAACAACAGCGGAAATATCATTGCCTCCACCGACAGCAATGACGAAGGAAAGCAGATGCCGGACTATGAAAGCCTGTTTTCGGCCGCATCGGAGCGGAACGGCGTTTCGCCGCTTTTTATCGATCCCGAAAGCAGCGACGGCACACCGGTCTTTTTCGCCGCAAAATCTATATATTCAAGCGACAATGAACGTCAGGGAATAATTTATCAGCTTTACGAAACAAGCTATATCCAGAAGATAATAACCAACGTAAGATCCGATAAATATACTTCCGTCGCCGTAATGGACGTGAACGGAAACATATTTGAATATCCCTACAGATCTCTGAAAATGTATTCGGAAAGCGATAATTTCAGCGGAGCGGACGAATTCCTCGGAAATATCATTTCCGATGGCTCCGATGAAGAAAATTCTTATGAATTTGACGTAAAAAACAGCACGAGGACCATATTCACTTCCCGCATATCAGTATGCGGCTGGACTGTGCTCAATATTTCCGACAAACACAGTATTGCCGACGAAGTGGATCGTTCGGGAAGTTCGTTAAGAAACTTTTCAATAATAATAGTTATCATTTTTCTGGTATTGAGCGGCGTATTTATTTATCTTTTCACAAAGCCTGTTGACAACATAATGGATACTCTCCGCAAGAAGCTGAAAGGCGATCCGTCCGCAAAATTCAACATAAAAAGCAACGATGAATTCTGCGAGATCGGCGACGCTTTTGACGACGTATTTGAAGAAGTATTTGAATATGACCAACGCTACCGCGCCATTATTGAAACAACAAACAATATTTCCTTTGAAATCAATCTTGAAAATACCCTTGTGACGGTATCAAAAAATTTCAATCAGAAATTCAGTCATCGTCCTAAGGACGACAGCATTTCGGAAAGCTTCATATATAAGCTAAGAGTCCATAAAGACGACAAAGAACGCTATATATCCGATTTTGAACGCATTATGGGACAGGCCAATTCAATGCAGGGAGAATACAGGATAAAGGACATTTACGGCGATTTCATCTGGATTATGATAAAAGCAAAAAAATTATATAACCGCAATGACGTTCCCATAAAAATAATGGGCGTAATTATGGACATAGACAAAGAAAAGAAAAGCGAGATACATCTTATACAGCGTGCAAGCTTTGACGCGCTTACACAGCTTTATAACAGAGAGACCTTTTTGAAGATGCTTGCTTCACAGATAAATGAGGCGGCAGGCAAAAAGACCCTTGATGCAATTATGTTCGTTGATCTGGACGACTTCAAATTCTTCAATGACGAATATGGCCACGCATGCGGTGATGAGGTATTGAAATTCGTTGCAGATACTCTGAAGGAGATCTGTTTCGAGCATGGTTTTGCAGGGCGCATCGGCGGCGACGAGTTTGTAATGTGTCTTACGGATCTTACCCTTTACGGCGATTGCGGTAAAATTGCACAGGAGATAATCGATACGCTTTCGGCAGGATTTATTTCGGAATCCACCGGCAAGCAGCTTTCGATACATTGTTCCATAGGAATAGCTTTTCTTATCGAAAGCGGAAAAACTACAGAAGACGTTATTGCGGCTGCCGACGAAGCAATGTACAACATCAAAAAGCACGGAAAATCAGCTTATGCTTATGCAAAATCGCACCCATCGTCCGCCGAAGCTTATATTGACGATATACTTTAAAGATGACTTAAAAAAGAACGGCTGCTGCACAAAGATGCGGCAGCCGAATTTTTAACGTTTATAGTTTCCTAAAGCGGGCGCTTGAAGTTAAACATTTAGACTATGTCACACCAAATAGTTGATTTTTAGCATTTTTGTATTTACCGATAAATTATAATTTGCAGGCTGAGCCTGCACGCATATATTCTCTTATAAGATAGAGTTGGTTATTTTTTGTTTCTGAACCATTTTATTATAGTGTGGTAAATTATAATTTGCAAGCTCAGCTTGCATCTCAACTCTTAACTCTCAACACTCAAAACTAAATGCTAAAAATTTCCCAAAAGCATTGCAGATATATGTAAAAAATGATATAATTCTATTGTAAAATATTCTCGGAAAGGAAGTGACCGATTTGCACCGCAGAAAATTTTTGCTGGCAGTTATGGTTGTTTTGCTGTTTTGCGGCTGTAATGGCGGCAGCGAGACCGTCCCTGCGGCTGTGTCCGTAACGAAAACGGCATCGGTCGCGGAAGAAATTACGGAGACCGTCACCGTACCGGAAACTTCCGCAGTCACGGAAACGGAGCTTTCCGCTTCATCGGCAGTTACGGAAATATCCGAGCCGTCCTATGAGCTTCCGGAAGGATTTTACAGTGAACTTGAAGAGATCATCAATAAATATCCTCATTTTGATTATTATGATATTTCCCTTGCCTATGAGGACATAGCGACCGGAACTATATTTATGCTCAATCCGGACAAGCATTATTTTTCGGCGTCCGTTATGAAAGCGCCGTATATGCTCTACATTTACAGAATGGCTCTCGCCGGCAAAGCCGATACAGAGCAGAAACTTACATATTCGGAAAAATACAAGCGTGAAGGCACCGGCACACTGCAATATGAAGAATTCGGAACGGAATGGACCGTTGAGGAACTTATCGGTCTGTGCCTTGAAGAAAGCGATAATTCGGCTTTTGCCATGCTCCGTGAACTTTATCCCGAAGACGGCTACAAAAAATTTATGACATCTTTGGGAATTACCCATGAGGAAGATTCCAAGGCGTCCGGTCAGCCCCAGATATGCTGTGAAAGCGCGCTTATCATCTCAAACGGGATATATGATTTTATAAATGAAAATAACCCATATTCCGAAAAATTGAAATACCACCTTACCCACAGCCGCAACGCTATGATACTCGGCGGGGAAAATACGGAAGTCGTGCGAAAATACGGCTGGTACGGCGGATATTTTCACGATATGGCTGTTATACTCGGAGAAAATGATTACTGCCTTACAATATTGACAAACCTTGATATGCTTGAGATCGGCACACGCGAATACCGGCTTTTCGGAGAACTTTCGGAACTTATATCAAAATATTCCGGAGAACTCACTGCCGGCACCGCCGCCGGAAACAGATCCGTTATAACATATGACAGACAGGAGGTAAAAGATATGGCTTTGCCAAAAGATCCGTACATGCTTCTCAGCGTAGTGAATATGAAACTGCGGGATATTTATCCTGATCTTGAAGAACTTTGCAGCGACATGGACGCGGACAAGAACAGCATTTCCGAAGCCATGGCAAAACTCGGATACCATTACAGCGCTGAAGAAAACCAATTCGTTCCGACAGAAACGACCGATGAAAACTGAAATATCCGCCGCAGCGATCCTGCTGCGGATATTATAATTTTGCGCCTTGTGCAAAATTATAATTTAGTGTTAAGAGTTGAGATGCAGGCTGAGCCTGCACGCATATATCCTCTTACAGTTAAATTTTTTGTTAGGAAAATAATTAATAATAAATTATACATACAATTTGTCCGATAAGGTGATATAATTTTCTTTAAGAATATATCTGCAAATTTTTGCATCGTTTATAACTTGTAAAGGAGGCGGTACTATGGCTCTGGACTTTCCGGATAAATATGCGGAACATCTGGTGGATATAATAAAAAACGATAAAGAGACCATACATATGTATAGCAGCGTTTCCGATAAAAAACTGATATCACTATCAGAAAATTTTTCAGGATATATAAACGAAACAGACGATTTTCAGAATATGGCATACCGCAACGATATGATCGACAAGGACTCTTTAAGCGTGTTTGAAGTGTTCTGCGAACATATAAACGAAGGGATCCTGAAAGGCACAGATACTAATAATTTATGCACCGACGTATCCATCAGGCTTCCCGGAAGCAGCGAGTTCAGGATGTGCCACCTGTATGCCTTCTTTATGCGCGACGATAACGGTAAAATAACCGATATCCATTACAATATAAGACCGTATATGCAGCGCGAAACTCTGGAAAGAGAAATACTCAACTATTTTTCGTCCGACAAAAACCCGAAGTTCTACTCTAAGCGCTGCCGCGAAGCAATTAATTCCAATCCGGATAAGGATATCGCTTTCATTCAATTCGATATCGAACGTTTCAAACTCATCAATGAAACTTACGGTGTGGAAAAGGGAGATGAACTGTTAAGATTTATAAACGATTCCCTTTCTATCATCTGTACCGACAGCCAGCCCTTCTGCCGCCTTACAGCAGACGTCTTTATGGTCGTAATGCCGTTTAAGGAAAAACAGGAAATAATGGATCTTATCCACAAGATCGAAAGTATGCTTTCCGGCTATGACGGAATGGAATACAGACTGATATTCGGCGTTTCCATAGTTGACGACAGAAGTCTGCATACAAGACAGCACGGAGATAACGCTTCACTGGCAAGACAGCTCATAAAAGGCAACGCCATGGAGAATATACTTTTTTATGACAAGTCTATGAGACAGGAACTGCATAAAAAGCAATCTATCGAAGAAGATATGTACAGAGCGCTTATCGATAACGAGTTTGTTATGTTCCTTCAGCCGAAATATTCAATAAGCACCGGAAGGATCATAGGCGCGGAAGCGCTTGCACGCTGGATACATCCGCAGAAAGGTATGATATCGCCTGCCGAATTTATACCGGTCTTTGAGGAAAACGGCTTTATCATCAAACTTGACCGCTTCATCTGGGAACAGGCATGCAAAAAGATACGCGAACTGACCGACAAAGGCATAACTCCCGTACCTATCTCGGTAAATATATCCCGTGAGTATATCCGTACTTACGACGTAACGGGCGAAATAAAAAGACTTATAAAGAAATATGACATTCCCATGTCAATGCTTGAACTTGAGATCACCGAAACAGTCGATTCAATGGGCGTTGAGGACATCGTTAAACAGATGAAGGACGCAGGTTTCACAATGCTTATGGACGATTTCGGTTCAGGATATTCTTCTTTGAACGTGCTCAGGTCAACACAGTTTGACGTTCTTAAAATAGACAGACACTTTTTTGAAGAATTTATGGTTTCCGAACGCGGAAGAAAAATAATCGAACATACTATCTCAATGTCTCAGGATATCGGTCTTGACATAATAGCGGAGGGCGTTGAAACCATGGAACAGGCGGAATTCCTTAAAAAGTGCGGCTGCGATTCGGCACAGGGTTTTTATTACTCAAGACCAATACCCGAAAGCGAATTCAACGAAAAGCTCATAAGTGTAAATAGCAACGCATAAAAAACGGCTGCCCCGAAAAAGGGCAGCCATTGATATTGAATTGAATCATTTTTCCGAAGACAGGATCACGGAGACTATCTCAGGAGGATTGTGTATGCGGAAGCGTCCGAGCCCGCGGCTCGCTACAAGGAAGGAATTTCCTATCCGGTAAACGCCTTCTTTGTATTTAGGCATAAGCCTTCTCTCCGGAGAAAGTATGCCGTTTATTACCGGCAGCCGTATAAGACCTCCGTGAACATGTCCCCCGAAGGAAATATCCGCTCCCCATTCGGCATGGACTTCAAAATCAAGAGGATTGTGCGCCAGAAGGATAGTAAATGTGTCGGGATCCTTAACCCCGAGATAGTTTATCATATCGGTCAGCATAAAAGCTTTCCAGCCGTGTTTGTATTCGCGCACACCGCGGTAATATTCTGCTGAATAGCAAAGCCCGCAGATGCGTATGCGGCTGCCGTTGCGTTCTATATCCGCAAGATCGTTGTCAAGGCAGACAGCTCCGTAAGAAGCAAGCTTATGTGAAATATATGCCAGTGCGTCGCTGTCAAGATCGGAAAGTTCGTGATTTCCGTTTACGTAATATACCGGAGCGATCTTTAAAAGCTGCTCGGTCAGTTTCAGGAATTCGGCAATATTCGGCGCTCCATGGCTCAGCATATCTCCGGTCATAAATATCAGATCGGGACATTCCGCCGAAATAAGTTTTATCAGTCGGGAGTTGTCCTTTCCGAACACCTTGTTATGCAGGTCGGAAAGATGCACGATCCTCAGACCGCTGAATTCCTCCGGCAGAAGGGGCGAGGATATATTGTATCGTGATACTTCGAGCCGTGACATTTCGCGGCGGATATGCGGTATTGCTCCTCCGGTCAGAAATGACGCTGCCAGCATTGAAGTACGGTGCTGCATATTTATCTTCCTTTCGGTTTTATCATATATATTGATTTTACACCTTTTTTATCAAAATATCAATAGAAAAATTGCCGGTTTGCAAAGTATTCCTCTTTTATTGTTACATAGCCTGAAAAAATTTTTTATGGGAGAATTTGTATGAATACAGCTTCTGAAAGAATATCCGCGCTGAGAGCGGAAATGAAAAAAGAAAACATAAGCGTTTATATCGTTCCTACTTCGGATTTCCACGACAGCGAATATGTGAGCCCTTATTTTGAAGCAAGAAAATTCCTCAGCGGGTTCACCGGTTCGGCGGGAACTCTTGTGGTCTCGGAGAGCGAAGCCGCGCTTTTTACCGACGGAAGATATTTTATACAGGCTGAAGAACAGCTTGCCGGCAGCGGTATAGTTCTTATGAAGGCAGGAGAAGAAGGAGTTCCTACAGTAAAGGAATATGTGCGGAAAACGCTTCCCGACGGCGGGAATATCGGCTTTGACGGAAGAGTGATATCCGCGGCTGCGGGAAAAAATTATGAAAAAACAGCGGCGGAGAAAAACGGCGCAGTGATCTGCGATAAGGATCTTGCTGGCAGGATATGGAAAGAACGTCCCGAACTTGTACACTCGGACGTATATTTCCTTGATGAGAAATACAGCGGAAGAAACGTTCCGGAAAAGCTGGCTGACGTCAGAAAAAAAATTGCCGATCAAAAGGCTGATATGCACATTATTACATCTCTGGACGACATATCATGGCTTTTCAACATACGCGCCGACGATGTTGAATGTTGTCCCTTCGTTCTTTCATATGCGGTGATCACCCGGTCGGACGCAAAGCTTTTCATTGATATGAAAGCCTGCGGGGAGGAAGTCTCAAAAAGGCTCAGGGAAAGCGGCGCGGAGCTTTTGCCTTATGATGACATATACCGTTATGCGGAAAAACTGTCAGGAAAGAAGATCCTTCTTGACGAAGAAAGAGTAAATTACCGCCTTGCCGGACTGCTGAAAAACTGTGAGATAATTTCCGGTCAGAATCCCTGCGCTTTGCTGAAAGCCGTTAAAAACAGTACGGAGACGGAAAATATCCGCAAGGCGCATATTATGGACGGCATCGCCGTTACAAAATTTATGTACTGGCTGAAGAACAATATCGGAAAAATACACATTACCGAAAAAAGCGCCGGAGACTATATAGACGATCTCAGAAAGAAGATCGGCGGAGAAAGCTATATTTCGCCCAGTTTCAGCACTATAAGCGCATACGGGGCAAATGCTGCAATGATGCACTACAGTGCGGGAGATGACGGAGGCGCGGTGCTTGAGCCGAAAGGTATGCTCCTTGTTGACAGCGGCGGTCATTATCTGGAGGGAACGACCGATATTACCCGTACATTTGCTCTGGGAGAGATCTCCGATGAAATGCGGTCTCATTTCACACTTGTTCTGAAAGCAATGCTTAATATTGCGGCGGCAAAGTTTATGTACGGCTGCCGCGGGGAAAATCTTGATATACTTGCCCGCGGTCCTATGTGGGAAAACGGTCTTGACTACCGCTGCGGGACAGGGCACGGCGTGGGATATCTCCTGAGCGTTCACGAAGGTCCGAACAGTTTCAGGTGGAAAATATCGGATGGACGTCCTGCAAGCGCAGTCCTTGAGGAAGGTATGATAACCACCGATGAACCGGGCGTTTATGTTGAAGGAAGTCATGGCATAAGGATCGAAAACGAACTTTTATGCCGCAGGGAACAGAAATGCGAATACGGTCAGATAATGGGTTTTGAAGTTATAACTTACGCGCCTGTTGATCTTGACTGCATTGATATTTCCGTTCTTGACCGTAAAGACAAGGACAGGCTCAATGCATATCACAGAATGGTATTTGATAAGCTTTGCGGATATTTTGAAGGTGACGAGCTGGAATTTCTCAAAAAATACACCCGTGAGATATAATGTAAATAAAAGTCGGAAATGCAATGTTTGTCCGCGGTGAAAATACAGCAGTTTGCCGTAAGCGGACACCAAATTTCTGAAAAAATTTGTTTTATATACCTATTGATTATTTGCCGGCAATTATTTATAATTTAAAACATAACAAATAAAATTTTTTGAAAGGAAATTTGACATGAGCGATATCAAAGTAGTAAAATTCGGCGGAAGTTCTCTTGCCGATTCGGGTCAGTTCAAAAAAGTAGCGGATATAATTCTTTCCGACCCGAAAAGATGTTATGTCGTGGCTTCCGCTCCCGGAAAACGATTCAAGGAGGATATAAAAGTCACCGATATGCTTTACGCCTGCTACGAAAAAGCAGCAAAGGGCGAGGATTTCAGTCATGAATTTTCAGCCATTGAAAAACGTTATAACGATATTATTTCGGGATTGGATCTTGACCTCTCGCTTGAAAAGGACTTCAAAAGGATAAAAGATTCCTTTGAACATATGGCAGGACGTGATTATGCCGCTTCACGGGGAGAATACCTGAACAGCAAGGTGCTTGCAGCTTATCTTAAATTTGATTTTATAGATCCTGCCGGATATATAAAATTTAAGGAAAACGGTACTTTTGACCTTGATAAGACGATAATGCTCCTCCGCCCCAGACTTGCGGAAAGCGAACACGCGGTGATACCCGGATTTTACGGCTCTATGCCTAACGACACCATAAGAACGTTCTCAAGGGGAGGTTCTGATGTTACGGGCTCGATAGTGGCAAGAGCGGCCAATGCTGAAATTTACGAAAACTGGACTGACGTTTCCGGATTTCTTATATGTGACCCAAGGATAGTTGACGATCCTGCTCCCATTACCACGATAACCTATCAGGAACTCAGAGAGCTTTCTTATATGGGAGCGGGAGTTCTTCACGAAGATGCGATATTCCCCGTGCGCACGGCAGGTATCCCGATAAACATACGCAATACAAACAAGCCTGAAGACAGAGGCACTATGATAGTTGCAAATTCAGATGAAACAAGCAAGTATGTCATTACCGGGATCGCAGGCAAAAAAGGACTTTCCGTAATCAATATAGAAAAAGACATGATGAACAGCGAGCTTGGTTTTGGCAGAAATGTTCTCAGAGCCCTTGAAAAAAACGGCGTAAGCTTTGAACATATGCCTTCCGGCATTGACACTATGAGCGTGATCGTTTCTTCCGACGCGCTGAGACCGGTCCAGCAGAGCGTTCTTGACGAGATAACGTTCCGTGTTCATCCGGATCACCTTTACGTTGAGGACGATCTTGCGCTTATAGCCGTTGTAGGACGCGGAATGAGAAAGAACCGCGGTACTGCCGGACGAATATTTTCCGCTCTTGCTCATGCAAAGATAAACGTAAAGATGATAGATCAGGGTTCTTCGGAGCTGAATATAATAATCGGTGTCAGTGAGGAAGATTTTGAAGCCGCTGTAAAGGCAATATACGAGATATTTGTTCTAACACAGGAATAAGAAAAGACGAGCCGCCGGATTTAAGATCCGGCGGCTTTTTTATTTTGCAGGCTAAGCTTATCGGTTCTATTCTCTTATGAAAATGAATATGATTGTAAAAAATAAGGAGGATAAAATTATGAACGATGTGAACAAACCTATGCCCGTACACAACATTATCCTTGAAGGAAGAAAAAAATTGTCAGTGTCAGGCGTTACGGACGTTGACAAATTTGACGAGAATACGATACTGCTCTATACCAGTATGGGCGAAATGACCATAAAAGGCACGGACCTGCATATGAACGGATTGTCTGTCGAAAGCGGAGAAATGAGCGTTGAAGGCGAGATCAAAAGCATACTTTACGGAGATCCCGACAGAAAAGCCCCGCTTTCATTATTTGGTAAAATTTTTCACTGATGAGGTGACGATTTGCATTTAAACACGTTTTTCTCCGTTTCTCAGCATACGGCTATGTTCCTGCTTTCCGTTGTCCTCGGTGCAGCGCTCGGAGTCGTATATGACTGCTTTCGGGCATTGAGAGTGATATTCCCTCCTGCTGCTAAAAAAGGCGCAGTGGCTGCGGAAGATATCATTTTCTGGCTGATATACGGTTTCTGTATATTCTGTTACGCGGCTGCCTTTGCCCGCGGACAGGTAAGATTTTTTATGTTTTTCGGATCGCTTATAGGCTTTGTGCTGTACCTTGTAACGTTGGGAAACCTTGTTATAGGTGTGATAAGAAGCGTTTTCGGAACATTTTACAGGGTATTACATCAAGTATATTCCCGTTTGATTGAACCTTTTGTAAAATTATTTAAAACTATTTGTCAAAAAATTGTGCTTGTTTTTGTGCGAAATCATAAAAATGCGGAAATTACCGAAAGAAGTATCAAAAAACCCTTGAAAAATGCTGTCTCTATGGTGTATAATAAATACGTTAATCTGGAGAAGAATATTCACGGAAAGGAAACAGGAAGGTGAAGGCATGAACGAAGCTGAAGTGCTTAATGCCCAAAAAAACAAAAAAGACATCAAGCGCCTTAAAAAGAAAAAAAACAGCCACCCTTTTCTTGGGATGATGGGTTTTATTGCCGGCTCTGCTTTTGTTCTGTATTGCTGCGCCTCCATAGTCCTGACCAAAGCTGAGATCGCCGAAAAAAAACAGGAGCTTGCCGAACTGACCGAAAAAGCCGAGCAGCTCGAAGAGGAAAACGACGAGTATCAGAGTATTCTTTCCGAAGAGGACGAAAGAGAATTTATGGAACGCTATGCCATAGAAGTATTGGGTTATGCCTATCCTAACGAGCGGCGTTTCTATGATACGACGGGAAATTAAAAAAGGAACATTCCCCTTTAAAGGAATGCCCCGAAAGGGATCTATAAAATCAAACGAGAGGATCAAAAATTTTTTATGCAGCTTGAAACTGGAAAAATCTATGAGGGTAAAGTTACCGGAATAACCAAGTTCGGAGCGTTCGTGGAAATAGAACCCGGCACTACCGGAATGGTACATATCAGCGAGATCGCCAACACTTATGTAAACGAGATCAAGGATCATCTCACCGAAGGACAGACCGTAAAAGTAAAGGTGCTTTCCGTAAACGGAGAAGGCAAGATATCTCTGTCCATCAAAAAAGCTATGGACAACCCCGCTCCGAGAAAAGATCAGAAGCGCGGCGGAAACGGCGCAGGCAGGCGGCAGGACGTTCCTAAATCTGCTCAGGAAAAAGCTCCGCAGACGCCGGAAGCGGCTTTTGAAGATATGCTCAACAAGTTCAAACAAAGTTCGGACGAGCGTATGGGAGACCTGAAAAAAGTGCTTGACGTCAAGCGCAGAAATCCTGCAAGAAGAAAGTAAGCAGCAAGCCGTACTCAAAAAGTACGGCTGTTTTTGTAAAAGGGGCATTTTGATTGAGCGATGAAAAAATAACGGAAATTTATCCGCAGGAGATAAAAACACGGGAAAATGACGTGCTGGATATTGAACTTCCGCCATACGAGGAAGAATTTCCGCCTGTAGGATATGTGGATAACGAAGAACCGTTCTACGAGAAAAAACAGGAAGTTTACGAGCGGAACATAAAGATCGCCGAAAGAAGATCTTCCCTTGAAAAAGCACGGCAGGAAGTCCTTGAAAACAAGGAAAAAGCATTGCAGCGCGAACAGGCTATACTGAATTACAAAGAAAAGAACAAAGGTCCGGACAGAAAAAAGATAAATATGCTAATAGGCGCGGGCGTGTGTCTGCTGCTGATAATATTTTTCATAGGTATAACTGCGCTTCAAAGTGCAGCGCCTGCGCAGCCTGTAGTTGAGTTTACGACCGTTGCCGTCAATGAATATATTCCGGACAGCGATGAAGAAGAACCATTGCCGGAAGCAGCCGAGGCCGTCGCGGAAGAAGCTTCGGAAGAGGAAGAAGGACCGTTGTCGGAAGCTGCCGATGTGACCGAAGAAAAAGCTTCGAAAGACGAAGAGGAACAGACGCCGGAAGCTGCCGAAGCAATTCCGGAAGAAGCTGCGGAAACGGGACCTGACCTTTCTCCTCTGAAAGCTGCGGAAGGTTCATACATTTACAATACCGATGATATTTCTTACAGATTTACAACGTCAGACTATGTGAATGAGTACGGCGTTGACTGCATA
>CANRJZ010000015.1 GCA_947631055.1 uncultured Clostridia bacterium | reverse complement strand
GGTGTCTCATCAGGAGTTTCAGGTGTTACAGGAACATCAGGTACTTCCGGTGTCTCATCAGGAGTTTCAGGTGTTACGGGAACATCGGGTACTTCCGGTGTTTCATCAGGAGTTTCAGGTGTTACAGGAACATCAGGTACTTCCGGTGTCTCGATCTCTTCGTAAATATTCTGTTCGATAACATCATCTCTGTAGCATCCGCCGCCGAACTCTATGCTTCCGACAAAGCTGTTGCATATGAGAGAACCGTCAAAGTGGTTGTTATATAACCCGCCGGTAACATCAGCATTAGGTGCAAGCAGAGAACCGATCTTATTCATTATAGTAACATTCTGAACATCAGGAGCATTAAAGAGTATATCCTCAAAAACATAATCTCCGTTCTGAGGCTGAGTGCCGTTGATAAATGTTCCGGAAGCCATGCTAAGATCAACAGAACCGCTGCCGGTAATATTTACAACACAGCTTGATCCGGCAGGAACGTTGAAGCTCAGTGAAGAAGGCTTATTTACATTGAGTTCATCAACGCTGACATTAAAGATGTTGACAACAGGATCAGAACCCATAAAGCAGAGCTGCTGTCCGCCGTTGGCAAAATAAGTGTATCCGTTTGAATCTACAGTTGAAAGCTTTGCGGAATTTGCATAAAGCTGAGCAAAAGCGCCTTCAAAATCAATATACTCATCTGTAAGAGCGTTTTCCTTAGTGCTGTTGAGGAGGAAATTGCCGGCAAGGACATCGCCTCTTACTACAGCCTTTCCTGTAGCGTAATTGACATCAACGGTAGCATTTCCGCCTACAGCGATATTTCCGTATCTTGTATAATTGCCGTAAGTGCTGCTGATATCGGAGACTGCGCCGGTCTTTACATAATCGCCCTTTACAAATACGCTGTATCCCTTAGCAGCGCCAAGGAAATCCGACCATATCTGCTTCTTGGCGGAAACAATTGCAACGGCTTCAGTTTCCGGTGTTTCCGCTTCAGCGGTCTCCTCGGCTGCAACATCTGCATCGGCTTCTGCTTCTTCAGCAGCTTCTTCCGTATCAGTTTCTTCTTCGGTATCTTCTTCAGCCTCGGTCTCTTCAGTGCTTTCCGCCGCCTCAGCTTCGGTGTTTTCTTCTGTTACAGCATCTTCGGAAACTTCCGCGTCCGCTTCTTCGGCTGCATCTTCGCTTTCAGCCTCCGCAGGAGCTTCATAGTTGGTGGTGATATCATCAGCGTCGTCATTATTGCCCTGTGCATCGGCCTGTTCAGCGTCATCCTGACCGCCGAAATCCGTCTGGCTTCCTTCCTGAAGGATACCGGCGCTTGTTGCGTTTACATCGATAGCCGTACCGCTCTGCGCAGCAAAAGCTGTAAGTGCAAATGCAAATGCGGCAGCAGCTCTTATTCCTATCTGGCCTTTAGATAATTTACCTTTGTTATTCATAATTTACATTTACCTCCTTTAGAAGCAGCGAATGATTTTAATGTTCAAAATATCAAATTAAAAGGGAACGATATATTTTCGTCAATATATAGTTAGCCCAATGTTTTCTGTAAAAATTATATCATGATTACTATAAAAATTCAATATTTAATAAGCAAAATTTTTGCCGAATTTTTAACAGTCTTTTGTAAATACTGCACAAAATAAATCCACAAAAATTACACGCTTGAAAAAATATACAATTCCTGTAATTTATTGTATGCGTTTGCTCATCAATTCGGGATTGTACGCATACTCGACTGCGGTCTCTCCGGTAATGATCCCGTTCCTGAAAAGTTTAAGGAGGGAGCTGTCCATAGTCTGCATTCCTGCCTCGGACTGCAAAATAGTATCTATCTGGTGGGTCTTCTGTTCACGTATCATAGTTCTTATGGCGCTGTTGACGTTCATTATTTCAAAAGCGGGGACCAGTCCCCCTTCTTTTGACGGAACGAGCTGCTGGGTAACGACCGCTTTCAGCACCATTGAAAGCTGGACCCTGATCTGGTGCTGCTGATTTGTGGGGAATACGTCTATTATCCTGTCAACGGTATTTGCAGCGCCGTTCGTATGCAGGGTGGAAAGCACCAGCTGACCCGTTTCAGCCGCAGTCATTGCTATATTTATGGTTTCAAAGTCACGCATTTCTCCCACAAGTATAACGTTAGGAGACTGGCGCAGCGCAGATCTGAGCGCATCTATGTAACTGCCCGTGTCAATGTTTATCTCCCTTTGGCTGATAATGCATTTTTTATGCTTATGAAGGAATTCTATCGGATCTTCTATCGTGATTATATGACCTTCGCTCTCGGAATTAATCTTGTCTATCATACAGGAAAGAGTGGTCGATTTGCCGTTTCCGGCAGCTCCGGTGACAAGGACTATCCCGCTTTTATTATCGGCAAGAGCCATGACTTCATCGGGGATACCAAGTTTCCTGTGATCCGGAAGTTCAAAGGGAACGCACCTCAGCACGGCCGAAAAAGAACCTCTCTGGCGGTAAATATTGGCTCTGAACCGTCCCGTTCCCGCTATCGAAAAGGAAAAATCCATTTCGTGCTTCACTTCCGCCGTATCGCCGATGTTGATATCCGCAAGCCTGAAAATCTCCATTACGGCGGCTTTTGTGTCATCCGGTCTCAGAGGAGCGTCTCCTATCGGAGTGACCCTGCCGTCAGTCTTATATGCAAGAGCTGCGCCGGTAACAAGAAAAACGTCGGAAGCCTTGCGGTCTACCGCATCTTTAAGTATCTGCACTATATCCATATCAAAAACTCCTTAGATCATTCTCCGCTCCAGACGTTCAGCGGCTTATTTTCAGATTCAGAAGAAAAAACCGTTTTCCATTCGGTGATCTCATATCCGTTCAGTGAATACCGGACTTTTGCGCTTATGCTTTGTTTTTCGTTCACGGGAGTCTGCCAGCTTACCTCCGCTCCGTCCGGCAGGACTAGGACGCTCACTCCTTCGATATCGGTCAATCCGTCTGCAAAACCAATGCCCTGAGGACCGCCGTATTCCGCAGCGACGGCATCTATCTCCGCAAGAACGCGCTTTGCCTCAAGATCGGCGGCATAATATTCTCTTGTATATTCTCCGCTTTTGTCGCTGTATTTCTTTTCCGCTGCCGCAGAAGAATATGACAGCGCCGCAAGCATAGTCAGACAAAGCACCACGAATATCATCATTATTGAAAGGTATCCCGTTCCTATCCCGATAATGGGATCTTTTCCGCCGTTACTCAATGCCGATCGCCGTCCTTTCCGGAACATAAGCTCCCGTTTCCATCTCGTAAAGAGTTCTGCCGTCTTCATCGCTGAAAGAGATCATCAATGTCTTTACCGTGCCTCCTCCATATTCCTCGGAAGCCTCTTCCATAGTCATAAACACGTCCGTATCGGTGATAAGCACCGTCCGCAGCGCTCCGGAAGAATATCTGCGCATATATTTGTTTTCCGACAGAAGCAGTTCGGAAGTTTCGTCAATGCTTGCCGTTCCGGAATATATTTCCGCGGCAGACTGCGCAAGGAACGCCATATTTTCAGTTTCCCTGCTTTCCCTTGCCATTCTGTCCGATCCGGCAAACGAGCGAAGTATGACTGCCGAAGCTATACCGAAAAACAAAAGCACTATTATCATTTCAACGAAAAACAGGTTGAGTTTTCCCTCTGATCTTACCGGCTTCATCGGACTTTTCATACGGATCTCCTCCCTTCCGGCAGGCGGCAGTATGCTTTGAAAACTCTTCCTCCGTCGCCTTCTGCCGAGATCGATATCAATCCGCTGCCGTATTCCTTTACGGAATATCCTTCTGCCCTGAACACGGCTTCTCCTCCGTCCGGAACGACCTCACTGCCGTCCGGAAACAGCCGTTCATAAATGACTCCGTCCCGTTCGTATATTATCGTCTTGTATCCTTCATCAAAAAGGACGATCACGTCCCCTCCGGCAACTGCGGCGCTGTCGCAGGCACGCAGCTTGTTCGTAACATATCTGACCGCAGCGGCGCCGTTGAAGGTATCCTCATAATTGACGGATATCCTTTCGTATGCCGAAGCTGCCACGGCAATAATTATCAGACAGCATACCGCAAACAGCAGGAAAAGCGTCATGCTGCCCGCCGCACTTATGGTATCGGAAAAGCGCTTTGAATCAGCTTTGTTCATCTTCCGCATACACCGTCCTTTCCGCGTTCCTGTCCGTTATTGTCAGCGAAGGGCGGATATTCGCCCCGAAATATTCATAATGTATGATATATCTGTCGTGATCCGTTTTAACGCCGTAATTTTCTTCAAGATATTCAAGATCCGGAGGATATTCTCCTTCTATCGAATAGCACAGCAGCGCGCTGTTCATCACCGCTCTGTATAACGAATCGGTGCGGCTCTGCTCCGCCGCGTTCCCGGCGTTGCGCACGGATACCGCGAGCCATATGACGACAAGGGCAAATAATATTACCGAAAAGACCGTTATTCTATTTACTTTATGTATCTTTTCCCTTTTCAGTTTCATGCTGAAGGATACCTCCTTCTCATATCATATAAAATGCTCAGCCTATACCCGACATTATGTTTGTAAGCGGCAGCATTACCGTCAGCAGCACCGAACCTATCATTACCGCCAGAACGGCAATTATTGCCGGTTCAATGAACGATACCGCTCCGTATATCCGCCTGTCGCACTCCTGACCAAAGCGGCTGCTTATCTTCCGCCACGCCTGATCTATGGAACCGGATCTGTACGCCACCTTGAGAGAATGGGCATATATTCCCGGCAGCAGTTCCGAATTTTTCAGCGCGTCTGCAAAATATTCGCCGTTAAGGACCATGCTCTCGCAGTTCTTTATGCGTTCTTTCACATTCTTATTTTCGGTAATGTCCCGCACAAGTTCAAGGGATTGTTCCGGCGATATGCCGCATTCAGCCATCATACTCATAGCTGCGGTAACGTCAGCCATCGCCATAGCCTCGGATATCCCTCTTGTAAGCACAAAATTGGACAGCAGCCGCAAAAGTTTTTTTCTTGACGCGGGAAACCGCATAAGCAGCGCAGCCGCAAGGATCATCACCAGTATGGCTATAAGTATCACCATTACAGCCGTTCCCATATTATAGGCAAAAGAAACGCTGTCCTCGACTGCTGCCGCAGCCGTATCGTCAAACTGGGAAAAAATATCCCTGAACATAGGAAGGACGCGTATCACAAGCACTATGACCACTACCGTCATCATAGCCAGAAGTATGAGAGGGTGCGATACCGAACTTCTTATAGTCTGTTTCAGTTCCGCACGCTTGGAATAATATTCCGCCAGACCGTTCAGCGTATCTTCGATCCGGCCGGTAACGGAACCTATCCTTACCATTTTTACTGCATATCCCGGAAATATCCCGCTTTTGTCCATAGCGTCAAAAAGAGTTGCGTCGTCGTCCTTCATACGGGAAAGCACCGTTTCGGCTATTTCCTTGAACCGCTTGTCTCCGGCGTCTCCGGCAAGTATTTCTATGCCGTCCGCAAGAGGTATGCCCGCCTCGATTATCATAGCAAGCTGCTCGCTGAAAAAGGCAGTCTCTTCGTCGGTAAGAATTTTCACCGCCATATTTTTGACCTCCAATCAATATCTGTATATCGCGGAATAATTGCTTGAGTCGGCAATATATTCCGATATTTTTTCTTTGTCCGAATTTCCTGCGTAGAATGTTGCGTCCGCAATATTATAGCCTTTGTTTTTAAGGAACAGTTCCGGAGTGATCCAGCCTGTTTCGTCAGTATATACTTCGTTCCATGCGTGGTAAATATCCGGTTCCGCATAACCTGTCACCAGTCTTGCCGGTATCCCCTGCGACCGGCACATCGCTGCGAAAAGCGAAGCGTAATCATAACATATCCCTTTCCCCGATGAAAGCGTAGAATCCGGATCAGGCACATACCCGCTCTGAACGGTCGCCGCAAGCTGTTTGTCATATGTCACATTATCGGTTATATAAGTGAATATAGCCGCTATCCTTTCAACATCGCCCGACGCTCCCGCACAAAGTTCCGCCGCCTTTCTGACGCAATCGGAACCGGCGTTGAAGTCAACATATTTATTCGGATAAAGATACATTCCCGTCGGGCTCGTCAGCACTGCGGAAAATTCCGCCGAAACAAGCAGCGCATATTTTTTTCCGGAAAACTGCTCGTAGACCGACACCTTATAAGCTCCGCTGCCCATAAGAGGAAAATATTCACGTTTTCCTCCCGTTGAAAGATCGTGATTATACTGAACGCCGTCACATTCTATCCTGACCTTTGCCGCCTTTGACGGACCGTTATAGACTGCGGAAATATATCCTTCCGAAGCGTTGCTGTAATCTATTTCGGCGTTATTTTCGGAAGCGGTCTGCGTGCCGGGAGAATCAGGCATTTTTATCTCCGGTATGACGACCTTTTCGGGCGGTTTTTCCGGAGCGGTGATCTCGATAGCGGAAGCCGATGCGGTCGTGACCGCCTGCGTGACGTCCGAAGAGGCCGCTGCGGTCTCCGTTTCTTCCTGAGTGACCGAGGAGGACGTTTCCCGGCTTTCCGCAGATGTTTCCGCAGTATCTTCTGCGGAGACCGCGGGAATGTCCGTCTTTGTCTCCGCTGACGCAGCGGACGTTATGCTTGTTTCTTCCGGCGTCTCCGAGGAAGAAACGGTGAGCCCGCCGCTTTCGGACGTTTCTGATATGACAGGCGAAGTTTCCGTGACAAAGCTTTCATCATACGAAGCGCCGTTTGAACATGAGGTCAGAAGAACTGCGCATGCAAAAAGAAAAATAAAAGCCGATCTTTTAAAGCGCATACTTCGCCTCCGTTCAAAATCAATTATTTTCAAGCCTTAAAAGCAATTTTTTCATTTCCGTACCCGCACTGAAGCCGCCCAATTCTCCGTTTGAACGTATGACTCTGTGACAGGGAATGATTATAAGTATCGGATTGTTTCCCACGGCATTTCCCACTGCTCTCGAAGCGGAAGGCTGCCCTATCATCTCCGCGATCTCTCCGTAAGAACGCGTCTCGCCGAAAGGTATGCCGGTCAGAGCCTTCCAGACCTTTTTGCAGAATTCCGTTCCTTCCGGCGCAATGGGAATGTCAAACCTCTTTCGTTTCCCGCCGAAATATTCCAAAAGCTGTTTTTCGGCGGCGTCCGTGATCCCGTCCCGAAAATATTCTCCCGAAACTGCGGAAACGGAACGCACTCCCAGCAGAGCCGTTCCGTCAGAAATTATTTCCATAAGTCCTGCGGGAGTTACGGTAATTATCCTTCCCATTATTCTTTGCCGCTGCCTGCGGCTATCACATTATGGATATCCTGCATTTCCGCATCGAGCTTGGATATCTCATAAGCGCATATTTTAAGTCTTTCACGCAGATCTTCGGAAACGTTATTATCGGTCTTGTATTTCAGCTTGTGCTCAAGGCTTGCCCAGAAATCCATCGCAATAGTACGTATCTGTATTTCCACCGGTATAGGTCTTGGACCGGTGGAAAGGAATATCGGTATCTCAACGATAAGATGAAGGCTTTTATAGCCTGACGGCTTCGGCTCTTTTATGTAATCTCTTACACGCACAAGGGTAACGTCGTCCTGTCCGGTAAGCAGTTCGGCGACCTTGTATATATCGTCAATATAATTGCAGATCACACGTATGCCGGCAATATCGCGGATATTTGCCGCCATAGATTCCACCGTGACGGGGATACCTTTCATTTTTACTTTTTTTAATATGCTTCTCGGAGTTTTCAGCCGTGATTCTATATGATGGATAGGATTATACGCATATTTTGCCTTGAATTCCTCGTCCAGTATTTCCAGCTTGGTGCGTATTTCCTTTATGCCTGCGTTATATATCTGCATACGCGAAGAAAATTCCAATATGGTTTTTTCCACATCGGGAGAATCCGGTGCGCCGAAAGCGTTTTCAAATCCGCTTCTGCTGTCTTTTGGATCTATAGGCATTTAAAACTTCCTTTCCGAATAAATGATCCTAAGATATTTTACCATTTTTTTTAGTAATTGTCAAGCGCGCGGACCGCTGAATTATTTCCAGAAAAAATCCACATAACTTCCCTTAAATAGCGGGAATTTTTCTGCTAAGAATAAATTAAGAAATATTTTTCCGGAGGTATCAGAAATGTCAAGATCGGCAGAAGATATCATACTTTTCCTTTTCGGCGGAATACTCTATTCGCTCATAGAAGTAGTTTTCCGCGGATTCACGCACTGGAGCATGACCATAACCGGAGGACTTTGCCTTGTTATACTGTACCGGCATTTCGTTTCACGCCCGAACGAACCTCTGCTTATGAAATGCCTTTTCGGAGCGATAGTGATAACGTCGCTGGAATTTATTGCAGGGTGCATTGTAAATCTCTGGCTCGGCTGGAACGTCTGGGATTATTCCGGACTGATGTTCGATCTTTTCGGGCAGATATGCCTGCCGTTTTCGGTGTTATGGTTCTTTCTGACTTTGCCTGCGATAGCGCTTACCGAACTGTTCCGGAGGAGATTTGCCGAACTCCGTCCGGCTGTTTCCAAATTGTAACCGCATTGTAACTCCTTTGTAATTGCTTTTGAACGGCGGAAATTGTATAATTGATGATACAATATATTCAATTTCCGCCATGCCGAAAGGAACTGTTGATATGAGCAAGAATATTTTCAAAATAATTTTATCGGCGATCCCGATCGTAATATTATCCTCCTGCGGCGGCAATAACGGCAAGATACCCGAAAATACCGAAGCCCCGCTGCCGGAAATAACACAGATAAACGAATTAAATGAAAACGACATCAGCGAATACAGCTTTTTTTCTGAATATTCCGGCAGACCGCGTCCCACCGAACAACAGTCTGCCGAGATCGTTGATTCTCTGGGAAAAATTTTCGACGCCTGCGGTTTTATGTACGGACAATTCCCCGAAAATTCAAAGTATTACGATAATTATGCCGATCTTGAAAATGTGGTACACGAGGAGAAAACATGGGATCATACATATCGTTACTATCCGGTAAATACCGATTATGCCGCCGATGAGGACGAGCTGATGAAAAATATCCGCTCTGCGCTTTCGGAAGAATTTATTGATGACCATACATTGCACACCGAATTATTTGAGCAAATTTTCGGGACCGATATTGTCCCGAAATACCAAACGTTCGACGGAACATTGTGTATGCGGGCTTTCAGCGGCCCTGTACCTATGCCGGCAAATTATGAAAATATAAAAATTCTCGATTGTGACGGCAAAACTGCCGAAGCAATAATTTTCGCAAAAAACGAACAGGAAGAAGACTATTATATTTCTCTCGAATATTCCGAAGAATACGGCTGGCGGGCTTCACTGATACAAAACTGTGATCTTGCTGAGGCAGATATTTTTTATAATTTGCTTTATGTTAAGACCGACATTATAAATATGATCCTGGGCGGCGGAACAACTCCCCCGAGTCCGCGCGAGGTCACAGTTGACGGAAGAGAATTTGCAGAAACGGACATTACAATGAGCATTTCCGAAATGAAAGAGATTTTTGCGGATACGTTCTGCACGGGCTTATATAACAGCTATTCAAAGCAATATATCGACGATGTTTATTACGAAGAAAACGGGATAATCTACCGCGATAAAAATGCGGATAAATATTATATTCCCGAAATTATTATCGATCCTTGTGATTTTGACGATAACAGAACATTCTATGACCGGTACAGCAGAGAAACGCAGTGCCTGCAAATTAAACTTGAGCTCAATGAAAACGGAGATTTCAAGATCTATTCGGGTCTGCCGGTAAGAAAACAATTTTCTGTAATAACCGCCGAGACCGATATCCCATATGAGGAAAATATACCGGCCTCTGAAATTGATGAAAACGCGCAGAAAATGAATGAAATGCTGTATAATGCCGTTTCTCTGAAAACCGGAAAATTAAACAATATTTTAGGCGGCGTTCCCTCGGAAGACGCGGAAACGATCACTGTAAACAATGAAACATACACAAAAAATGATATCGTTTCAATAAAAGAAATGGAACAGTTTTTTAACGAAACATTTGCCGTAAAAAGTTTTGACCCGGCTGAAATATTTACCGGAATAACTATCGGGGACGATCTCAGAGAAGAACTTATAAAAAAATATATAACCGATGTTTATTACGAACAGGACGGAATTGTTTACCGCAGGAATTCCGCGCCGAAATATTATATCCCCGAAATCGTTTTTTCGCCCGATATTGAAAATAAGGTCGAATATATGTGGGGGTACAATGCCATAGAAACGGATAATTCATATTTTGCCGCCGATGTGAATTTCAGGGACAGAGACGGAAATATGATCACTTCCGATATTTCCATATATTATTCAATGAAAAATTATTTTGAAAGCAAATATGAATATATATACATAGCTTCGGAGCTTCCGATGATCGAAATAAAATAAAGGACGTATTTCTATGAAAAGGATAATTGTTTTTACATCTGTAATTTGTCTGCTGTTTTCTTCCTGCAAAAGCGGCGAAAATATTACCGAAACAACATTGCTTCCCAAAGAAACCACCTCACTGACGCTTACCGAGATGATCGAAGAAACAAACGCTTATCCTGATGAAACGGAAAATATAGATATCGCAATATTCGATCCGTTTTCCGATAAAATAAAAGCCGACAAAAAAGAAACAGAAAAAGAAGATCACGAAGCCTTGCATATCAAGCTCGAAGAACCGGAATTATTTCCCGATGCAATAAGCGTGGACGATGAAACTACAGCGGAGCTTTCCGAAGCATTAGGCAGGATTTCGGAAGCAAGATCGGTCTTATACAGCAACATAACAGGCTTTGAGTGGGAATATGACGCTGTGCTAAGCAAATATTTTGCCGATGTTAATAATGCAGTCGAATCGAACGAGCAGGAAGAATATACATATGCTCCGATCAATCAGGAATACGCATCTGATTTTGATGAACTTGCAAAACAAATGCGCGCGGTTTTTACGGAAAATTATATTTCCGATGATGAACTTCAAAAAACTCTTTTTGAGTCTGACGGACAAAATGTTCCCGAATATAAGATGATAGACGGCAAACTTTGCGCCCGTCATCAATATATGGGCGTTATGGAAGAATTGAAAAGAGATGATTTTTTTGTAATGTCGTATGACGGCAATACTGCGGATATTATTGCTTATGCCGAAGGTCTTGATATGCCGTATGATTTTTATATAGTTAAACTGGTAAATTCGGAAGAATACAGCTGGCGGCTCGATTCGCTCGACTTAAAGCTGAACAGTCCGGATCACAGAGAAATTATTTATACCGCGCTTTCACTTAAAACGGAAAAATTAAATAAAATTTTCAGCGGCGGGAATATCCCCGAAAATGCGGAAACAATTGAAATTAACGGTGAAGCTTACACCGAGACCGATCTTGATATGTCCATAGAAGATATGGAAGAATTCTTTGCCGGAACTTTTTCTCCCACGGAATTTTATGAAAGCTTTACTCCGTCCTCCTATTATATCCCTACGGATACGCTGCGGGATAATTATATCGAGAAATATATTTCCGATGTTTATTATGAAAAAGACGGAATAATATTCCGCAAAAATTCCGCTCTGAGGTATTATATGCCCGAACCTGTATACTATCCGTTCATAACAAGAGATAAACTGGGAAAATGTTCTATTGGCGATGACGAAGGGGAATATTACAGATTTGAGATCCAGTTCCGCAAAGCCGACGGAGATATTATTTCCGAAAAAATCGCCTTTGTAATAAGCAGCGGCGTTTATGACAGCATAAGAGAAAATAATTATTACAGCTATCTTTATATAGCTTCAGAGATACCGCTTATAGAAATACAATAAAAAGCTATTGAAATTTTCCGGAATGTGTGTTATAATATTCCCAAACAATGTTAAGGAATGATATTATGAGCGAAAAAGCATTTAAAATACCGGAATTTGAATACTTTGACATGGGCGGAAAATACAGCGGCTGCAAACGCGGCACAAAGCAGGATGATTTTAATTTCCGATTTACTCCGAACGAAAAACTGCTTGCCCAGACATGGTACGGGATAAACTGCTTTGACAAGTCGGAGCTTGCTTCCGAAGCGGAATTTGACATCACGCGGGACGGTTATCACGCCGCCTGCGACTGGGTGGAAGAACAGTTCCGGATATGGAACAAAGAGCATGAGCTGCTTCCGCCGGAGCTTGGCTACTGGAGCAAGAAATAATTCAGAAAGGACGTGTTTTTATTGCAGAAAATATTTAACTGGGGCATAATGGCCACCGGAAAGATAGCGCATACTTTTGCAAAAGCAGTAAATTATGTTCCCGACGCAAAATTATATGCCTGCGCGTCAAGAGATCCCGCAAAAGCCGAAGGATTTGCAAAAGAATTCGGCGCGGAAAAATTTTACGGCAGTTATGAAGAACTTGCAGCCGATCCGGATATAGACATTATTTATGTTGCGTCTCCAATGAGCTGCCATTACGAAAATGTAAAGCTTTGTTTTGAGCACGGAAAAAATGTTCTTTGCGAAAAGAGTATAACTATTAATTCGGAACAGCTTGAAGAACTTATTTCAATTGCAAAAGAAAAAGATCTTTTCTTTATGGAAGCCATGTGGATGAAATGTCTGCCTGCTTTTTTAAAAGCAAAGCAGTGGTTTTCAGAAGGAAAAATAGGCGAAATAAAAGCTGTCCGCGCTGATTTTTCAAATCCCGTTGAATTTGATCCGCAGGACAGGCTTTTCCGCCCGGAGCTTGGCGGAGGAGCGCTGCTCGATCTGGGAGTATATCCGCTGAGTTTCATCACTGCATTTCTCGGCTTTGAGCCGGAAGAAATACATTCCTCGGTAAATATTGCCGGACTTGGCGTTGACATGGACGAAGCCGTTATCCTTAATTACAAAAATGCTTATGCAAGTTTTGTTGCGGGATTTGATATAGACAATGAGAACCGCGCTGTTATCGTGGGAACAAAGGGACGCATAGCATTTGATCCGTGGTTTTTCTGCGGGGAAAATGTCCGGCTTTATGATGAAAATAACCGTCTTGCGGAGGAAAGTCTTAACCCACATCTTTGCAACGGTTATGAATTTGAAATTATGGAAGCGCAGAAATGTCTTGCGGACGGTTTAAAGGAAAGCCGTCTGAACCCGCTTTCCGACACGGTAAAAATTATGAAAATAATGGACGGATTAAGAGCGTCATGGAAATTCAGATTTCCGGAAGAAAAATAATAAAATGAGCATAAAAAACAGCAGCATAAAAAGCTGCTGTTTTTTATTATTTCAATTTTCCGGAAATGGCGGCGGAGAACCGCCGCCCGTAAACTGCGGAAGATCTTTACCGTCAGGAATTTCAGGAGGAGAATTATTACCGTCGGGAATTTCGGGAGAAAAATTTTTATCTTCCGGAATTTCAAACGGAAAATTATTATCATTATTTATACCGGAATTATTCTTCATGAAGCGCTCCGTCCGCCCGAAACCGCCCATACCGCCGTTCATTCCTCCGCCTCCGCCGGAGCCGAGAAGGTTCATATTTATTTCCGAAGCGTCAATGAGCTTATCTGCGGCTGCGGTCTGTTCTTCGGACGTGCTTGGAACAGTTCCTGCGATCTGTCCGGCAGCGCTTTCCGCACGCAAATTCCCGATAATTTTAAATTGCTCGAGGGCTGCCTGATATTCGTCATATGAATAAAATGCGGTAGCATCGTTCCTGACATAATCACCTATCAGCAGATCCGTCGAATCGATCAATTTTTCAAATTTTCCGCCGGTAAAATATTCATTTATAAGCATAAGAAGATATTCATGATAACGTTCAAGATATTCCTCATTTTCAAAAAGTTTTGATATAAGCGGACGTTCTGACATTTCCACGCCGCTTACCGGAGTATCTATGGAGAAATTTACCGTCCCTGACGCGCCTCCGCCTCCTTGGAACGCTCCCCACGCGTAGTTATAATCCCAAGGCAGTATCTGAATAATTCCGTTACGCTCATAAATATAATAATTCTGCGCCATTTCAGACGAATAACTGTCAAGATTTACAACAAATGTATGCACCGCCAGATAACGGAGTATTTCGTCAACATCAAAATATTCCTCGATATCTTCTCCGCTGTTCAGTGCTTTCAGCGCGGAAATAACTTTTGCATAGTCGTCAGCGTCCGTTCCTCCGCCGACAGCGTTTTCAAATATTGCCGGATAATCAGACGGGTCGTCGCTTGTATATACAAGGCTTCCTCCGCTTGAACCTGCGCCCATTCTGCCGCGTCCGCCCATTTCACCGTTTTTGCTGTCGCCTTGTCCGGCAAACGGTCCGCTCCGGAAATTACCGGGAGCGTTTTCCGCAAAACCGCCGTCTCCGCTGTCGGCATCTCCGGAAAGATCTCTGCTGCCGAAGCCATTTCTGCTGATTTTTCCGCCGTTTGCGAAAGCATTATCATCATCATTTTCCGGAGTATTTTCGGGAATATTCCTGTCTCCGCCCATTCCTCCTGAAGTCTTTACATTATAAAGGACGCCGTTCTCATCTCCTGAGGTCCGCAGCTCGTAGCTGTCATTATAAGCCTCAAGAGCAAAATAAAGTCCCCATTCCTCGCCATTTACGGAGATGTCCGTATATCCGAAATAAGGGGTATTTATCCCCAGAGTCTTCATCATGTCAAACGTTGTATATTCCTTCATATACGTGGGGTCGCCTATCATATTGTTGAGCACCAGCATATCAAGTCCGTAACAGGTCTGTCCGCTTATATATTCGTCAAATTTTATCTTGAAGCTGTATCTGTCGCTGTCGGAAGAAGCGACCATCTGAAGACTGTTATTGCCTTTCGGACGTATGCCGACATCGGAAAATAACGTGCCGTTTATCGTAACGTCCGCCATTATGTATTCTTCATTCATGGCGTTGTCAAGCATAGACTGCCATTCGTCAGGATCGGCGGAAATTTCTACCGAGATCACCTCTCCGCTGAAAATCTTATCGGCATATTCCGGAACATATGAGTATCGATCTCCCCTGCCGAAGATCAATGCGGCGATCACTCCGACAGCTGCAATGATCACTGCCGTTACCGCAATTATTCCGAATTTTTTACTGTCTATCAACAAGTCACCTTCTTTTTAGGACATATATTCCCCGTTATAGCTTACCAATGCGGCTTTTGATATCCCCTCTGTGCCGGAAAGAAGATTGCATACCTTAGAGGAATCTTCCCTTAGCTTGACTTCAACCATAAGTTCTATCCCTGCGGCAGTCACGGTCTTTGACCTGATCTGATGTTTTTTCGTATTTTTTGCAATTATCTCCATAGCGGCATTTTCCGCCGCTTCATTTGCGCAGCTTATTACCGCTATGTAAGGGGTGTCGGAACTTTTTGAATTGGCAAAAAGTATCAGGATAATTCCTATAAAAACCGAACCTATAACGGCAAGCGGGATAAGTCCCGCGCCGGTAACTATGCCCACCGAGATCGCCCAGAAAAGAAAAGCGATATCAAGAGGTTCCTTTACGGCAGTTCTGAACCGCACGATAGACAAGGCGCCGACCATACCGAGAGACAGTATGATATTTGACGTTACCGCAAGGATTATCAGCGTTGTTATAAGGCACATAGCTATAAGCGAAACTCCGAACGAGCTGCTGTACATAACGCCCCGGAATGTTTTTTTATAGACAAAATAAATAAAAAGTCCTATCGCAAAAGAAACAGCCATTGCAATGATTACGTCAAGCAAAGAAAAACTGCTTGCCTTTTCAAGAAAATCCGATTTAAAAATATCTTTGAACGTCATAAAAATTCTCCTTATTTTTTGTATCTGTTAATGTATGGCATCGTCATATATACCGTCCTGCGGCATATTTTGAAAACGCCCCGCTCTGCCTTGAGGAAAGACGCGTGATATCGGTTATTACCTGCGGAAGGAATTCATCGTATTTTATTTCCATAACGATCTCCTCAGGAACAGGCACGGATCCGCCGCACTCGTAAAAAAAGTTTTCCGTATCGCCCGATGACGCTATCTCATTATCGAACGTCACCCGCACATTCCCATACGGATATACATACGCCCTCCTGCGGTAGTCTATTATCATCTTCGGGCGGAGCTGTTCCGCACAAAGTTTTATATAAAATTCGCGAAGGAGCGGTTCGTCCGAATCAGCAAGAAGATCATAATTTCCCTCTATGATATTTTCCGTCTGTTTTCTTGTGAGCACGGCGGAATTTTTCATACAAAGGCTGTTTCTTTTGGATTTCTTTTCCAGACGAATGAAACTGTCGTCCATATCGTAAAAACGTATCCGGAATTTTTCCCGTACATTTATCCCGTCAAGCTTTTCGCGAAGTGCTTTATCGCTGAAATTATCGAAATAAAGGCTCCTCACAAAATAGGAGCCGTTTTTCATATGCTCGTCGGGACAGGCTATATATCCTATTTTTTCGTTCAGATATATAAGATCGGACATATTTATGATATATTTATATTCATGCCGGTATTTTTGCACATATTCACCTCCTTTACGGCTTATCCGCTGCATTTATATTACATTTTAAATGTTAAAGCAGCAAGAAATCAGAATAAAATATTTTTGATATCTATGTGAAAATTTCGGAAAAATCCGCCTTTATATTTCCATAGCTGTGCATATTATCTCCGCACATGCGGCAAGACCGAGCTTCCCGCTGTCAAGAACAATATGATAATTGCTCCTGTCAGTCCACTTCTTCCCCGTGTTGGCGGAATAATAACTGCGCCGCTTTTTATCGAACCTGACCATTATATACGCGGCGGAATTCTTGTCTATGCCGTATTCGTTTACCGCACGCTCCGTCCTGAACTCTTTGTCGGCATGGATAAATACCGACAATGCCTCTCCCTGCGGGAGCGCACTTTCCGCACATCTTCCGACAAAGATCGCCGGACCGCGCATCGCATATTCCTTTATGAGCCTCTGCTGTTCGACAAATATCCTGTCCTCACGGGAAAGGATATTATCCGTGTCGGTGTTCATCTTGCTGATGGCATAAAGCGAGTACAGCAGGCTGTTGGTAACGCTTTCCTCATATTTTTCTATTTCGGATACGGGAATATTCATTTTTTCCGAGACCGCCTTCTGTATCTCGCTGCCATAGCATGGGATACCTGTCTTTTCCGAGAGCAGTCTGCCTATTTCCGTTCCGCCGCTGCCATATTCACGTTCAATGACAACATATTTGTATTTCATAATAATACCTCCGTTTTTATGCGAACTGGGCATTATAGAGCTCGGCATAAAAGCCGTTCTTATCCATAAGTTCCTGATGACTGCCCTGTTCGATTATATCGCCGTCTTTCATTACAAGTATCATATCCGCATTCCTTATGGTGCTAAGCCTGTGCGCGATAACAAAGCTTGTTCTTCCGCGCATAAGATTATCCATTGCCTTTTGTATGCGGTGCTCCGTCCTTGTATCTACCGAGGAAGTGGCTTCGTCCAGTATGAGCACGGGTCTGTCGGCAAGTATTGCCCTTGCTATGGTAAGAAGCTGTCTCTGCCCTGCGGAAACATTGGCTGCGTCTTCATTCAGTTCAAAATCATATCCGCCCGGTAGCGTCCTTATAAAATGATCTGCATGAGCCGATCTTGCCGCTGCGATCACTTCCTCATCGGAAGCTTCCAGCCTGCCGTAACGTATATTTTCCATAATGCTGCCCTTGAAAAGCCATGTATCCTGCAAGACCATTCCGAAAGCGCTGCGGAGTTCACTGCGGTTATATTCTCTGAGCCCATGACCGTCAAGCCTTATCTCTCCTCCGCTGACGTCATAAAATCTCATAAGCAGCTTTACCATTGTGGTTTTTCCGGCTCCGGTAGGACCTACTATAGCGATCTGCTTTCCCTGATCGACATGAGCGTTGAAGTCTTTTATTATTATCTTTTCCGGATCGTATCCAAAGCTTACATGACTGAAGTCAACAACGCCGCTGATATTCTCGGCGGAAACTGCGTTTTCTGCCGTCTGGTCCTCTTCGTCTTCCTCAAGGAATTCAAAGACCCTTTCCGCCGCAGCAGCCATTGACTGCATCATATTCGTTACCTGTGCTATCTGTTGCATAGGCTGTGTAAAATTCCTTACATAGGTTATAAATGCGAGGATATCGCCTATCTCGATAGTTCCTCTTACTGCAAGGAACGCTCCCGAAATAGCCACTCCCACATAGCCAAGATTGCCCACGAACTGCATTACCGGCATCATAAGTCCGGACAGGAACTGTGATTTCCAAGCCGATTCGTAAAGTACATTATTCGTGCTGTCGAATTTGTCTATAACGTCTTTTTCCTTTCCGAAAGCCTTTACTACAAGATGACCCGAATAATTTTCCTCCACCTGACCGTTGATATGTCCGAGATATTCCTGCTGCTGCTTGAAATATCTCTGCGATTTTTTCATTACCGTTCCTATAAAGGCAAGGCTGACAGGAAGTATCAGCAGGGTTATAAGCGTCATGAGCGGACTTATCGTCAGCATCATTATCACAACGCCTATCATCGTCGTTACGGAGGTTATGAGCTGCGTAACGCTCTGATTGAATCCGTTTCCGAAAGTATCTACATCGTTCGTTATCCTTGAAAGGACTTCGCCGTATGTCTTGCTCTCAAAATATTTGAGAGGCATACGGTCCATTTTCTCCGTTATATCCTTTCTCAGCCTGTAACACAGCTTCTGGGTTATGGATGACATGGTAAGCCCTTGTATAAGACTGAACAAAAAGCTGACAGCATATAAAGCAAGAACTATAAGCAGTATTTTTCCGATATAAGAAAAATCTATGCCTCCCGTACCGGTGATCTTTTTCATAAGTCCGTCTGAAAGCGACGTTGTAGCTTTTCCGAGTATTTTCGGGCTTACTATATGGAATACTGCGCTTACGGCAGCACAGATCATCACTATTACAACTCCCGCTTTGTATTTGCCGGTATAGCTTATAACTCTGCGGATAGTGCCTTTAAAATCCTTTGCCTTTTCCACGGCAGGACCTCTTCCTCTCGGAGTCATTCAGCATTCCTCCTTTTCTTCTATGCTTTTCAGGAATTCCGCTTCGGAAAGCTGCGAACGGGCTATCTGTTCATATTCCTCACAGCTTTTTACAAGTTCCTTATGCGTTCCCTTTCCTACCATTCTGCCATCTTCAAGTACGATTATCTGATCCGCATTCAGGATAGTGCTTACACGCTGAGCAACTATTATTACCGCGGCGTTCTTTGTTTTTTCGGAAAGAGCGTTCCTAAGAGCCGTATCCGTCTTGAAATCCAGCGCCGAAAAGCTGTCATCAAAAATATATATTTTCGGATCTCTGGCTATTGCCCTCGCTATTGACAGCCGCTGCTTCTGACCTCCGGAAACATTGGTGCCGCCCTGCGCTATAGCGCTTCTGTATCCGTCCGGCTTTTCGTTTATGAATTCAGATGCCTGAGCTATTTCAGCCGCTTCAGCCACATTCTTTTCGGAAATGTCATCTGCTCCGTATGAAATATTTGAAAAGATATCGCCCGAAAACAGCACAGCCTTCTGCGGAACGTAACCTATCTGCCTGCGGAGCGTTTCCAGCGACATATCCTTGACGTTTACACCGCCGATCGAAACGCTTCCTTCGGTAACGTCAAAAAATCTCGGTATCAGATTTACCAGCGTGGATTTTCCGCAGCCCGTACTTCCTATTATAGCCGTTGTCTTTCCTGATCCGGCAGTAAAATCTATGTCTGTAAGAACATTGTCCCCGCCGTCCGGATATCTGAAGCTGACGTGATCAAATCTTACCGATACTTCTTCGGGAACTGCCGTTACAGCGTTTTCCTTATCCGTAATGGTCGGCTCGGTGTCGAGGACTTCCTTTATACGGTTTGCGGCAACGCCCGCCCTCGGCAGCATTACCGATATCATTGTTATCATAAGGAATGACATTATTATCTGCATCGCATATGTTACGAAAGCTGTCATTGCTCCCACCTCGATGACTCCTTCGTCTATCCTGTGGGCAGCCACCCATATGATAAGCGCCGAAACTCCGTTCATTACGAGCATAAGAGCAGGCATCATAAAGGACATCGCTCTGTTTGTGAAAAGCATTACTTTCATAAGGTCGGTATTTGCCGTATCAAAACGCTTTTCCTCGTGTTTTTCTCTGCCGAAAGCCCTTATTACCGGTATTCCCGTCAGCATTTCCCTTGCAATAAGGTTGACCTTATCCACGAGGTCCTGCATTATCCTGAATTTCGGCATTGCCACTATCATAAGCGCAAGTACGATGCAAAGCACAGCAGCCACCGCAAGAACGATTATCCAGCTCATTCCGGACTTGTACCGGCTTATATTTATTATTCCGCCTATGGCAAGAATAGGCGAATAGAGCACCATTCTCAGCAGCATTACCGTTACAAATTGTATCTGCTGAACATCGTTTGTGCTTCGGGTTATCAATGAAGCCGTTGAAAATTTATCGAGTTCGGCATTTGAAAAGCTCATTACCTTGCGGAATATGCTGTTCCTGAGATCCCGTCCGACTCCCGCCGCGACCACTGACGCAAGAAATCCCACAAGTATTGCCGCTGCGGCTACGATCAGCGCCATAATAAGCATTTTGCCGCCGGTACGCCACAGATAAGCACTCTGTATCTTTTCAAGGTCTATGCCGCAGGCCTCGTATTGCTCCATGACAAAATATTTAGCCATTGAACCGATCATACTGTCTCCCAGAGACGAAAGCTGCTCTTCAAGGGCGTTTCTCATATCCAGCATGATATTCCCGCTGCCGGACTGCTGCATCTGCATGAATATTTTCAGTTCTTCATCGCTCATGCCGGAGGTATCCGCCTGCGTGATATCAGCGCCGGACGATCCATCCGGCATACGTGAATTTATCATATACGCTATGGCGATGACATTGGAAAATTCTTCATCGAGAGCGTCCCATGTCTCGCCGGAAGCATTATCTCCGGAAAGGGTATAATATCCGGCAGCATCGTCATATTCGTATATATCCTGCCAGTCTGCTCTTTCATCGTCGGTCATGAAAGCGGATACTTCCATAAACCCTTTTTCGGAAATATACTGCGGAACTGAATGTTCGATACCCGAATTGGATATGCCGACATCTATCAGTTCGGAAGTATAGTCAGGCAGCGACAGGTCGCAGTATGCCTGAACAAACAGCAGCAGTACTATCATAAGTACAAAATACCAGTATTTTTTCAGATTGAGGAATATATTCCCCATGGTCATTTCTCCTTTCAAAAGATCATTCGTCCAGTGCGTCCCGTATTTTACGGGATATCCTTATAAAATCCTCCAGATCCTTTTTTCCGACTTTTTCGATAAGCAGTTCCGTCCTTGCCAGCAGCTCTGCTCTTTTTTTCTCGGAAAGAACCGTACCTTTTCCGGTTATCTTGACTACGGTGCGTCTCCCGTCGCTGTCCGAGCCTTCTCTGGTTATGAGCCCGTTTTTCTCCATATTTTTCAGTAATGCAGCAACTCTCGCAGTGGTAACGTTCATTTCGCGCGAAATATCGCCTGCAATCACTTCACCGTCCGAGTCGTTGAGGAAGGCAAGGATAAAGCCTATCCCTTTTTCGGTCTCATCGACGCTGCTCAAAAGCTTTCGGGGCGCACAGCGCCTGAATTTTTCCATCAGCTCTTCCGCGTCGCTCCTAACTTCCATAAAGCACCTCCGTTCAAATATCTAACCCTATTAGATATTTTACTTCACCTGTTTCCCGATGTCAATACGAACGGGAAAATTTTCACCATAATTACACATTTCCTGTACCTGCTCCGCAGCGGCGCGGAATATGGACGTTATTTGCAATAAAGATAAGGCTATGTCACAACAAGCAGGCATATATTCTCTTATCAGATAGCGCGGGTAATAATATTTTTTTGGACAATTTTATTATAGTGCGGTAAATTATAATTTACATACTATTTTATCTGGTTTCGGGCGAAGCCGCAAAATAAAATTTCAAAGCAAAAGAACAAGAAAAACCACGAGATTGGGCGAAGGGGGTTAGAATAAAGGAAAAAGGGATGCACGAAAACCGACGCAAGCGTCGGCTGGGGAAAGACCATAAAGGGAAGGGGGAAACCGCCTCGATCGTGGGGCTTCTCGGTTGCCCCCTTCCCTTTTTGG
>CANRJZ010000014.1 GCA_947631055.1 uncultured Clostridia bacterium | reverse complement strand
GCCGCAGACTTACAGAGAGACAGTGTAAAGCTGAACGGAACATTATTATCCGGATCGTCGGCATTTGAAACGTCTACAGCTACTCCATTGACTGTGACAGACTTGGAAACTTCAAGAGTTCCGATCTTTCTGTTGTTGACAAATGCAGCTTGTGCCGTTGCTCCTGCTTTGATATCTCCGCTTATCGTGCTTTCATCAGGTGTGTATACGCTGTTCGCTTCTTCCGTCAAAGTATAATATGCTCCTTCGGGAAGTCCCGAAATCGTCGCTTTATCACCATTCTTTAATGTTATTGTGCCTCCGCTGCTTATGATACTTTCACTGGCGATTCCGTCGCTGTATGCGTATGTTATGCTGTAAGAACCGTCAAGCTCTGTGGTATCTTCCGCAGACTTACAGAGAGACAGTGTAAAGCTGAACGGAACATTATTGTCCGGATCGTCGGCATTTGAAACGTCTACAGGTACTCCATTGACTGTGACAGACTTAGAAACTTCAAGATTTCCGACATACCTTGTATTCTTAAAGTTTACTATAGGTACAGACAATATTTGTCCGGAATAGCTGTTTTCAGCCGAATTATTGACAGAAACGCTGTATCCGTCATATTTTGTTTCCGTTACTTCATAACCCAGATCAGAAGAAATACCGTAAATAATTATCTCCGTTCCATGAACGAGTATAAGTTCACTGCTCGTATTTCCGTCTTGATCTATCTTGATGAGATCTCCGTCAGCATCGAATGAGACTTTAGCATTCGGCAAAGCTCCGGCAGAACTGTCCTTTGGTCCTATATAAGCCGGATATTCACATTCAAGACTATTTGCCGCTCTTGCCATTGAACTCAATCTAATGTCAAAACTGAACGGATAAGCCGTGTCGCTTTCGCTCAATTGCTGACCGCCGACAACTTCTACAACATTTGTTATGGTCAGACTTCCCACGCTCTTGGTGTTGGTGAATTCTACTTCCGATGCAGTTTCAGCATTTATCGTCGAACTTGACGCGCCCTTTGTTACCTCGGAAGTATATCCTGCCTTTTCCGTCTCGGTCACGCTGTATACCGCTCCGACAGGCAGATCAATAAACGTTACATATTCATCGTTGCCAAGCTGTATGTGGAATTTTTCGTCATCGGCATTTGCATAGATCATATGCTCCGTTCCGCCGCTTTCGATGACTTCTGCTTCGCCGAATGTTATTCCGTCGTCCTTGATCTCTACGCTGAAATCGAATTTTTCTTCGGAAGTATTGCTGCTCAGCGGTGAATCATCGGAATTTTTCACCTTCTTGCTTATCGTCAGCGAGTTGGATACCTTATCGTTTCTGAATGTCTTGCTCTCTCCGCCTTCGGGCAGCGGTCCTCCGCTGATCTTTCCGTCGGGTTCATCCGCAATGTATCCGCTGTCATTTGTTATCTCGCTGATCGTGTAGTTTGTTCCTATCGGTACATCTTTCAGCGTTATGCTGTCACCGTGGTGCAGAATTACATTACTGCTCTTGCCGTCAGTGTAATAGAGCGTTTCATTTTCCTTGCTTCCGTCAGACTTCCTTACGATCTCGCAGCGTACTTCTCCGCTGATACCTTCAAGTTCTATGTTGAATTCAAACGGTATCTTGCTGTCGTCTTCCGTTACTCCTACTATCGCATTGGACGGAACGATCTCCTTGATAACGGTCAGATCCGCCGCTTTCTTGACATTTATAAATTCGATCTTGCTTACGCTGTCTTTCTTTATGTCTGCCATTGCGGTTTCGGAATCGGCATCGTCTACTTTTATCAGTACGTCGTAAACGCTGTTATCCGCTTCCTCTATCAGGCACGATGTGCCTTCGGGTAGTCCGTATATCGTCAGACTTTCGTTATGTCCGAGGCTGAAATGCGCCTTTCCTTCGGAAACATTTATAGTGCTGCCTGCGCTTGTATCGTATGTTCCGTCAACTATCATTCCTCTGCTGTTTTCAAGCGTAAGATCAAAGTCAAATTTGCTTTCCGTATCAACGGAAGTGATCTTTGTATCCTTGTTCTCTACCGTTTTGCTTACGGTCAGGCTTCCCACGCTCTTGGTGTTGGTGAATTCTATTTCCGATACCGTTCCGGAGCCTATCGTCGAACTTGACGCGCCCTTTGTTACCTCGGAAATATATCCTGTCTTTTCCGTCTCAGTCACGCTGTATACCGTTCCGGCGGGCAAGCCTTCTATCTGAACGCTGTTTCCGTTTGTTATATAGATCTCTCCGCCGCTGAACTTATCGTCGCCTATCTTGCCGGAAACAGGGATCTTTTCCGTTCCGGACAGGATATACAATTCAACTGTGAATGTAAACCTTTCTTCCGTGCTGCTGCCGCAGAGCTCGCTTCCGTCTGTAAGTTTGTCGTTGACAAATGCAGCTGTATTATCTGCCGACACTGCGGAAATATCTCCGTCAAAAGACGAAACTCTCGGTTTATATCCATCGTATCCGGATATTTCATTAACAACGTAATGTGCTCCTAAGGGCAGACCTTCAATGACCGCACTCTGTTTGTTCAGCAGTTTCAGACTTCCTCCGCTTTGGATAGTTTCCTCTCCGCTGACAGGTCCTTCATCATTATAGATAGTGTAAGCATACGGTCCGCTGAGTTCCGTTCCATCAGGCTGACTAAGCTCTACACTGAATTCAAACGGTATATTGCCGTCCTCATCGGAAAGCCCTGCGTCGCAGAATATTTCCTTGGATATCGTCAGACTTGCTGTTTTTCTGGTGTTGATAACTTCGATCTTATTTTCAGTATCTGAATCAACTTCTATACTTCTTATCGGATCAAAGCTCATATCGAACAGATCTGTATCAAGTCCCGGTTCATCTGCATATACAGTCGTACCCTCAGGCAGAGCCTTTATGACCGCGGAAACGCCGTCCTTAAGATCTATCAGTCCTTGCCATTTTCCGTCTTCCGTACGTCTGAGTGTAAGTACATGGTCGTTGGAGTCAGTGTCCGTCGAAAAGCTATAATGGTACTCGTTATTAAGTATAGTTCCTTCCGGCGGAGTAAAGGTCAGACTTATTCCAAACGGTATATCCCTATCGCTGTCAATATCGCTTTCAACGCGCTTTGTGACAGTAATACCTGCCCTGTCAAGTCTGGTATTTTTAATTACCGCTTCGGAAGTATTGTTTGCAGTTATGCTGCCGCTGCAATCAACGTATTCTTTAAGTACATAACCTTCGGAAGGCTGTTCCGTCACTGTATATTTCGTGCCGTCCGGAAGATTTCCTATACTGAACGAATCGCCGCCTTTGATCGTTAATGTACCCGCACCGGTGCAGAGCTCGTTACTATCTTTCGCCCACGTGATCCTGCCTTCATAACTATGAGCTGCGTAGAAATCATTTGTGAACGGAGTGTCGTCCTTGTTTTTCAGAACGATATCAAAGTCAAACTCAGTATTATCGCCGCTGACGAGGTCGCCTCCCTTATTGTAGATCTCCTTTGAAATTTTCAATGTGCCGGGCTGGAGAGTATTGGTGCAGATCATCGTTACTCCGCTTCCGCCCGGAACAGCAGCTTCTCCGTCGGTCGAGCCCGTTTCGGATATGGAAGCGAAAGATGCCATACTGGTGCTGAATGTTGTAACATAGCCGTCGGGAACATTTTCCTCGGTTGCCGTTACAGTAACTCCTGCCGGTAAGCGATAGATAGTAATGAGTTCACCGTCCCTCAGGTTAATAAGGGTATCGTCCTTGTCGTGATAAGACGTTTTGTCAGGATCCGCGATCGATATTTTAGTTATCTTGCCTTTGGTCACGGTGATAATTCCGTCTTCGGCAGCATCGCCGCCCGTCTTGTAATAGCTGTACTCACCGGTAAGACCGGTAAGACCTCTTTTGAATTTAAGCCGGAAATCCCATACTTTGCTTTTATCTGCGCCGTATTCAACGCCTTTTACTATCTTTGTGAGTCCGTATCTTCCTTCTGCCGAAGAAGGTATAGGACTTTCGTTGGTAAATATTACATGCTTGTTACCTGACTGGACACTTCCGGAAAGCGCTGCGGACATTCTGAGTCCGGAGCCTAACTCGTTATCAAGAAGAAATTGTTCGTTCGTTTTATTCGTAGTTGCCCTGACTTCATAGTTTTCCGGAACGTCTTTCTCTTTTATGCTGTAAGTTGTTCCATCAGGAAGTCCCTTGATAGTTACATTCTGACCGGAGCGAATTGTGAATTTTCCTATGAGTTTGTCACCTTTGTCATCGGGAGTCCAGTCTACAGTTACGCCTCCGACTGATTCATAGCCATATTTATCAGCCAGTATAGCCATGACCGCTCCTTTTTCGTTTTGGGGAGCAGTGAATTCAACTTCAAATTCCCATGGCAAGCTTGGATCGCTGTCACTGCCGGTAACGATCTTTTCAATAGTAAGATCGTGCTCATCAAGCTTGTTATTTGTATACTTGATCTCTGCGTTGTTTCTCAAAGGTACTTCTCCGCTTACGATCCTCTGGGGAGTGTCATCGGTACCTATAGTGGTCATATATCCCGGTACAGCTGCTTCTTCGATCGTATAAACTGTGCCGGAAGGAAGTCCGTTGATCTGTACTCTCTGACCATGTTTGAGCATTACAGTTGCAATACCTTTATCGAATTGTATAGCGCCGTCTGTAATTTCATTAATATTGCCGTCGCTGCCCTTTAATCCTATTGTACCTTCAAAGCTGTATCTTTCATTCAACTTATCCGAGCCAACAGATGCATCAATGGTAAATGTGAAGTATTCGGAGCTGACCGTATTGGTCACGGTCTTTTCTATACTGATGCTTCCGGTATTGACAGTGACTGTGTCACCTTCTCCTGTGGGCACGTCCTCAGGGGTCTCATCATCGACTTGTATCACTGCTGTATTTATGCCGTTCCACTTTACTGCCGCCTCTTTGGCTCTGACCGTAAGTGTTACCGTTCCGGAAGAATTTGCCGGCTTACTTCCAAGCTCCCAAATTACCTTATTACCGGTAATACGAGTTTCTTTCGGCTCAGCACTAACGAATTCAAGGCCTCTGTCAAGCTCGTCGCTGATGGTGATATCCGCGGAATCATCATTATTATTATTCCATGTTATCTCATATGTGAATTCATCACCTACAGATACGGCTCCGCCATATACACCGTCCTTTATCTTCTTTGTATTATCGCCGTTCTTACTGTTTGTGAAATGGAACTCGGCTGTTTCACCATTTTCTATAATCTTTTTATAGGATAAGCCTGTAAAGGTATCGCCCTTTCCATCACTGACAGTGGTAGTATAACCTTCGCATTCCCCTTCAGTAACAGTGATCTCTGCGCCTTCCGGCAGTCCGTTAATGGTAATGTTCTGACCTGCCTCAAGCGTTATTTCTGAAACGCCGTTGGTAAATTTTATGCTTCCGGTGCTTTCGGCGGGGCTTATCACATAATCATACGATCCGTTAAGCTTATATCCGTTAAGTCCGTCTGCCGTAAGAGTAAATTCAAATGATTTACCCGCATCGGCATCTTTCTGCGCTGCGGAACCGGAGATATTCTTAAAGATCTGAACGGAGCCCATGCCTACCGATATTGTATCAGATCGTGCAGCATATTCCTGTTTATAATATCCTATTGTATCGATATCTTCTATCTCTACAGACGCACTGTTAAAGAAAGTTTTTCCGACAGCTTGTTCGTTTACTTTTACCGTAACGGAGACTTTTCCGCTGGAATAACCATCTTTGTTATCAAGTTCCCATGTGAGCTTCTGTCCGGCCTGAGAAGAGACTGCCGGAACGGAGCTTACATAGGTAAGTCCATCGGGCAAATTATCGGTAATGACAACCTTTCCCGCGTGCTCGCTGTTGTTGTGCCATGTTATATTGTAGGTCAATTCATCTCCGACTTTTATATTGCCTGCGGGAACAGGTGAAAGGGTCTTTTCCGGTTGAGCAATATAAATATTTGTAAATGCCGCCGACGAGGCCGCGCCGATATTGCCGGACGATAATGAACTGTATTCCAATTCGGCACCGTCTGAAACCAGTGTGTAATAATTCTTATCTTCCGTTTCCGCAACACTGTATTCCGCATCTAAAGGCAGACCTGTTATAGTAACTGCATCACCATCTGTCAGCTTGATCGTTGCTGTATCTCCATTAAAGGTTACTTTATTGCTCTTTCCGCTAATGTATTCACAATCAAATATATGTTCGCCGCCTGACATTCCTGTGATAGTTACAGTGAATTCAAATTCTTTTTTAGGAACAGGTACAGTAACTCCGTCAGCCTTTGTTACCGTCTTGGAAATAGTCAGCTGTCCCGTTTTGCGAGTGTTCGTACAGGTAACTGTCGTGTCGTCCGCCTCTATGTAACCCGTATAATTTTCTTTGTCAGGAACGAGCAGGCTGTCTTTCGGAACGTCCTCGGAAACATCATATGCCGTTCCTACCGGAAATCCCTTAATGACCGCACTGTTTTCACCTATGATCGTTAAGGTCACAGTGATATGCTTATCATCTTTTCTGGTGATATTATTTTCCTTTGCGCCTGTTACACTATAATGTTCATTTTCCGCAAATATAGTACCTGTAGGTGCGGTAAGATCAACCGTAAACTTAAATGCATTTTCATTTTCATTTCTGTGATCCGCTTCGATCACGCTGTCAACGACCTTGCTTATTTTCAGATCGGCTTCTTTCAGCTTGGTGTTGACATATTCAACTGTGTTTTCGACAGCGTTTATCGTTTCGGTGCATTCCCTGCTGTCAACGCTTGCGCCGCCGTTTACCTTTACACTTGTGGTGTAACCGGGAACCGTTGTTTCAGTAATAGTATACTTTGCGCCGTAAGGAATACCTTCAAACGTTGTGCTTTCACCGTTTTTAAGTTGGAAAGTCATCATTTCAGAGGTAAATTTATCGAACAGATAGTCGTCACGGATGTCCGGTGTTCCGTCCTCTATTGTGATAGTGAAATCAAATTCATAATCTGATGCAGAGCCTATAACTTCTTTGGAAACAATTATCTTTCCTACCGCAACATTGACGATATCCAAAACATTTGGCTCTTCGCCATCAACTTTTTCGCCATCAACTGTTACCGAAACATCAGTCAGGTCAGGAGCAACTTTAAATACTACCTTATGTGCAGTTGGATCATATGCCAAGTCATCTATGCTGCCCTTATCTTCTGTAACAGTAAAGGTGTATGTTCCGGCTTCATAAAACTTGAATTTCAGGTTTTCGGACTGTTTTCCTGCTGTAAATTCAAGGCTATTGGTGTCAATATCAAATTCTGTATCGTCTTTATATACCTTTACATTATCTTTGCTGTCGCTTTCAAGCTCTATTTTTGCTGTGAATTTTTCGTCGGCACCCCATGTTCGTTTTTCACCGACAATTACCTTATTTACAGTCAGTTCTGATTCGGTGTAAGCCGCGTTGGTGAATTCTGCGGAAAATTCGCCGGAATCGTAATTATTTTCCCCGGCTGCTGTTGTTACAGACAGATCAACATCAAGCTTGCCTGTAAGATAAGTATCTTTTGGCTCACCGTCTATAGACTCCTGATTTCTTGCACGCTTTACGGTAAATTTCAGCGTATACTCCTCCTTGGAATAATCCATATTTCCGGATCCGGATCGTTCCGAAATGGTAAATGTATACGTTTTAGCCTCATTGTTGGTTCTGTCGTCAAAATCCGGGAAAATAATGCTGACAGGTTTTGCTTTTGCCGAATTTACAATAGTTGTATATTTACCGCTTGTTCCCTCCCAAGCTTCCGGCAAACTAATATAACCGCCCGCAATAGCATTTTTTGTAGCATCATCACTGGGAATAAGCTCAAATGTAAATTCCTCATCGGGATCCCAGTCTCTTCCTAAGAGTATCTTGCTGATGTCGAAGAAATATGTGTTAGCGTCGTCGGTATATTCGTTTGTGATATCGTATGATGTTCTTAAATACTTTTGACCGCCTTCAGCTACAGTTGGTTCTACTTTGTTTCTTATTGCTCCTTCGCCAAATCCGTCCGGCCATTCATAGAACGTCAGATTGCCTTTATTATCATCCTCTATCTCAACATAGATAGTCTTATTTATGACTTCTTTAAATCCGCGTTCTCTGATATTATTTATTTCTGTGATCTCAAAGGTATACTTACCGGCTTTGGTAAATTGAGCCCAGCCAAATTCACCTGTCTTGTATACGCCATTGTCATCTTCTCCACCGGCAGAATCATTCTTAACAATAACTTTTTTTGACCCCTTTGCCACCGATACAGCATCTTCATCTCCCGTATCTGTGCGTTCAATTTGAAACTCAAATTCATCAAATTCGTCCCATTCTCTGCCCGATATATATTTTTTGACAGAAGGACTCCAATAAAGTTTAGCTTCATACGTATTGGTAAAGGTCATAATATGACCTTCAGGTGTTGCATGATGCTCTTCTTCATCTTCAATATCACAGTGTACCGTTTTATCTATTTTGCCATCTGATGAAATGTGGTGAAGGTCAAGATCTATTTTATCGATCTTGCCGTCTAACTCTTCTGCTGGATCACCTGTCTTAAATGAATTGGTAAGAGTTATTTCCAGCTGATACTTTTCTTTGGAATAAATTATGCCCTCATAAACTCCTTCAGTATGTCCCTCATGAGGGATCTCCTCAATATTAAGGATATATTTTACGGGCTTAGTAACACGTTTCCAACCACCTGTTTCTACTTCTTCCGGAGTAGGATCCTCCTCCTTTTCCCATTCTTTACCCTCGGCATTAACATAAACTACAGGGAAAGAAACATCCTCATATTTCAGCTCGTCAATGGTTATTTTGCCGCCTGCTTCACTTATTGTACTCGTATATTCCGTTTGTGCATCTCCGGTATCACCTTTATCTTTTCCGAGAATAGTTGTCATTGTGCCGTCAATTTTTGACTTCACAATAAAATTACCATTTTTTAAAGCATCATTTGTAGTATCGTCAGCACCGGTTATCTTGAATGTAAAACTTTCTTCCTCAAGCCAGTCACGGCCGTCAAGTGTTTTTGATATCGAATATTTGGCTTCCTTTTTGGCAGAAGCCGTATACTGGTTTGTGAACAAAGGCGTTGCATCCGAATTTTCAAACTTGCCCTCTGCAGAAGATCTTACAAGTATTTTTGATACCTCTGCTTCGAGATGTGAATTGTCTTCATTTATTGTCGGAGGTTCAGACCCCTCTGTCAATACACCTGAATTATATTTACGAGTAACCGAAAATGTTACCTGATATTCAGCAGAAGACACCTTGATATTTGTATCACCACAGACATTTTCTTTTATGGTAAATGTATATTCACCGGCAGCAGGAAACTGCAACTTATTAAAAGTTGCATATTTATCAGACGGATTTTTATTTGTAGAACTGTCAAGCAGTGAAACCGCCTTTGTGTCGGCACTTATATGATCGCCGGTCTCATCTTTATAGGTATAAAAATCCGTACTATTATTTATAGTAACAGTGCTGTATGACGTATTAAAATCATTTCGGAAATTATTTACCGCATTTTCAAGATTACTCGGTTTACCGTCAAAGATATCATTGACATCATTATTGGATTCACCTTTTTGATAACCGCTGTCACCGTCATTCATAGTTATGCTGAAAGTAAACTCATCCTTATCTTCCCAGATCCTTCCTCTTAACCTTTTACGGAGATAGAATCCTTCTTCAATACGAGCATTGGAAATATTCAACGATACCTTATTGTTGTTGTTTTTAAAATCATCAGGCGTTATCTCAAAGTATTCGTTGGTTATACGGTAACCTGTAGGCGAGAACATTTCACGGATAGTATATGTTTCATCTGGAATAAGACCTGTAAAAATATACCGTCCGTTTATACGTGTAGTTGCGGTTTCCACCGTATAAAGCGCTTTTCTTTCTTCAGCCGGCGTAGACGGATCAAGAGCAGCTCTGACATCTGCCATTGAATTTTTATAAAGTCTGAAAGTAGCTCCGCGGAGAGCGTTGGCATCATCAATTTGCTCCTTTGTATCCTCATCAACATAAAGACTGTCATGATATTTGTATACTTCAATACTTGCCGGCTTTTCCTCAGAGGAATTTATGACCTTTATTGTTACATCGGTTTTGCCCTCAACAAGGTTTTTATCAACGGCGGCATGGTAAGGCTTTACTCCGCCGCTGCCAAGATCCGTTGTTCCGAAGACATACTCCACCCATTGATCGTTTTTTATCTCGCTGAGATCCTCTCCGTCTACGGTCTTGTCGCCGTTTAGATCACCAATAGAATGGATATCTACGATCTCGCCGGGCTTATCTTTATAATAATATGTTTTTCCGGAAAGTTCACCATACTTACCGTTTTCATATTCAAATATATGCTTGAACAGGTAGCCGCCCTTGAAATAATATTCCGCAGCTACATAATAATCGTATACGTCTTCTCCGTTTATCTCAGACGGAGGGTTGTTTATATTCTGACCGTTGAGCCAGCCGACAGCCGCAGAAATATTATATGTCTTATAATGCTTCCCGTTAGAGGACACTGCTCCCGATGAGCTGACAGTAGAATATGACAGATCATAGTACACGACATCAGGATCTCCGGTGCCTTCCGTTTTCCATTCTTTCTGCAGCTTTATGTCATATGGCATGGAGGCATATTTGTACCCTACATCTATAGCGGTTACGGTGTTTTCAACATATCCTTTTTCTTCTGTTATCTCTGTAAAGTCTACATCTGTGCCGCTTCCGCCTACAGTAAATGTCTGTGTTTCTTTGCCTGTTGTTTTCGGTACGAAATAATACAGATAATAATGTCCGTATGTTTTATTAGCACCAGTAGGACGTGTCGCTGAAGTTGCTCCTGATGTCAATGAATAAGTTCTTGGATCAGGATTTTTTACATTATAAATAAACTTTGTTCCATTTGATTTGTCATATTTGATATTTGTAAAAATATATGTGCCATTTATATTAGTTGTACCGCTTTCAATAAGCTCATACAGTCCTTCAGCTTTCGGATCTGATCCGGTAGATACTGCTTTAAGCGTAGCATCATAATATGTTTTGTCGTTATTAAAAGCCGTGTCTGTCGTTTCTCCGTACAGTTCAACAGTAACGCCCTCAAATGGCGTTTCTTTCGCTTCGTTGTATTTGCCGTCGATAACATCATTATCGTAAAATACACGTCCGATATAGTTAAAAGTATTTTCGCCGCCTAATATTTCAATACCTTTGGTTTTTATATCATCCGCAGGAAATTCATTAACGCTTGGTATAAACGTCCAGTAGTTGGCTATTGCATGGTCGGTTATGGATTCAGGGGTATCTGTACGTGTCTTAACATATTCTTCAGCGTTTTTACATTGTGATTTTTCAAGAGCTTCTGAGTTAGGGTTACAAGCACAGCCGCCAACTGCAATATTGTCGCTTCCTTTTCCGGTTGGTGTTTTTCCGAGCGGATATTTACTGCTGTCAAGGTATTCTATCATTTTCTGTTGTAGGGCATATTCCTCAGATTTTTCATAATCTTCCTGTGTTGAATATGTATCCGGTTTTGTATAATTGATCACATTGGTGGTATGGCTGTGGTCGCCTATACGCAGTTCCGAATTAGCTAAAGCATACGGTGAATTGTAGGCACTAAATTCAGAACCCTCAGTACCAGCCTCGTAAGCATTATTGTATTGATAATACGTATTCCCGCTATGGTCTTCGGTTTTCCAATTTTTCCCATTTTCGCTGCCTCTCTCAAGTAGAAATTCATATGTCTGATCCTCGGAAGTACCTGTAGAGGCTACTTTTTCACCATAATAAATAGCAGTATCGTCATAATAAATAACGTTTTTGGTCGCTTCATATATCGGATCTGCTATCGGTTCTCCGGAAGAACTGTAAAGGTCGCTTACTCTTGTAATAGTTATACCTTTGCTGGCACTTTCCATATCAAAAATAGGAAAATGTATCTCTCCGGATTTTGCAGTCACTTCATACGTTATATCACCAAAATCATAGTGTCCCTTAGGAATTACATTGCCGTCTCCGTCTTTGCCGTCCCAATATAAATAGTTTGTAGAATAAGGTTTTACCGGGCCGGACAATTCCACCGGCGCATAAGCTGCTAATTTTCCCTTAAATGTCAGTTTAATAGACGCAGTTGTAGCCTGTTTGATATAAAATGAAAAATATCCTCCTTGACCTACATACGAACCGGGTTTTTCTACGCCACCTTCTATAACAGTAGTAGCAAATTGCAGATTTTCTGCTTTATCCGGCAGCTTTGGCTTGTCAAACAGTGCTCCCGTAAGGTCTTCAACATCAGGCTCATCAAAAAAGATATAGAAACTCCTGTCAAGGTCATCAGGCTTTGTACCGGGGTATTTATAAGTAATGCCCATTTTGTCAAATTCATTGCTATTTCTTGTATCCTTGACAGATTTGTATACTATATTTCCGTTTGCGCTGTCATATATGCCCCTGTTATTTGCAAAAAAGTTGTATGTATAAGGAGCACAACCCAGAAAATCCATTTTGTAAATATAGCTGTCTGTGGTAACTATCCAGTAATTTTCTGAAATGTTGCCCTCGCTCTCCAATGCAAGGTAATCCGCATAAGTACGTCCTATCTCACGGTCGCCGTTCTCGTTGAAAACAGATACGTCCCATGCAGCTATAAGATCCTTGTTATATGTAGGACTAAAAGCGTTTTTGTCACCGGAATCTTTTCTAAAATTTCTATGATCGTGTCCTGTACCGTTATAAGAATGAAATTCAAATGTATATACACCGGTCTCGGGAGCAACATATGTCAAAGGCTTAAATGTGGAACCACCGAATGTAAGTTTGCCGTCTACGAGTCTATCCGCAAATTTAGCGGCTTGTTCTAATTTATAATCACTGATATGACCGACATCTTTCTTTTTTACATCAAATGATATTCTCCTGTCGTTCACATCTGTCATTACTATATCAAAGCCTATATAATTACCGTCTTTATCTTTGTAACCATCGGGGTCATATTCTTTTGTCTTATTATCAGAAGCAAGTGTATATTGTAGATCAACACCATTTTCCAGATAACAGGAATTATAGACATTTGATCCGAAAGCTATGGTTTCTCCGGCTTTCGCATAGACATGAATATAAGTTTTACGTTCTACGCCTCCAAAAGTGCCGCTGCTTCTCCAGTAATAATATGCTCTCATGCTTGAAAGGTCATATTTCGCACGTCCCTGCTCCTTTGCCGCCGGAACAGGCTCATCCGCCACAGCGTCCATTACAAGGCTCGTCAGCTTTTGCAGCGGGCCAACGTCAATATAAGACAGCACCATGGAAAGGCTCAGCACTGCCGAAACTATTCTTTTAAAAACGGATCTTTTATTCATATTATCCCTCCGAAAAGTAATAATAAAATAATTATCTTAAACTAACTGCGCCGTTTAAAACCGACAAAATAAGTATGAATACCTATTTATGCCATTATAACTCTACAATCAAATAATTTCAACATTTTTAGAATTTGTTCATAAAAATTCGTCGGGTTTACTAAAAAACAAATACCCAAGTGTTGATAATGATGTGTAACTGGCATATATCGTAAAAACATCTAAAAAAACAAGTCTTGGTAGACTAAAAAATGTTGTCAACCGTTTGCAATATATTTTCCATAATATGTAATAAAAAGCGGTTTGCTCACCCACATTTGTGAACAAACCGCATACATTTGAATACATTTTAATCCAGTTCGGATATTCCCTTGTAAAGGTCGGCATAGCGCCCGTTCATGGCAAGAAGTTCCTCATGAGTCCCGCGCTCTATTATCCGTCCCTGTTCAAGCACCATTATGGCATTTGCCCTGCGCACCGTGGAAAGCCTGTGCGCGATCACAAATGTGGTATGGTTCTCCATTATAGCGTCCATACCCTCCTCGATGTGCTTTTCGGTAAGGGTATCTACCGAACTTGTGGCTTCGTCAAGAATAAGTATCGGAGCTTTTGATATTGCCGCTCTTGCTATGTTCAGCAGCTGCCGCTGACCCTGTGAAAGATTTGCTCCGTCATTTTCAAGAACGGTGTCGTAACCCTTTTCAAGGTGCACTATAAATGAATGCGCCGACGCTATCTTTGCCGCGGCGATAACTTCCTCGTCGGTGGCGTCCAGTCTGCCGTAACGGATATTTTCCCGCACCGTTCCGGTGAAAAGATGAGTATCCTGAAGCACCATAGCGATATTTGACCGGAGAAAGCTGCGGTCTATCCTTTCGATATCAACGCCGTCTATGGTTATCTTTCCGTCCTGTATATCGTAAAACCTTGACAGCAGGTTTGTCACAGTCGTTTTGCCCGCTCCGGTAGAGCCTACAAAGGCTATCTTCTGCCCCGGTTTTGCATACAGCGATATATCATGCAGAACGGTGACTTCCGGCGTATAGCCGAAATTTACGTTTTCCAGAACGATATGACCTTCCATTTTTTCCATGGGAACGATATCCGTATCCGGTCTTTCGGATTCGGCGTCAAGTATGTCAAATACCCGCTCCGCTCCCGCAAGCGCAGAAAAAATAGTATTCATCTGCATTGATACTTCATTTATCGGCCGGTTGAACTGCCTTGTATAATTGAGAGAAACGGTAAGCCCGCCTATATCAAATCCTCTCGTCACCACAAGTATGCCTCCGACGCAGGCGGAAACGGCATATACCATATTGCAGAGCTGATGAGTCACCGGTCCCATTATTCCCGAACGGAACTGCGCTTTTTCCTGCGACGCGCACAGCTTGTCGTTAAGATATGAAAATTCATCTGCGGCGATATCTTCATGTCCGAAGATCTTCACTGTTTTCTGACCGGACACGGTCTCCTCGGTGAAGCCGTTCAGCATTCCCAGATTATGCTGCTGTGCGGAATAGGCGCTCCTGCCTTTGCTCATTATCGTTTTGCTCAGGAACATAAACAGCGGCGTGCATACTATCGTTATCCCTCCGAGCACCGGATTTGTCACAAGCATGAGCACTATCGTTCCCAGCACCGTCACTGCGCCCGAAATTATCTGTATCAGCGTAGTGTTCAGCATTTCTCCGACGGCATCGGTATCGTTCGTAAAACGCGACATTATATCTCCGGTGGAATTCATATCAAAATACCTTACCGGAAGGCTTTGCAGCTTGCCGAACAGCTCCGCTCTCATTCTTACCAGCGTGCGCTGTGAAGCCTGAAGCATTATCCTTTGCTGAAGCCATTGGGTAATTACGGATATACCGTATATAACTGCAAGGATAATAAGGTTCATACCAAGTCCCCGTATGCGGTCATCGGGATATGTATCCGCTTCGTCAAAATATATGAAACGGTTTATTATAGGTCTCAGAAGATAGGACGCCGCCAATGTGGACGCCGTACATATCAGCGAACAAATTATTGCGGTAACTATGAGCGTTTTTTCTTCCGAAACATATTTCAGCAGTCTTAATGCTGAAGCTTTAAGATCTCTTGGTTTCCCATGCGCTCCCAGCGCACGGTCACGTCCGCCGCCCCTGCCTATATCCATCTGTTTTTTCTCTCCGGAGACTTTAGCGCCGCTGTATTTTGCTTCTATGCGCGCAGCTCTTTCGGTATCTGCTATATTCATACGGCGTCCTCCTCTCCGTCGTCCTCACACTGAGAATAGTATATATCGCGGTAATCGGCGCAGCTTTTCATAAGTTCCGAATGTGTGCCGCAGCCGGTGATCTTTCCGCCGTTCATAACTATTATCATATCCGCATCGATAACGGAAGCTATCCTCTGGGCAATTATTATCTTAGTCACGCCGTCAAGCTGTTCCCGCAGCGCTTTTCGTATAGAAGCGTCGGTAGCCGTATCCACAGCGCTTGTGGAATCGTCCATTATCATTATTTTAGGGTGTTTCAAAAGGGCGCGCGCGATACAAAGCCGCTGTTTCTGACCTCCGGAAAGATTTCCGCCGCCCTGACCGATCTCCGTATCGTATCCGTCCGGAAAAGATGAGATAAATCCGTCGGCACAGGCTATCCTGCATGCTTTTTCCATATCTTCGGCAGATGCGTTCTCGTCTCCCCAGCGGAGATTTTCCGCTATCGTTCCGGAAAAAAGCGTATTTTTTTGCAGAACGACAGCGATATTTTCTCTCAGCTCACGCATGGGGATATCCTTTACATTTGCCCCGTCAACAAGGACTTCCCCGCTGTCGGCGTCATAAAGCCGCGATATAAGCGATATCAGAGTGGATTTTCCCGAACCTGTCGGACCTACTATGCCGACAAGTCCTCCCGGATCTATGCTTAAACTTATATTATCGAGGACCGGTGTTTCCCTGTCCTTGAAATAGCGGAAAAAAACATTCCTGAATTCCACGGAGCCGCTTTCTATCCTTCGGGAACTGTCGCCGCCGTCCTTTATCTCCGGCACTGTTTCAAGCACTTCGGAAATACGTTTGTCGGAGGCAGCCGCTCTTGTTCCCTGCAAAAAGATATTTGCAAGGAAATTAAGTGCGGTAAGTATCTGTGAAAGATATGTTATAAATGCAGTAAGAGTGCCTATCTCCATACTGCCGACCATTATCTTCCTTCCTGCCACCCATACGACCATAAGCGTAGTCACGTTGACCGCCAATGCGGATACCGGCTGCATAAGTATCATCATTTTAAGAGCGGAGACCGTTTTTTCCATAAGCGCGCCGTTTATTGCACGGAATTTGTTCTTTTCGTGCTCCTCACGGACAAAGGATTTTATTACCTTTATATTGGTAACGGATTCCCCTACTCCGGTGTTAAGGCTGTCTATGCGTTCCTGCATAACGGTATAGCGCGGAGAAGCCGTTTTTATGATAAAGAACGTAGCCGCCCCAAGAAAAGGCACTATTATAAATATTACCCATGCTATATCGGGACTGAGCTTGAACGACATTATAAAAGCTCCTATGAGCATTACGGGGCTGCGGAAAAATCCTCTCAGCAGATTTTGTATAAATGTCTGTATCTGCGTGATATCATTGGTCACTCTTGTTATGAGCGAACCCGTAGAAAATCGGTCTATATCGGAAAAAGAAAATGTCTGTATCTTTCTGAAAACGTCCCTGCGAAGTCCTGCGGCAGTCCTTGCGGAGCCCCTCACGCCGTAGAACGCGCCCAGTATCCCCGTCAGCAGCATACCGGCAGCTATGATCGCCATATATGCTCCGTAGCGCAGGATATAGGGTATATCCCCGTTGGCGGCGCCGTCGTTTATAATATTTGCGTTGATGAAGGGCAGTATGAACTCTCCGCTTGCTTCAAGTATCATAAACAACGGTCCGAGAATAAAACAATAAAAATTTTTCTTTATATGCTCCTTGTATTTGCTCATTGATCTATCACCTCATCGGATAATATTATAGCACAAAAACGATTTTTCTGCAAGTTCTTCCCATGCGTCACGAATATTTTCTCCTGTCGGGGCTTGCAGATCCGACGATCTTCTGATATAATTATATCAGTATTTTCAGGAGGTGCGATAATGGAAAATATCATAATAGACCTTAATATTCCCGATGAGGAAAGAGAACGCGAGACCGAAAGGAGCAGCCGCCTGTGCTGGAAGCTGGGGCAAACGATGCCTTTTACCGATGAATATACCGAATTGCTGAACGAGCTATTCAATAATTCCCTCGGAGAGGGTTCGTCTGTTTCCGCGCCAATATATATAAATATGGCAGATAAAGTCAGCATAGGCAAAAATGTCAATATCCTCGGAGGATTAAATTGTATGTCTTTCGGCGGGGTCACTGTCGGAGATAATGTGAATATTTCATTTAACTGTACCATTGTTACAAACAACCACGATCCGAAGGATAAAAATATCCTGATATGCAAGCCCGTGTGCATCGGGAACAACGTCTGGATAGGCGCGAACGTCACGATCCTTCCGGGGATAACTATCGGTGAAAATTCGGTCATCGGAGCGGGAGCTATAGTCACAAAGGACATACCGGACAATTCGATAGCCGTCGGAAATCCGGCGAAAGTCATAAAAACGATATAAAACAGCGTACTGCCTATACGCAAAATTGCCGCATCTTAGCATAAGAATGCGGCAATTTTTTATACCTGTTCATACAAAAGGCGCAGCGGCCTCAGAGCAATTTTCCGTTGTCGGAAAAATTGTAAGTTTTTCCTTTTATGGTGATCTTTCCGGAGGCGCGGGAACCGTCCTCGGTAAGATAATATGTTTTTTTGCCTTTTACGGTCAGCCAGCAGTTGGTTTTCATCACGCCGTCTTTGTAGTAATAATACTTTCCGTCTTTTTTTGCCCAGCCGGAATATTTCCCGCCGCAAACGCCGTCGGAGGAAAATTTATATCTCACTCCGCCGATGACAGCCGATCCCGTGACAGCGGAACCGTCCTTTTTGAAATAATATTTTTTACCGTCGATAGTCTGCCAGCCCTTTGCGTAGTTCCCGTCGGGATCTATGCAGTATATCTTATCGTCAGACCTGACAAAACCGTTTTCAATATTTCCGTAAACGGCGATAACGTCTGTTTCGCTGTCTTTTGCCTTATGTAATTTTTTTATCGAGTCTATCTCTTTTTCTATCTCGCTGCCGGAATATATGATCCCATACGAAAGTATCTTCACGCCGTCATCCGTAACGCCGTAAAAAGCATTTTCGGATACATATATTTCCAGCGGATCGTCAAAGGAAGTATCTATATCGTTCATCGCTTCCGATATATCGTCATTTCCCAGCTGATAGCCATAGGATCTTCCGTTGTATGTTACCGCCATTAAAGCGGATATCTTATCATTACACAAAACGGGGAAATAGAAAATATCCGAAGTATCAACGTCGCTTTTTGCAGGCTTTGCGCAAAAGCCGCTGCCAAGCACTGCGCTTTCAGCTTCATCGGACGCAAATCCCATGTAAAGGAAATCGCTTTCCGAAAAGCCAGAAAATATTTCTTTTGCGTATTCCGCAGCCTTATCGGGGACCGCAGATGTTTGCAGATACAATGCGCTGCCGCTTGCGCTCACGGTCAATGCGGGAAGTGACATCACCGCAGCTATCAGCAGCAAAACTCCGCTTATAATATGTTTTTTCATAATCATCCTCCGATCGGTCTTTATGTTTTCTCCCCCAAGACAAACATGATATCAATGATATTATATCATACTTTTGTTCAAAAATCAATATACGATCAAAATATTGATATGACGGTTTTTGATACAGTATTTATAATATATCAACAATAATTTCCTAAAATTTTTATTAATAAGCAGGTAGAAAAATTCATAATTCTACAATACAATGTAATTAATAAGTTATAATTAAATATTTATGTACTTATTGTTTCGAAATTAATAATAAAATGCGATTTCTGTTATACAATATATCGGGAGGTCAATTTTATGAAAAGGACTTTTATACGCAGGTTTACAAGCGCAATAATTGCACTGTCAATGATATTCGTTCCCATGCCTGCGGGAACTTTTGCCGCAGAGCCGGATATCAGCACGCCCGGAACGTCTGTAACGAATTTTGACACAGAGCCAAAGTCTGAATCAGGGGGGGGTAAAATCTTCCAGTCCGGAGACAACAACGGAGAGGGGTGGTTTCCCTGCCGAAACAACTGCACCCTCTGAAACAACTGCGCCCGCGGAAACTACTGCGCCTTCCGTTACCGAGCCGCCCGCCGAGACCGAAGTCACAACAGCGACCGGTGAAACATCTGCGGAAACTACCGCTCCGGAGGAAGAAATTCCCGATGAAACGGAGACAACAACCGAGACTTCCGTTACGGAAGAGACCGAGGAGACAGAACAGGACGAAGCAGACCTGCTTGCTCTTAATTTAGGACGTACGGCGCTGACGAACGATAATATTCAAAGTTACGCTTCCGGATTTCCCAGCGGCGATTATTACCTTGCTGAAAGCATAAGTTTTTTTAAGCCACAATTACCATTTGAGCAAAACATTAGGATCACTTCCGACGTAACCATTGATATTAATGGTTATGTTTTTCAAACAGGATCCATTCTGGTGACCCAAGGAGGTTCGTTAAATATTATCGGAGAAGGAGGATTTTCAGCCTTTGACGATATTACTATCAACATGGGGGGTAATCTTACCTTAAATGGCGCTATATTTGCACGTTCACCGGAAATTGTTTGCGAAGATGGTACATTGACACTTAAAGATTATGTAAGCTATTATGGTGATAATATTATTTTAAAATCCGGCTTTTTAAAATCCGGCAGCGTTCTGTCACTTTCACTTTCGCCTCGGGTAACTAATGGAGGAGTATTAACGGTTGATGACGGGAAAATTATTGTAAACGAACAAATCACAAATCCAGGTTCGTATATTATAGATTTAACCGATCCTAATTTAAATAAAATGATTCCGGGCGTTATTCAGGGAGAGTATGCAAAAGATGCATTTGAAAACGGTATATTCACACTTTCCGATAAACTTCAATCAAAAGGTTACAGCCTTATATATAATGGAGCGACAGAACAGATCGATCTTGTACCATATAGCTATTTGTTTGACGACTCATTATTTGATGGAGTTATAGATCTGAGTAAAATCACTATAGATCGCAATGATCTTGATAATATCAATTATAGTAAAGTTACCAAAGTACCATCATATTATACTATGTATGTCAAAGATGAAAAAATAACAAACGATAGCCGTTACGCACATCATGACGTAATAGAAGTTAATATCGAGTTATATCTCTCGCGCTCTGAATATAAAAGTGTAAAGCTGATCGGTCAACCGCAAATAATAAGCAGTACACAGGATGGAACAGATAAATATGGTGAATATCCAGTAATTTTCTTCCTTACAATAAATAATCACATTGACGGAATATGTATTCAGTGTGATACTAATTACGTTCATAATTATGATTATGTATCTTCTGATAATGACCAATTACATATAACACTGGAAAATGAGGGTAATATCAGCAACGGGGTTTATAGTGATATAACTTTGATCCATAATGATGGTACTATCAGCGGAGGCGACTTCAAAAATTCTGATGTAAGCATTAACGGCGGCTCCGTGACAGGCGGTATTTTTAAAGAAAGCACAAGAATGCCCGAGGGTTCTTCCTATATTTCATATAACGCAGATACAAAAACTTACAGAGTACACGGAAATGTAACGCTTAGCGGACCGCTTGAATTAAATGAGGGCGAGACGATCATCATATACAACGATGCGATCCCGGGAAACATCAAATACATTGACGCAACCAAAGGCAGAATAATTTATATCCATTCTCATAGCGATATGGATAGCGATATGGAGTTTGAATCCTGGGAATCAGACAACAGCCTGCCCACCACGACCGGAAACTATTATCTTACAAAGCCGGTTCATGTGAACGGCGGCTGGGTCATTGATAGAAGCCAAGAAATAAACCTTTGCCTTAACGGACAAACTATAACATTTGACAGCTACACAAATATATATGTTTCGGAAAATTCCGAATTGAACATATATGATGATGAAAATAACGGATGTATCATCAATGGCGATATGTCATCTTACGACTTCCCATTCTCTTTTATACAAGTTCGACCGGACGGCAAGTTCACATTAAACGGCGGCAGCATAAAATTTGAAAGCACAAATGAAAAACACAGCTGCATGATCGTCAACGGAGGGACAGCCGGTATAAAAGGCGGTACCATAGTCGGCGGCGGATACGGTATAGATCTGGACGGTACGCTGGACCTTTCCGGCAGTCCGGAAATATCCGGAACACAAGCGGGTATCATGCTCAGAACCGGAGCAAAAATAAATATTACCGATGAACTCAGCGGAAAATATTCAATTAAAATGAGTACGGCAGACGTATTCACCACCGGCGCTGGGGGCAGAGCCACAGCGGAAAATTTCACATCGGCAAACAGCGACTACACAGTAATTGCAAATTCCGACGGCGAGCTTGAACTCTCAAAAATGCATTATCATGATATCGACGGTGAACAAGTTAATTTCATTGAGTGGAATAAGACCGACAGACTTCCCGACAAAGAAGGCAACTGGTATCTGAAGGAAAACGTTACCCTGTCCAAAGCATGGAACGTTCCCACCGGCGTGACAAACCTCTGCCTGAACGGGAAAAGTATCACCGGCACAAGCGATAAGGTCATAAATATCGGCTTAAGCTCAAAGCTGAATATTTACGACGAAGATGAAAACAACGGAAATATCAGCGGCAGCGATACAACAATAAGCATTGACTCGGGTGAACTTACCGTAAACGGCGGAACGATCGAAAATTCAGCAAATTTTACAATTTATGGTTCATCTGCAAAGATTATAATAAACGGAGGAACAATTACAAATAGTGGTGATGGTACTGCTGTATATAATATCTTTTCTACAGGCAGTGTAATAATTACCGGCGGCAATATCATC
>CANRJZ010000013.1 GCA_947631055.1 uncultured Clostridia bacterium | reverse complement strand
GCGTCCTCAGGCTTTGCATGGAGCGTAAGCACTGCAAAGTATCATATTTATGACCATGCTTGCAAAGCAAGCCTCTCCTTTCAAGTTTTGTGCGGTTTTGCGAAGCAAAATTGCTGACCGTACTCAGCAAAGCGCAAAACGCAAAGTCTGGAAAATTTATTTTCAGGCTTTTCCCTCCTTATGTTCCGGAACAATTTAAGTATAACACAACAAATTATAAAAATCCTGATAATTTGAGTAAAAATGCGGAGTTATCTTTTACGGAAACTTCATATTACAGGCTGCAGAAAAAGTGTTCAAAAACCGGAAGGAAGAGAAGTAGGGGAAAACCATCAGATTTAGTGATAAGTGTCGCTCGCAAAGCGACAAAAATGAGCAAGTATGTCAGCGCATACTTGCTCATTTTTCGACAAGCTGAAGCCGTAAATTTATGTGCGGCTTTTTATTTACATTCCTGCGGCAGAAAGGCGTTCGTGAATAAAATTTTCAACTTCGTCCGCATTTATGCCGAGAACGATTGAAAATTCGCGGTTTATAAGATTTTCCGCTGCAATAAAAGCTTTTTCATCGGAAGCGATCAGCTGCTTTCCGTTTTCGGAACGTTTTCTGCGTTCTTCATAGATCGATTTCATCATTCCGATTATTCCGGAAAAATCATCGCTTTTAAGCATTGCCCCGAATTGCTCTCTGCGGATATTTTTGTCATTGAACCATATTCCTTCGGCATTGGGCATAGAATCTATTATATTGTAAATTTCTTCTTTTGTAAGAAGTTTCCTTACATTCCTGTCCATACTTTCGGCAGGGACATAGTAAGTCGAATTCACGGAATCAAGCGGGATCAGCTTACAATATTCCTTGTCATTTTTCCCGTCAAAACATTTTTCGGTTTTTTCAGCAATACGGCAAATTTCTCCTGAACCATAAACAACATATTCTCCAATGCTGAACATGTGGTTACACTCCTTTCATTCTATACTTTGATTATAGCATAAAATACATAAGTTTTCAAAGGCAGATTTGCACAAATTCAGCAGGGATATGATTGGGCAGAATGAAAAAAGCGGCTGTTTCATCAGCCGCAGTTTTATTTGAATTTTCTGAGGAAAGTCGGTCTGAACCATTTTTTATAGCTTATTATAAGCAGCGTAAGCGTATAATCATAGAACAGGAATATTAAGTTTCCGGCAATAATAAGAGCGGGTATCAGCCATTCGTTGTAAAATCCGAATTCTTCAAACAGGTCAAGAGTTCCGAGAATGTTCATAAGCGTATAGAAAATTATTATGATCGAAACATTGAATGCCGCCAGCTTACATATCCAGCATATGACCTTGCTTTTCATTTTTTCAAAAAATGATTTTGCCACCGGATAATATCCGAATAAAAATGTAAAGAACATCCATGCTTCTTTATCCGGAGTTACAAAAAACGACAGCACAGCTACGGCTGCGTATGTTACGAACGACCATGAAGTGCTTACTTCAATGGCTACTATGGTTATCAGCACTCCGGCAAAAAGCGGGAGAGTTATGTTCAAGGGAGGGAATACCGCGGTAAGGAACATCATAAGCAGACACAAAGCGGATATTATTCCTCCGAGAGAAACTTTATAGCTTATTTTTCTCATAATTTTCCTCTGTTCAGCAGCATGGGATAAGATCCCCGCCCATACATTCACAGCAGCAGTCTGTACAGATAAGACCGTTGCATATATCGCATACGCTGCATCCTCCTACAGGACGCATATTGTCTCCGAACGGCTTATCGTTCGGATCGCCGCGCATATAGCCGTTCTTGCTTTCGCGCATATGTCTGAATGCGGAATTATACTCCGGATTGTAAGGTTCCATTCTGCACGCTTTTTCAAAGTCGGAATATGCATCGTCGAGCCAGCCTTTGGCATAGTTTGCGCTGCCGCTCAGAAAATACCATTCGGCTGTCCTTTCCTGTATCGAATCCAGTATAGACGAGGCGTCCTGATAATTCCCGATGCTCAGGAGACGCCTTACTTCCGACAGACTGTTTCCGGCGGGCGTAAAGATGTTTGCACGGCGTAAATCCATTATGTCATTGTAAGCATTGGTAAGCTCGGTGATCTTTTCACCGTTTCCGGAATTTTGTCTTACCAGTTCTTCGTATGCCGATCTGATCTCATCATCTGATGACGACGGGTATACGCCAAGTATACTGTAAGGATCGTTCATTTATCATAGACTCCCTTCATTTTCTGCTTCTTTTATTTCTTTTTTCTTTATTATATCGTAAAAAACGTTTTTTAAGCCGAGATATACGATGTTATCCGTTATAGGTTTGAATCTTTTAAGGCCAAGCTGAACATAACAGTCTGCCAGAGCTCCGAGGGTAAAGTTCACGCTGTCCTCGGCTTTTGTTTTTATGAGCGAAATATCAAGATCGTTCACTGTTTTATTTCCGAGAATAAGTGGATTAAATCCGTTTGCTCTGAAATCCTTTTCTACGTCATCAAAAGCGTCCGTTATATAGATATATCTTCCGAGCAGGTAGCCGAAACGGTGGAGCAGGCGCTTTTCGTAATTGTTTTCGCTCAATCCGGCGGAGATAGCTCCAAGGATATTTGAAAAAGGTTCGGATGCGCGGTCTATGGATTTGCAGTTATCTTTTTCAAGCCGGACCTGTTCTTTCATCTGCTGGGAGATATATTCCGACAGTTCAGGATAGACAGCGGAAGCTTTCTTGTATGCTTTTCTTGTAAAACCGAGCATAATAAGCGGAGGGATCTTGCTCAAAAAGCGTTTGTCGTGAAGATCGTCCTTTATTTTATGGTATATGAGCAGTGAAGCTGCGGCTGCGGTATAGTCAAGACCTGTATCGGTCCTTATACAGGGAGTTTTTCTTAAAGGATGGGCTATACATCTGTACGGACATATTTCCGCTTCCGAGCCGTTCAGCGCAAGAGCCATTATGCCGAGAAAGGCAAAATCATAGCTTAGCGTCATTCTTGCAAAAACACCGTATTTTTTTCCGAGAGTCCTGCAAAGTCCGCAGTATACCGCTTTGTATATTTCAAATTCGCATATTTTCATCTGGGGTTTGAATGGTTTTACATATCCGAACATAAAATTCTCCAAATTAATGATATCTGATTGTCAGTATATCACATTCTGCCTTATTTGTCAAATATATCCGTTAATGTGCTTGTCTAAAATTATTTTTGTATGCATATGATTTACGGGAGGGAAATTCAATGCGGAAAAAATTTTTTTCAAGATCCTTATGGGTATTTCAGGCAATAATTATCTTAGTATCCGAAATGTATATTACCGTTAAGGCTGACAATGAAAAAAGGGAATATGTTTTTTGTGAAGTACTTGCAGAGGCTTCAAGCGGTACGGTAATAGACGGCATAAATGAGGAGACCAAAGTGCCTGCCGGTACTATGGCAAAGCTGATGACCGTTCTGCTTGCCGCTGAAAGCATTGAGCGGGGAGAGATATCATTGGATCAGGAACTCAATACATCATCGTTTGCCAATTCTATGCAGGGGGCGCAGATATGGCTTATGCCAAACGAAAAGATCACGGTAGATGAGCTTTTAAGATCCGTGATCATCGGAAATGCCAATGATGCCTCAGCCGTTCTGGCTGAAAAAATAGGCGGTACAGCCGATAACTTTGTCAGACTTATGAATGATAAAGCAGCCATGCTTGGTATGAAAAATACATCTTTCACTAATTTTAACGGATATTATGACGATGATAAACAGATCTCTACCGCAAAGGATATGGCGGTGCTGTGTGCGGAACTGTCCGAATATGACTTTTTGCGCCAATATTTTACCTGTTGGCATGATTTTGTCAGAAACGGTCAGACCGAACTTGTCAATAATAACACGCTTGTGAAGTCATATAAAGGGATACTTGGATTTAAAGCCGGATATACTGAAAGTTCGGGATATTTTGCAGCCTGCGGCGCCGAGCGTGACGGCGTGAGATACATTTCCGTCGTTATCGGCTGCGATGACGAAGAACTGGCTGTTTCCGAAGCAAAAAGACTTATGGATATGGGATTTTCAGATTATATGGTGTTTGCTCCGCCCGTGCCGGATAATATTCCCGAAGGCATATCCGTCAGGGGAGGAATGGAGCGCAAAGTGCCTTTGGAATACGGTGCGGTAAAGAATATAGTCCTTCCGAAAGGAGCGGAAAATTCGATATCTTCAAGGGTAGTGCTCACTGATTTTCTTTATGCTCCGGTGAAAAAAGGAGATAAAGCAGGAGAAATACAGTTCATAAGGGGCGAAAAAATGATATTTTCCGTGGATATATGTGCAGCCGGACCGGTAGAAGAAATGTCAGCTGCAAAGGCTTTGGTTATTATTATCAAAAAACTTTTAACATTTTAGTGAGACTGACCAAAAGTTGATAGTTTGTCAGGTTATCTTGAGAAAATCGTTGCAAATTTTTTGAATTTATAGTAAAATTAGAATATGAATAACTTTAGGAGGAGAAGGTCATGTCTATAAAATTAAACACCAAATACCTTCAGAATTTTATCGCGCCTCATGAAATGGAAAACATCAAGGCGTCGGCAATGCTCGCCGCAAAGACTCTTGAGGAAAGATCCGGCGCAGGAAACGATTTTCTCGGTTGGGTAAATCTCCCTACGGATTACGATAAGGAAGAATTTGAAAGGATAAAGACCGCGGCAGCTAAGATACGCAGCAATTCTGACGTTCTTATCGTCATCGGCATAGGCGGTTCATATCTGGGCGCACGAGCTGCAATAGAGCTTCTCAGATCGCCCCTTTATAACAATCTGAAAAAAGATACTCCGGAAATTTATTATGCCGGAAACAATATCAGCCCCACATATCTTAACGAGATAATTTCTCTCTGTGAAGGAAAGGATTTCTCGGTAAATGTTATTTCCAAGTCCGGAACTACTACCGAGCCGGCGCTTGCTTTCAGGATATTCCGCGAAATGGTGGAGAAAAAATACGGCAAAGAAGGCGCTAAGGACAGGATATTCTGCACTACAGACAAGGCAAGAGGCACTTTGAAGCAGCTTGCTGATACGGAGGGATACGAAACATTTGTTATTGCAGATGATGTGGGAGGAAGATATTCAGTGCTGACGGCGGTAGGACTTCTCCCTATAGCCGTTGCGGGCTGTGATATAGACGCAATAATGGCAGGCGCTAAGCAGGCTCAGGACGAGCTTTCCGCTGATTTTGACAGCAACGACTGCTACAAATATGCCGCTATAAGGAATATTCTTTACAGAAAGAATAAAACCGTTGAAATGCTTATTTCCTACGATCCCAGCTTCACAATGATGGCTGAATGGTGGAAACAGCTTTTCGGCGAGAGCGAAGGCAAGGATAACAGGGGAATATTCCCTTCGTCCGCAACTTTCTCTACCGATCTTCATTCGCTGGGACAGTTTATCCAGCAGGGCTCAAGAATTATGTTCGAGACAGTCGTTGACATAAAGAAGCCTAAGAAAGACTTGTTCCTTGAAAACGACGCCGAAAATCTTGACGGACTTAACTTCCTGACAAATCAGAATATGTCTGTTGTAAACAGAAAAGCTTTTGAGGGAACCGTTCTTGCTCATACCGAAGGCGGTGTTCCCAATATCGTCCTTGAACTGGAAGATACTTCCGAAAAGAGCTTTGGATATATGGTTTACTTCTTTGAAAAGGCTTGCGCCGTAAGCGGATATATGCTTGGAGTAAATCCTTTCGATCAGCCCGGTGTTGAAAGCTATAAAAAGAATATGTTCGCTCTTCTCGGCAAACCCGGATATGAGGATCAGAAGGCTGCACTGGAAGCCAAGCTTGGCTGATCTGACCTTTTGTCATTTTTCACCCGCAGGGTGTTCAAATAAAAATATGCCTTTAAAAGGCGGAACGGAGTGTTTATTATGGTAAAAATCATTACAGGGACCAAGGGCTCAGGCAAGACCAAGCTCCTGATCGATATGATCAACAAGGCTGCCAAGGAGACGAACGGTTACGTTGTCTGCATTGACAAGAGCGAAAAGCTCAGATATGATATCCCTACATCTGTAAGAATAGTTGATACGGATGCTTATAATATCTATTCTTTTGAGGCTTTCTATGGTCTTGTTGCAGGTCTGGTTGCCGGAAACTATGATATAAAGGAAATTTTCATCGATTCTATCCTTAAAGTGGGCGGAGCTGATTTTGAGGCTCTCGGAGCGATGCTCAACAAGATAGATAAACTTACGGGAAGTGACGTTGAAGTAGTATTTACAGTTTCAGCCAACAAGGAAGATCTTCCGGAAAGCGTTTCCAAGTATTCTATCAAATAAATTCCTGCAAAAGTATTGACATATCGGAACGGATATGGTATAATATTCTTTAGCAGTGTTTGGGGTGTACTATGGTCATTCGCTTAAAACAGCTTTATAACATTGTCGGAGAAAAGGTTTGCCTTGATCATGTCATTGACAGCGAAAGGCTGAATGAGGTAAAAGGCTTCACCTTTTCAGGCCCTATCGCGATCAAAGGCACGGCAGTAAACCGAGCCGGCATCGTTTCGCTTAAATATTCTGCGGAATTTACACTGCACATCTGCTGTGACAGATGTCTTATAGAATTTGACCGTGATTATTGCTTCGATTTTGAGCATATTCTCGTCCGCTCGCTTAGTAGCGATAATTATTCTGATGAATATATCGTTACGGAAAATGATGAACTTGATATGGACGAGCTTGCGCTTACGGATTGTCTGCTTTCCCTGCCGTCGAAAATGCTTTGCCGGGAGGACTGCAAAGGACTTTGCCCTGAATGCGGGGCTGACCTGAATCAGGGCGGATGCAATTGCGGCGATCAGATCGGTTAATATGATAAGGAGGTGCTGATAATGGCAGTACCAAAGAGAAAGGTATCAAAAGCAAGACGTGATAAGAGACGTTCAGCTGTATGGAAGCTGGATACTCCTGCATTTTCCAGATGTTCAAACTGCGGAGCATTGACTGCTCCTCACAAGGTTTGCAAGAACTGCGGATTCTATAAGGGCGTTGAAGTTATTAAGAAGGAAGTTTGATCTTGCTTTAAGGAAGCCGGAGAAGGAGTGATCCTTTTCCGGTTTTTTTATAAAGATTTCAAATTTAATTTGTTAAAATGCATTGCTAAATTGGAATTTATGGAGGCAACTACATGAAAATAGAGCATATTGCAATGTATGTCAAAGATATCGAGCAGGTCAGAGATTTCTTTGTTAAATATCTCGACGGAAAATCTAATGACGGATATCATAATCCACAAACAGATTTTCGTTCTTACTTCATATCTTTTGATAACGGTGCAAGATTGGAAATAATGAATAAGCCCGACTTGGTGGATGAAGAAAAATCTCTGAATCGTACAGGCTTCATTCATATTGCGTTTTCAGTTGGAAGTAAAGATCGTGTTAATGAACTAACACAATTATTACAGAATGATGGATATCATGTTGTGAGCGGTCCACGAACTACCGGAGATGGATACTATGAAAGTTGTGTTGTTGTAGTTGAAGGAAATCAAATAGAGATCACTGTTTGATAAATTCTGATTTATCTCAACTCTTAATACTAAACATTAACAAAAGGAGGAGATCGGTGTGTCGGTAGAGATCAGATCTGTTATAAACGGTTCGCCGGTTTCCGGAAAGGGAATAAAGGCGGGGGATATCCTTGCCGCGGTGAACGGTCACGATATCGAGGACGTTCTTGACTATATGTTCTATTCAGCCGAAAGGATCGTAAAGCTGGGAATAATTTCAGGCGGCGAAAAGAAAACGGTCACAGTCCGCAAAAGCGAGTATGACGACCTCGGTCTGGAGTTTGAAACGTTCCTTATGGATAAGAAGCAAAGCTGCTGCAATAAGTGCATTTTCTGCTTTATCGACCAGATGCCGCCCAATATGCGTGAGACACTTTACTTCAAGGACGACGATGCGCGGCTGTCTTTTTTGCAGGGAAATTATGTCACACTGACGAACCTTTCACAAAAGGATATCGACAGAATAATACATATGAGGCTTGCGATAAATATTTCTGTTCATACCACAAACCCCGAACTCCGATGTATGATGATGAATAACCGTTTTGCAGGAGAAAAACTTGATTATCTCCGTCAGTTTGCGGAAGCGGGGATATCTATGAACTGTCAGATAGTTCTTTGTCCCGGAATAAACGACGGCGCTGAACTGGAGCGGACGCTTACAGATCTGGGAAAGCTTATGCCCAACATTCAGAGTATTGCCGTTGTTCCTGTAGGACTTACAAAATTCCGTGACGGGCTTTATCCGCTTACGCTTTTTGATAAGGAAGGCGCAGGGAGGACTATTGACCTTATAGAAAAATTTCAAAAACAATTTCTGGATAAATATGATACAAGACTGGTATTTCCTGCCGACGAGTTCTATATAACTGCCGAGCGCGAGCTTCCCAACGCGGAATTTTATGAGGACTATTCCCAGTATGAAAACGGCGTGGGAATGATGCGTTCGCTCATAGACGAATTTGAGGACGCTTTTGAAAATGCAGAAAATGTGGGGATTTCCGATGTTTCAATAGCAACGGGTGCGCTTGCATATAAATTTATTGCGTCAATGGTTGAAAAAGTGCATAAAAAGTGGCATAATATAAATTGCAGGGTGTATAAAATAAGAAATGACTTCTTCGGCGAAACGATAACCGTTACAGGGCTGATAACAGGACAGGATCTTATTGCTCAGCTGAAAGGAAAACCTCTCGGAGATACGCTGATAATTTCATCGAATATGCTCAAAGCCGACGAGGATATTTTTCTTGACGACATTACTCTGACCAATGTCGAAAAAGCTCTCGGCGTAAAGACGCGCAAGGTCACAAATGACGGGTACGAACTCTTTGACGCGGTAACGGGAAATTAAAGGAGATGATAATATGGCTTTGCCAATAGTTGCGGTGGTAGGACGTCCGAATGTGGGAAAATCTACGCTTTTCAATAAACTTGTGGGAAAACGCCTTTCGATCGTGGAAGATACTCCGGGCGTTACCCGTGACCGCATTTATTCCGAATGTGAGTGGAGAAACAGAAAATTTATGGTAGTCGATACCGGCGGTATCGAACCCAACAGCGAGGACGTTATCCTTAAACAGATGAGACGTCAGGCGGAACTTGCGATAGAAAAAGCAGATGTTATCGTCTTTCTTACCGATGTTCGCATAGGCGTTACAGCAGACGATCACGACGTTGCCACTATGCTCCGGAAAAGCGGCAAGCCAGTTGTACTGTGCGTAAACAAGTGCGATTCCGTCGGCGATCCTCCGCCGGAATTCTATGAATTCTACAGCCTTGGGCTGGGAGATCCGATCGCAGTTTCCGCTGCTCACGGTCACGGTTCGGGAGATATGCTGGACGAAATTTTCAAGCATTTTCCCGAAGAAGAGATCGAAAATGATGATGAAGAATACATTAAAGTTGCCGTTATCGGCAAACCTAACGTCGGAAAATCTTCTCTGATAAACCGTATTGCCGGCGAAGAGAGAATGATAGTCTCCGATATTGCCGGAACGACGCGCGATGCCACTGATACGACGGTAGAAAATTCCCACGGGAAGTATATATTTATTGATACTGCCGGCATACGTAAAAAGTCTAAAGTTCTTGAAAAGATCGAACATTACAGCGTTCTGAGAGCATATATGGCAGTGGACCGTTCCGACGTCTGCGTGATCCTCATTGATGCAACGGTCGGATTTACCGAGCAGGATTCAAAAGTTGCAGGATATGCCCATGAACAGGGAAAAGCCTGCATCGTTGCCGTCAACAAATGGGACGCTGTAGAAAAAACTGACAGCACTATGGACGAATTCAAAACAAAGCTTTCTGAAAGCTTCAGCTTTATGTCATATGTTCCGTTCATATTTATTTCCGCTAAAACGGGACAGCGTGTTGAAAAGCTTTTCGATATGATAAATGATGTGCACAGACAAAACAGTATGAGGATCTCCACGGGAATGCTGAACGACGTTCTTTCTTATGCGACAACAAGAGTACAGCCGCCGTCGGACAAGGGAAGAAGGCTGAAAATTTACTATATGACACAGCCTTCCACAAAACCTCCCACGTTCGTAACGTTTGTAAATAGGGCGGATCTGTTCCATTTCTCATATCAGAGATATCTTGAAAATCAGATACGTCAGACTTTCGGTCTGGAGGGAACACCGGTTCGCTTTATTATCCGTGAGCGCGGAAAAAATGATGATAAATAATTAAATAATGGGAGTTCTGAATTATGGTAAAGCTTATTATTGCGGGAATACTTTCGGTCATCGTTTCATATTTGCTGGGAAGCTGCAATTCCGCTATAATCGTGGTGAAACTTCTTAAACATGAGGACATCAGGGAACACGGCAGCAAGAATGCAGGGCTTACAAATACGCTTCGCTGCTACGGAAAATTCCCTGCGCTGCTTACTCTGCTGGGAGATCTTGCCAAAGGGATCGTTGCAGTTCTTATAAGCATACTAATATTCCGTATTTTTGTGGGAGCGGACGGTTTTGATGAAAAGACGGTCGGCTACATATCCGGTATCGCCGCGATTATCGGGCATATTTTCCCTATATATTACGGTTTCAGAGGTGGGAAGGGCATACTTGTTTCCTGCTCGATACTGATAGTTATTGACTGGCAGACATTTGTAATAATCATACCTTTTTTTGCGATCGTACTTCTGATATCAAAGTATGTTTCGGTAGCGTCGATCTCCTCGGCAATATTTTACCCCATACTGACGTTCCTGCTTCACTATTTTGTGGAAAATATAAGTCTTGACCTTTGTATAACTCATACCGTTCTTGTAGCAATTACAAGCGCACTGCTGATATATATGCATAAGACCAATATCCAGCGATTGAGAAACGGTACGGAAAATAAATTCATCAAGAGCAAATCGGAAAGATCAGGCGGAAAGGAAGGATAATATGGCAAATTTCACTATTCTCGGAATGGGCGGCTTCGGATTGAGTCTTGCGGTAATGCTTAACAACTTCGGACATGATGTGACCGTATGGTCGGCTTTTGAACAGGAAGTTGACGATATCAGACGCGACGGTGAAAACAAGCAAAAACTTCCCGGAGTAAAGATAAGCGATGAAATAACCCTTACAAACGATATAAATTCCGTTTCCGGAGCAGAAATAGTTATTTTCGGCATACCTACGGGAAAGGTCAGGGAAGTTGCACAAAAAGCTGCTCCCCATATTTCTCCTGAAACCGTTATTGTAAATACCGGAAAGGGACTTGAAGAGCCTTCCCTTAAAAGAATGAGTGAAGTTCTTGAAGAAGAGATACCTAACAATCCTATCGTAGTCCTTAGCGGACCTTCCCATGCTGAAGAAGTGGCGCTTGGGATACCCACTACCGTGGTAGCTGCGTCTAAAGATCATAAATATGCTGACTATATACAAAGCGTAATGTCAAATAATACTTTCCGTATATATATCAACAGCGATGTCGTAGGCTGCGAGCTGGGCGGTTCGTTAAAGAATATAATTGCTCTTTGTGCCGGAATTTGCGACGGTATGAGCCTTGGCGACAATACTAAAGCCGCTCTTATGACAAGAGGTATCACGGAGATCGCCCGCCTCGGCGTTGCTTTGGGCGGAAGGAGCGAGACTTTTGCAGGACTTACCGGAATAGGCGATCTGATCGTTACATGCACGAGTATGCACAGCCGAAACAGGCGTGCAGGGATACTTATAGGTCAGGGAACAACACCGGAAGATGCAGTAAAGCAGGTCGGAACGGTGGAAGGTTATATCTGCACAAAAGCGGCGTATGAACTTGCCCGGAAAGTCGGAGTTGATATGCCTATCACCGAACAATGCTATAATGTGCTTTTCAACGGCCTGAGCGCAAAATCCGCTCTTACAAATCTTATGGGCAGACCAAAACGCCATGAGGCGGAAACAGTCTGGGTAGAAAACGCGTGATAATAAGTGTTGAGAGTTGAGATAAATTTTGATTTACCGTACTAAATTTTTTGACATAGCCTAAAATAATTATATAGCAGATCAATTGATCCGTTTTCGGAAGAAATTCCGGAAACGGATCTTTTGCGTTCTATGATCCGGTCAAGCCGCATAGTATTGAATATACGGATAGCAAAGGAGAGATGGACGTGAAAAAAGAAGAGCTTATCTGCTATTTCAGCGGAGAGATAGGAAAGGCAGTGCGGAATATTTCTGATGGCTTTTTTGAGGATATCCGTGAAATACGGCTGCGGGTGGGACGTCCGGCGGCGGTCACATTAAAAAATTCCGTAAGGTATATAATGCCTGACGGAAATCTTACATACGCTGCGGAAACTGCTCCTGAAATTTCACCGGAAGATATAAAACGAACTTTTGAGGCTGTCTGTCAGTATTCCATACACAGCTACCAGAAGGAGATCTCCGAGGGCTTTATCACCGTGAAAGGCGGTCACCGCGTCGGGCTCTGCGGAACGTTTTCCGGCGGAACTGTAAAAAACATCGGTTCGCTTAATTTCCGCGCCGCAAGGGAAATTATCGGCTGCTCGGACGAGCTTTTCGGTCAGTTTTTCGGAAAAGGTCTATGCAGTCTGCTTATAGCCGGTCCTCCGGGTTCGGGAAAAACTACGGTTTTGCGTGATCTGTCACGAAATCTTGGACGTATCTACAGGACGGTGCTTATTGATGAACGTGGAGAGCTTGCAGCGGTGTGGAATGGTATCCCGCAGAATGATATCGGGATAAACACCGATGTTTTTGACGGTTATAACAAATATGACGGTATAATGACTGCTGTTCGGGTAATGTCTCCGCAGGTGATAATATGTGACGAAATAGGTACGGAAAGCGACCTCGCAGCAGTAACGGCTGCTTCACACAGCGGTATTTATGTAATTGCCTCTATACACGCTTCGTCCTCGGACGAGCTTGGATATAAAGGGATAGGACGGCATATGTTCGGGAATATAGCCGTTCTTTCGGAAACAGGCAGTTATTCCGAAATAATAAAAGGCGAAAGGACGGTAAAAAATGCTTAAAATTTTTGGTATTGCTGTTATCATTCTGTCCGCCTCTTTGGGAGGTATATATTTTTCATCTGCTTTGAAAAACAGAGTGATATCTCTTAAACGGATAAATTATATGCTTGAAGAGATCTATATCATGTTGAAATACCGTTCCGCAACGGTGTATGAAATAGTAAATTCTCTTAATGAAGACGAAAGATTTGGCGAACTTTATTTCCTTAAAGAACTGAATTTTTCACCGGAGCGATCTTTCCGGCAATGTTGGTGTGACGCTGTGGAGAAAAATATACCGTACGGCTTGCGGAAAAGTGATGTTGAACTGCTTATGAATATAGGAAAAAAGCTTGGCACAAGCGATATAGAAGGACAGCTCGGTGCAGTCAGGCACAGACAGGCAGAAATTGAGGCAGCCATTTCGGAAGCTGAGAAAGAATATCTTCGTAAGGCTAAGCTTTATCGTTCATTGGGAGTCCTTACAGGAGTTTTTATCGCGATCATGCTTGTCTGAATGGCATGAAATGCTGCGGAGGAGGTTAGATCGTGGAACTGGATCTGGTTTTCAGGATCGCCGGCGTTGGAATTATTGTGGCGGTGCTGAGTATGCTTCTTAAAAAAGCCGATAGGGACGAATACTCTATGATGGTCACAATTGCAGGACTTATAGTTGTGCTGGCAATGATAATAAATGAAATTGCCGAACTTTTTGAAACGGTAAAAGCAGTTTTTGGATTTTAAATGATACGGTGATGAATATGAAGATCGTTTCTATCGCAGGACTTTGCATAATAGCTGCGATATTATGCAAGCTTTTTTCTTCCGAGGGTAAAGAATACGCTCTTTATATCAAGATAGCGGCAGCGGCATCGGTCATGTCGGCAGTCATAATATACATTTCGCCCGTTGCTGATATGATAAGGCATATATATGAAAAAACAGGCGCGGACAGTGAGTATCTTACGATCCTGTTCAAAGCGCTGGGAATTTGCTATATAACACAGTTTGCCTGCGATATGTGCAAGGACAGCGGAGAGAACGCTCTTGCTTCACATGCTGAACTTGCAGGAAAAATATCACTTATGCTTACAGCGCTTCCTTTGCTGGACGCACTGGCGGATATGGTGGACGGCTTTGTGTGAGGATAGAAAATGAAAAGATTTTTATTGATTTTACTTATATTTTCCGGTGTTTTTGTGATGCGGTATAATATATGCGCATATGCGGAAGATACATTGGAAATATCCGAAGAACTGGGCATAGACACAAAAAGTCTGAGTAACGATCTTCCTCCGGAAGTTATGGATATAATTGAAGAAAACGGCATAACTCCCGACAATACAGAAGCTATGACCGCTGTAACGCCTTCCGGAATGATAAGGTATATATGGGATACTTTCAAGGAGTCTGCTGTAAGACCTTTAAAGATACTGGCTTCCTTGATGACGGTCATACTTGTGGCAGCGGTAATAGAAAGTATGGAAGACAGTATTTCCAGCAAACCTATGTCAAAGATCTTCGGAGTTATAAGCGTTCTGGTATCTGTAGGCATAATATCGTCTGCCGTTTCGGACTGTATATCGTCGGCGGCCGGCGCTCTTGATTCCGGAGGAATGTTCATGATAGGATATGTTCCGGTCTTTGCGGGCATAACGGCTTCTTCCGGCAGCGTTACATCGGCTGTGATATACAATATGCTCGTACTTATGGCTGCTGAAGTTTCTGTTCAGATATCCGGAGAGATCATAATCCCGGCTCTTTCGGTATGTATGGCTATGGGGATAGTTGAAGCGATAAATCCCGATTTTCACCTTTCAGGAATAACCGAGGCTATAAAAAATGTTGTAACATTTGTTCTGGGATTTATTATGACGATATTCCTCGGACTTTTGTCTCTACAGAGCATAGTCGGAGCTTCGGCAGATACCATAGGAGTAAAAGCGGCAAAATTTGTTGTATCCAACTTTGTTCCGGTCATAGGCGGCGCCGTAGCCGATACATATACAACAGTCAAGAACAGTCTGGGACTGCTGCGCGGAGGCGTCGGCTTTTTCGGGATAGCAGTTATTTTTATTATGATACTGCCGCCTGTTATTGAAGCTGTATCTATGAGACTTGCGTTTATGGCAGCCGGTGTGATAGCGGAGCTTTTCGGAGTGCCGCAGATAAAGATATTGATGAAAAATACAAACTGGATATTGTCAACTATCTTTAGCATACTCGTATCATTTTCGGTGATGCTGATAATATCCACAGCAATATTGATGCTCGTTGGACTTAATATTTCTTAAAAGGAAAAGATAAGATGGAAATTTTCAGGAAAATTGCAGGAACGGCATGCTTTCTTGGGATAGTGATAACAATATTCAGCTCGCTGTATCCATCGGAAAAATTTGCAAAACAGATGAAAATAATTTTTTCGCTGATATTCATTTTAAGCGTGGTCAAGCCTTTTCTTGCGGGGAGGATAGACATTCCCGAAATAAACGGGACTGTTGCCGCAAGCACGGAAAAATACGAGGCTATGAATGAAGAAGCGTATTATTATTTTATAAGTTCGGTGGAAAGCAATATAAGCGCTTCTTTGGAAACGGCTCTGAATGAGATCGGCATTTATCCCGTCAAAATCGAGACAAGTATAAATATTTCCGACAGCGGCGGCATATCTATTAATGAGGTAAGACTTTTTCTTGAAAATGAGGATAAGGCTGATGAAGCAAGAGAATGTATATTGGGAATATTGGCAAGCGATGTAAACGTAAAGATATTTACAGACAGTTCAATGCAGTCGGAGCAAAAATTTTCCGAAGAAGAGAGTGAGTAAAAATGCAGGAAATCATTTACAAATTAAAAGAGCTTGCCAAGAAACCCGTATTTCTTAAAGCGGCGGCAGCTATAGGCATTATTATGATGGCTGTGATACTGATATCGGATATTTCCGGAGAAGATGATCCTGAAGAAAAACGTCCCAATGATGAGATAAGCTTTGAAAGCGCGGATATTTATGCTGCCGGTACCGAGGAAAGGCTATGCACGATGCTTTCTGAAATAGAAGGCGTAGGCAAGGCGAAGGTAATGCTTACCATAACTTCAACGGAAGAGTACGTATACGCTGAAACACAGAAAAAAAGCTCTTCGCAGTCTGAAAACAGTTATGTTATGATAGATAATGGTTCCCAGAAGGAGGCGTTGCTAAAAAAGATAAATAATCCTGCTATCAGCGGCGTATTAATAGTCTGTGAAGGAGGCGATGATCCGAAAGTGTGTGAAAAGGTCTATATTGCCGTGTCAACGGCGCTTAATATTCCCACAAATAAAATTTATGTGGCGGAAATGAAATAGGAGGAAATTTTTATGAGAAAACCCAACATTATCATAGGAAAAAAACATATAATCCTTGCCTGCCTGACTCTTATACTCGGAGCGGCGATCTACATGAACTATGCTTTTTCAACAGCGGAACAGGATATTACTTCCGCCGATGCAGATATGGAAAGCACTGAAGCGGTAAATTACGGCGATGCAGCATTTGTCAGTTCAAACGGTGAAAGCGACTATTTTGCACAAGTGCGCCTTGCAAGGATGACTTCAAGAGACGAGGCGGTGGAAACTCTTGCCACTATCCTTGGCGGAGGAGATCTTTCGGAAGAGGAATCGGCTTCATATACCAACGAGGCGGTAAATCTATCCCGCCTTTCGGAAAGTGAGAGCACGATCGAAAATCTTATCAAAGCACAGGGCTTTGAGGACTGTGTAGTGTATCTTAACGGTACTACAGCCAACATAGTTGTCAAGTCTGAAGGCCTTGTTCCTTCCGAAGCAGCTCAAATTAAAGACATTTTATTAACAGAAGTGACAATTCCTGCAGAAAATATTAGAATTTTTGAGGTTAAGTAGTTGTGTCTTTCAAAATTTTTTGGTATAATAGTATATATAAGAATTTTTTGAAAGGCTGACTGTTAAAAATTACCTGTCAGCCCCCCATTCGGAGGTAGTTTGTTATGAACAAAATTTCTGAACCCAAGGCTGACTGCGTAAAGATCTCGGAAGATGTTATTTCCAAAATTGCGGAAACTGCCGTCAGCGGTATCGAAGGCGTAAACGGACTTGCCACTGTCAAAAAAAGTCCTGCGTCCGTTTTGATGAGATCATACCGACAGCCGGTCAGGATCAGAATGAACGGCGGTTCTGCCGAAATTTCGGTCAGCATAGTCGTATCCGACTCATGTAATGTAAGATCGGCTGCCGAAAAGATACAGAAGCAGGTCAAGGAAGATGTCCAGAATATGACAGGTATTGCTGTTACGAAAGTCAGCGTATATGTCAAGGATATCGTCTTTGGAACAGAATAATGTGTTAAGCAGGCTCTCCGGGGAGAGGGCTTGCTTTTCTGCGTTTTGCCTGACGTGAAAGGAGATATATAAATGAAAAGAAGTGAAGTAAGAGAAGCGGTTTTTTTCCTTACTTTTGAAAAAATGTTCGGAAACAGTACGGCTGACGAGATACTTGATACGGCTTATGAAGCAGATATTTTTGAAATAAACGATGATGTTGAAAATTTCTTTAAAGCTGTAGATGAAAGATCAGAACAGCTTGACGAGATAATTGCAAAATTCAGCGAGACCAGACAGTTCAGCCGTATACCAAAGGTCTCGGCTGCAATATTAAGAATAGCCATATATGAAATGATGTTTGACGATACCGTTCCTGACAATGTTGCTATAAGCGAAGCGGTGATCCTTACAAAAAAATTTGCTTATGAACCTGACGTACAGTTTGTCAACGGACTTCTCGGAGCATTTTTCCGCAGCAGAGGACAAAAAAATGAAACTTCTGGGGATTGATACAAGCAACTATACAACTTCAGCGGCTTTTTATGATACAGACAGCGGAAACTTGTTAATGTCAGGCAAGCTCCTTCCGGTAAAAGAAGGCGAGTTGGGACTCAGGCAAAGCGACGCTGTGTTCCATCATACAAAGCAGCTTCCGGAAGTGATAGCTGATCTGTTTTCGGACAACGATATGATACCGGACGCGGTAGGCGTTTCCGTCCGTCCAAGGAATATTGACGGTTCTTATATGCCGTGTTTCCTTTGCGGAGAGGGGCTTGCCGATTCCGTTTCAAAAATATGCAAGATACCGGTATACAAAACTTCTCATCAGATGGGGCATATACTTGCGGCTCTTTATTCGTCTGAAAGATTGGACCTTGTCAAAAAGAGCTTTATAGCGTTCCATGTAAGCGGAGGTACTACAGATTGCCTCCTTTGCAGACCTGATGATGAAGATGTTATCAAGATCACTGAGATAGGCACTTCTCTTGATCTTAAAGCCGGACAAGCAGTAGATCGTGTAGGTTCAATGCTTGGAGCGAGGTTTCCCTGCGGAAAACACCTTGAAGCCCTTGCGGTCAAAAGCAAAGCAAAATTCCATATAAAACCTGTCCTGAAAGGCGGGAACTGTTGTATCTCCGGACTGGAAAACAAGTGCAGGACTATGCTGGACAGCGGATCTGCGCCGGAAGATATTGCAATGTATTGTCTGGAATATATTTATTCTTCGGTAAAGGGAATGACGGAATATGCGCTGAAAACATACGGACGGCTTCCCGTCGTATTCGCAGGAGGAGTTATGTCGGATAAAATAATAAAAGATAAGCTTGAGCAGGATTTTGAGGCGTATTTTGCTGAACCTTCATTTTCTTGCGACAACGCTGCGGGGATCGCCGTTTTTGCGGCATTGAAGGGAGCGTTCATATAATGACGGTCACTCAGGTCAACAGGTACGCCGCATTTAAGCTGAAAGAAGACAAAAATCTTAAAGGGATCCTGGTTTCAGGCGAAATATCCAATTTCAAATACTATAGTTCTTCCGGACATATGTATTTTACTTTGAAAGACGCAGAAAGCTCAATAAGATCGGTCATGTTCCGGAATTATGCTTCACAGCTGAGATTTATGCCTGAAAACGGAATGAATGTCATTGTAAAAGCAAACGTTCAGGTGTATGAAAAGGACGGAACTTGTCAGCTGTATGTTTCGGATATGCAGCCCGATGGAGTCGGAGCGCTTCATATGGCATGTGAACAGCTGAAGATCAGGCTTTCCGATGAGGGCATATTTGACGAGGAGCATAAGAAACCTATACCGGATATGCCTGAAAACATAGGATTGATAACCTCTCCGGAAGCCGCCGCTCTTCAGGATATGTTAAGGATAATGTCAAGAAGATTTCCTTTGGCGAAGATAATAATTTTTCCGTCACTGGTCCAGGGCGCGGACGCTCCCGCTTCTCTGTGCAGGGCAATAAGATATGCGGACAGCAAAGATCTTGACCTGCTGATATGCGGGCGCGGAGGAGGTTCCTTTGAAGACCTGATGGCATTCAATGACGAGGAACTGGCAAGGTGTATATATTCCTGCAATACTCCCATAATTTCGGCGGTCGGACATGAGACCGATGTATCCATATCCGATCTTGCTGCCGATCTGAGAGCTCCTACTCCTTCTGCTGCTGCCGAAATGGCTGTTCCCGATAAGGATAATATTCTTGACAGGCTTGATGATATGAAAGTATCTCTTGATAACGGTATCAGCGCTCGTATAGGAGCGGCGTACTATGCGGCAGATATGCTTTCCAGGAGAATGGAGGCAGTCTCGCCTTTGGGAAAAGTCAGATCGGCGTCCGAAAAACTTGAAAATTACAAAAACAGACTCGGAGATCTTTATAAAATAAGCCTTAACAGAGCTATGGCGGCTATTGCCGAAAAAGCGGCAAGGCTTGACAGTTTAAGCCCGTTAAAAACTATGAGCAGAGGTTATTCTATGGTATATAAAAACGGTGTTCTGATAAATTCGGCAGGAGTATTGTCGGGCGGAGATACGGTGGATATACGATTTGCCGACGGTACGGTGACCGCTGAAATAAAGGAAGGGGATCGAGCATAATATGAGCTTTGAACAGTCTATGAAAAAACTTGAAGATATCATTTCCAAGCTTGAAGATAATGAATTGCCGTTAGAAGATTCCATATCGGCATACCGCGAGGGAATACAGCTCCTTGACAGCTGCAGAAAACAGATAGAACAGGCTCAGCTTCTCGTTACTGTTGAAGATGTTCCTGACAAAGCATAAATTTGATCGTAGGGGTGATAGCATATGAGTGATCTCGCTTTTACAGATACTGCCAGAAAGCGGCTTGATGACCTTATAGACATTACGGAGCAACATTTGAAAATATTGAGATTCAAAGCCATTGAGGGCATCTCGGAAAGATCGGATATAGTGGACGCGATGTGGTATTCGGTCTCCGCGGGCGGAAAAAGGATACGTCCCGTGCTGACTCTTGAATTCTGCAGTGTCTGCGGAGGAACTGAGCGGCAAGCATTGTCCGCGGCATGCGCACTTGAGATGATACATACCTTTTCGCTTATACATGACGATCTTCCTTGTATGGATAATGATGATTACAGGCGAGGGAAGCCTTCGTGCCACAAGGCTTACGGTGAAGCGGAAGCGCTTCTTGCGGGAGATGCTTTGCTTAATCTTGCTTATGAGACCGTTGCCGCAGATGAAAGCTTATCTGCCGAAACACGGACTTCACTGGTATGTGAGCTTTCCCGTTCAACGGGAATATCCGGAATGATAGGCGGTCAGGTAATCGATACAACATACAAAGGCGAATTCAGCGAACAGCTTCTCATAAATATGTACTCTATGAAAACGGGAGCACTTCTCAAAGCGGCTTGCAGAATGGGCTGTATTGCAGCAGGAGCCGATAACGAACATATAGAAGCAGCGGAAAGATATGCCGGTAACGTCGGACTTGCTTTCCAGATAATTGACGATATACTCGATATTACCGGAGATGAGAGCACGCTCGGCAAACCTGTCGGGAGCGACGCTCAGAACGGTAAGATAACTTATGCTTCGCTTATAGGTATTGATGCGGCTCGTGAAAAGGCAGCGCATTTTACTCAGAAAGCTCTTGATGAACTTTGCATATTTGAAAATAATATGTTTCTTAAAGAATTTACATCGTATCTTCTTAAAAGAAATTATTAAAGTAAAAATAAAGGATTGAACAAAATGAATAATCTTGCATATAATTATGTTCTGGTAAGCGGAATAGTCTCATGGTGTGTGGCGCAGGTCATAAAAACCATACTTCATTTCATACACACAAAAAAATTCAGTGCGGAAAGGCTTTTCGGAGCCGGAGGAATGCCAAGCTCACACTCGGCGCTTGTTTGTTCCGCTGCTATAGCAATGTGCAGACAGTGCGGAATGGGTTCGCCGGAATTTGCGCTTATGTTTATAATTGCTATGGTCGTAATGTACGACGCTATGGGCGTAAGACGTTCTGCCGGTCTTCATGCAAGAGAACTGAATAAGATAAAAAGGTTCTTTGAGGGTAAGGGCATAGATCCGTTCAACGATCTGGAAGACGGGGAAGACAGCAAGAACAAAAAAACGAAAGAACTTAAAGAATACCTTGGCCATACTCCGTTTGAAGTGCTTGGAGGAGCGCTTCTGGGAATACTTATTGCAATGCTGATACCTATGGAAATATAATATCGGGCATGATCTCTACTTTCTTATAAAGGACTGTTATGTATGAACAATAAGATACGTCTTAAAGACCTTGATCTTCCACAGGAACTTGCTACATTGTCAATACCGCAGTGCGAACAGCTTTGCAGGGAGATACGGAAGATAATAATAAATACCGTTCTTAAAAACGGAGGACATCTTTCATCCAATCTCGGAACAGTTGAACTTACCCTTGCCATACACAGGGTATTCCATTCTCCTGCGGATAAGATCGTTTGGGACGTGGGACATCAGTCATATACCCATAAGCTCCTTACCGGACGTTTCAAGGATTTTTCAAAGCTGAGAAAAGAAAACGGTATATCCGGATTTTGCCGCCCCGAAGAATCAGAACATGATGTTTTTATAAGCGGACACAGCAGTACGGCTATTTCGGCTGCTTTTGGCATGGCGGAAGCAATGAGACTGGACGGAGACAGACATCATGCCATAGCGGTCATAGGCGACGGGGCATTTACAGGCGGTCTTGCCTATGAGGGACTTAATAACGCCGGCAAAAGCAATGACAATATAATAGTTATACTTAATCATAATGATATGTCAATATCTAAAAATGTCGGCGCTTTTGCAAAATACCTTACGTCCATAAGAAGGAATTCCGCTTACCTTGATGTTAAGAAGAAAACAGAAAATCTGCTCACAAATATGCCTGTTTTAGGCGAACCTATAAAAAAGTTCATACATACGTCCAAATCAGCGCTTAAATCTGTTCTTTATCATTCAACTATGTTTGAAGATATGGGTTTTGTTTATCTCGGACCGGTCGACGGACATAATATTGCCGAACTTGAAGAAGCTTTAAGAGCGGCAAAAAAACTCAGACGTCCGGTTTTTGTCCATGTCAATACTGTCAAGGGACGCGGGTATTCTCCGGCTGAAATAAATCCGGGAGAGTTCCATGCTATCAGTGCGGGAGGTTATAATGCCGAAAGTTTCAATAATACATCATTTTCCAATGTGTTCGGAAAGAAACTTGCAGAATTTGCCGATACGGATAAAAATATATGCGCCATAACGGCAGCTATGAAATACGGCACGGGACTTCAGAATTTTGCAGTGAAACATGGGGAAAGATTTTTTGATGTCGGGATAGCGGAATCCCATGCCGTTACCTTTGCCGCCGGAATGGCAAAACAAGGGAAAATACCTGTTTTTGCCGTATATTCAAGCTTTTTGCAGCGCTCTTACGATCAGCTTATACACGATGTATCTATAGACGGGAGCCATATAGTTCTGGGCATTGATCGGGCGGGATTTGTCGGTGAGGACGGAGAAACACATCAGGGGCTCTTCGACGTACCTATGCTCATAACTAT
>CANRJZ010000012.1 GCA_947631055.1 uncultured Clostridia bacterium | reverse complement strand
TGAAATTATGCTGTTTTTTTATCTGCTTTACTATAGAAAGTCCGAGACCCGTGCCTATTACCTCGCGGCAGCTTTTTTCCGCACGGTAATATCTGTCAAATATCAGCGGGAGCAGTTCCGGCTCTATTCCTTTTCCGGTATCAGTGATCTCTATCCTTGCGGTGTTTTCGTCAACAATAAGCTGTGTAATATATACAGTCTTGTCCTCGCCGGTATAATTGACCGCATTGTTTATAAGATTATACAGCACCTGTTCTATTTTTATCACATCAGCTTCTGTCTCAAAATCGCTTTTTGTAGTCACAAAGAATTTGTACCCGTTCTGCTCGGAAAGAAGAGTATATCTTCCCATTATCTCGTGAATTTTTTTAGTAATGGAGAATTTGCCGGGAGTCAGCTCAACTGCCCCGCTCTCAAGTTTGGAAAGGTCAAGTATATCGTTCACAAGAGCAGCAAGGCGGTCGCTCTCCTCAATGATGATGCCTATATGTTCGCGGCGCTTTTCCGGATCATCTCCCGAAAGGTCGCGCACCATTTCGGCATATGCCTTGACCATTGTCAGCGGCGTGCGCAGATCATGGGAAATATTTGCTATAAGATCACGGCGCAAACCGTCTACTTTTGATATTTCCTCAGCGGCATAGTTGAGCGTATCCGCAAGTATCTCGGTCTCCGTATATCCATGACCGTCGAATTTGGCGGAATAATCGCCCTGTCCGAATTTTTTCGCGGATTTTATTATCCGTACTATCGGAGTCTCGATCAGTCTTGCAAGGAAATAGGATATGCCGATCCCAAGGATAAGCAGCATTACGCTTACAACGATCATCTGCCGGTTAATGATATCAATGGTGGAATTAAGCGGTTCCAGCGAAGTATTCAAAAAGATATACCCGCTTGGATCGGCAGGATCTCCGAGCACCATTACGAACAGCATCACTTCATTATTTACGCGCGGATTTCTTACTTCGGTGTAATATATACCGTTTGCGCTTTGCTTGGCAAAAGAACGGTACTTGTAAAGTTCGGAAGAAAAAAAGCCGTGAATAAGACAGTTGCCCGCCATCATATCATAAGAATACACACGGTTTCCGTAAGCATCCTGTATCAGTATGCACATATCGTTATCATATGCAAGATGATCCAGACTTCCGTCTGTGAACTCATCTTCGCTCCAGTCTGTAAGGATATAGTTTGCAACGTCAAAAATATTGCTTATCTTCATTCTTTTGTAATTGGACTCCAGCGAGATGCTGAACGTGAACCACATAAGTACAAGAATACTGACTATGAATATAAAGAAATATATCCATACGGTTATGCGGACCGATTTGAAATATCTGCCGCGAGCGGGTCTGTCACTGTTTTTCAAAGCTCACACCTCCGGGTCAGGCATCGAATTTATAGCCCATACCCCTGAGCGTAACTATGAATTTGCGGTATTCTCCGAGAGAGCTCCTGAGCATTTTTATGTGGGTATCAACGGTCCGGTCATCGCCGTAAAAATCATATCCCCAGACTTCTTCAAGAAGCTTTTCCCTTGAAAGCGCTATGCCCTTGTTGCGGACAAGATAGAAAAGCAGATCGTATTCTTTCGGCGTGAGCTGCGCGGGAACACCGTCAATGGTAACTTCCCTGCCTGTAACATTTATTTCCAGTCCTTCAAAAGATATCTTCTCCATCTTGTTGTTTTCTTCCGGCACAGTTCCCCTTTTCAGGACTGCTTTGATCCTTGCCAGAAGCTCCTTGGGAGAAAAGGGCTTTACGACATAATCGTCAACGCCTATTTCAAAACCGAAAAGCTTGTCATATTCTTCGCCTCTTGCCGACAGCATTATAACGGGAGTGTGTTTTGTTTTGCGAATTTCCTTGACGGCTGAATAACCGTCCAGCCTCGGCATCATAATATCCATAATAATAATGTCGAAATCTTCCTTGCGGCACATTTCAACGGCTTCCATACCGTTTTCGGCTTCGGCAGTCTCATAACCTTCAAACTCGGCATATTCCTTTACGACGTTCCGGATCATCTTTTCATCGTCTACGATAAGAATTTTCGGCATTTTTCATCGTCCTTTCTTAATAGGGTCCGATACCGGCAGTTCATATGCAGCCATATGCTGCCTTGATATCAACATCATTTTACCACGCAAATGTGACGTCTTTGTGAAATTTTAGTTTTATTTTAGTGATTTTGCATTATAATTATTGACAAGGGCAAATTGTTTTTGTATAATGTAATTGTAATACTATGCAATCATACAGCAATGTCCGCGAAAATCATTCTACGCAATACTTCATCAATGCGCGAACATCGTCCCCATGCCGATTGGGCATATAAAAGAGGTGAAGACCGTTGCAAAAAATAAATAAGATCGCTCTTACGGCAGCGGTCTGTCTGGCTGCTGCACTTACTGCTATGAATATAGCTTTCAGGATACCGGAATATACAGTGCTCATACTCATATGTTTTGCCGCTGCTTCAATTATTTCGGCTGTCATAGTCCTTTTGTGCATAAGACATTTTGAAAAAGAAAGGATAATACGCGAAAGAGAAAATATCCTGCGCATGATGCACAGTCTCAATACTATGGCTGTACTGTGGGATTCCGATTTCCATTACGTTGAAGTAAACGCTGCGCTGACAAGATCCATCGGCTATACTTCGGAGGATCTTTCAGATATCAAATTGCTCCGCAAAGTGCTCCCTCCCGACGCTTTCGCCCCAAGTCTGCAGGCAGTTATCAACAGCCGCGACGAGGAATTTGCAGTTACTGCAAAAGGCGGCGCCAAGGTCAGCACTATATGGAACACTTCCATAGTAAGCACAGTTCAGGATAAAAAGCGCAACAGCTGTCTCATGCTTTCCATAGGTCTTGATATTTCCGAAACCGTAATGATGAAAGAAGACCTTATAAAATACTCAAAGGAACTGGCTGAATCGGAAAACCGCTACACTCTTTCAATGGATCTTTCCGAAATAGGTCTGCTCCTCAAAGAGCCCGGAAGAAACAGTTATTACATTTCCGACCAGCTTATGAATATGCTCGGTCTGAATGTTTCGGAAATTTCCGAAGGCGTGCTGAAAGCAAGGTTCTATCCTGCGGATATAATGACATTCAATGCGCTTCAGGCTGCAATGGTGAACCGCCATCTCGCTGCCGATTCAGGAACTATCCACAGCACGGAATTCCGTATGCTTTCCGCAGACAATACCTATCATTGGTATCAGTTCAGGTATAAGATCACTCCCGCCGAAAGCAAACTCCTTGCCAACATAGGCGGCGCCATAATCGACGTTACAAAGGATAAGGAAAAAGATCTGCTCATTGAAAAAATGGCGTATATTGACGACGTTACCCAGATATATAACCGGAACAAATTCATGCAGATAGGTCAGGAGACCTTTGAATGTTCCGCAGATACAAACAGATCCTATTGGGTCATAGTCCTCGATATAGATAATTTCCATATAGTAAACGATACCTGCGGCTATCAGAACGGAAACAAACTGCTTGCCGAATTCGGAAGGATAATCGAAAGATCCGTGAATTCGGGCGGCTTCGGCGCAAGAATAGGCGGAGATAACTTTGCACTGCTTATACACGACAACGGCGACGATGAACTTCCGGAAAGGATAATACACAAAATACAAAGCGAGATAAGAGACCTGTTCTCCGACAGTCATGCTATGCAGACGATAACTTGTTCTGCCGGATACTGCAAAATGTCTGACGGCGGAAACGATTTTGCTCAGGTGCTCGATCATGCGGAATTCTCATTGAGCTTGTCGGACGGCTCCAAGAGCGATATAATCAGATACGACAATAAGATCCACGACAGGATCATTGCCGGAACGGCTCTCGAAAACGAACTTGCCGCCGCTATCGAAAAAAATGAGATGGTCCTTTACTATCAGCCTAAAATAAACCTCAGCGACGGTTCGCTGATGGGTATGGAAGCTCTTATAAGATGGGTAAAGCCGGACGGCACTGTCGTTCCTCCCAACCAGTTCATACCCGTAGCCGAAAATTCAATGCTGATAACCAAAATAAGCGCTTTTGTACTGAAAGAGGCCTGCCGTCAGAATAAGGAATGGCAGGATAAAGGCTATCCTCCGGTAACGGTTTCCATAAATCTTACCGCAGTTGACTTTTACCAGACCGATGTCAAGGAAGCAATACAGAACGCTCTTGAAGAGACCGGACTGGATGCAAGATGGCTCGATGTTGAACTTACGGAATCCCTTGCGCTGAAAGATATCGACCACGCCATACAGCAGATGAAGGATATCAGAGACCTTGGCGTAAAACTTTCCATGGACGACTTCGGAACAGGATATTCTTCGCTGAGTTATATTCAGGTGCTGCCTATAACGCTGCTGAAACTTGACCGCTCGTTCATAATGTACCTTGAAGAAGACGAAGTCTCCCGCGAGATAGTTTCTGCCGTTATCAAGATAGCAAAATCGAAAAAGATAGAGACCATCGCTGAAGGCATAGAAACCTTCGGTCAGGCTGAAATACTGAAAAGATCAGGCTGCGACCATGCACAGGGATATTTCTTCGGAAAGCCTATGCCGGCTGATGAGTTTGAAAAATTTATGTCGTCAAAATCTGAACATTGCCGGCAGATAATGTCCGTTGAAACGGCAGACTAAATGATCTTTACAAGGGTGCAGTATTGTGCTGTACCCTTGTGTGATATATGAAACTAAAGGAGGATATTCTGAAATGGCAAAAAGAAGAATAGGTATACTTACAAGCGGCGGAGACTGTCCGGGGCTTAATGCGACTATAAGAGGCGTCGCCAAAGCGTGTTTTGAAAGAATGGGCGAAGATAATGTTGAAATAGTAGGTATCCAGAACGGTTATTACGGTCTTATAAACAATATTGCAAGGGATATGAAGCCTTCGGAATTTTCGGGTATCCTCACTCAGGGCGGAACTATTCTTGGCACAAAGCGCCAGCCATTCAAAATGATGTCCGTTATCGGTGAGGACAATGTTGACAAGATAAAAGCAATGAAGGATACTTACAAAAAGCAGAAGCTGGACTGCCTGCTGACTCTTGGCGGAAACGGTACGCACAAGACGGCAAACCTTCTTTCGGAAGAAGGACTTAACGTCATCGGTCTGCCTAAGACGATAGATAACGATATTTACGGCACTGATGTCACATTCGGATTTCATACGGCTGTTGATATCGCAACTGATGTTATTGACCGTCTCCATACTACGGCAGCATCTCACAGCAGGATACTTATGGTAGAAATAATGGGCAACAAGGCAGGCTGGCTCACGCTTTATTCCGGAATTGCAGGCGGAGCGGATATCATAATCATACCCGAAATACCGTATGATCCGGAAAAGGTGATCGCGGCTCTCAAAAAACGCAGCGACGCCGGAAAAACATTCTCTATCGTTGCATTTGCCGAAGGCGCATATGACATCGAGGAAGCAAAGCTGAAAAAGAAAGAACGCGCAAAGCTCCGTCAGGAAGCCGGCATAACTACCGCTACCAACAGGCTTGCCGCTCAGATACAAAAAGGCACCGGCATTGAGACCCGTGTATGCGTTCCCGGACATATGCTCAGAGGCGGAAGCCCGTCGGCATATGACAGAGTTCTCGCTACAAAATTCGGCGTCCGTGCAGCAAAACTTATAGAAAACGAAAAATACGGTTATTCCGTAGCTATGGTAAAAAGCGTTATTACTGAAAATCCCCTGAAAGAAGTTGCGGGAAAAACAAAATTTGTTACCGAAGATCATCAGCTTGTTGTTACTGCAAGGCATCTGGGAATATCTTTCGGAGATTGATCGTTATATACCGGCCGGCGTATATTTGCGTCAGCCGGTAATTATTTTGCAGGCTGCAATATCTATGTAAAACACCAATGCGTAAAATAAGCAATAACAAAAAAATTTTCGATTTGATATTGACAATTATTTTCATTTATGCTAAACTATAGTTAGCGGTAACTAACTATAAGGAGGTGAAAATATGAGCGTTGTCGTTATAGGAGGAAATGACCGTATGGCTTCACGCTATAAAAGTATTTGCAATTCATATAACTGCAAAGCCAAGGTGTTCACGCAGATGCCCTCTGACTTTGAAAATAAGCTTGGCGAACCGGATCTTATGGTGCTGTTCACAAACACGTGCTCTCATAAAATGGCTTCAAGCGTAAAACAAAGATCTGCCAAATACGATATTCCTGTCGTAAGAATACATAATGCCAGTGCCAATGCATTAATATCCGTTCTCGAACAATATTGCAGGAAATGATTTATACTTTATGCACAAAATGCACTTTGCAAAAGTATTATTTGTATGTAAAATTCACGGAATTTTACATACCCTATTGACATTTCAATACAAAAAGAGTATTATATTATTTGGTTAGCGATAGATAACTTATTTTTAATGGATAATAGTTAGGTGTAACTAACCTATATTTCATTATCAATACGGAGGAATGTATTATGCCTTTGACTCTGGCTAACACAGGTGAAGAAAACATAATCAAAAAGATAGGCGGAAATCCCGAAACAAAAAAATTCCTTGAAGGTCTCGGCTTTGTTGTAGGCGGCACAGTCACGATAATAAGCGAGATCAGCGGCAATGTTATTGTCAATGTAAAGGAATCCCGCGTTGCCGTTTCAAAAGAAATGGCAAATAAGATCATGGTATGAAATATTTTAAATATCGGAGGTATTGAAAATGTCAACATTAAAAGAAGCTAAAGTCGGTCAGACAGTGACTGTAAAGAAGCTTTGCGGCGAAGGTGCGGTAAAACGCAGAATAATGGATATGGGTATTACCAAAGGAACAGAAGTCTATATCCGCAAAGTCGCTCCGCTCGGCGACCCGATCGAGGTCACAGTCCGTGGTTATGAGCTTTCTCTCAGAAAGGCTGACGCCGAAAATATAGAGACGGCTTGATTTTTTGCAAAATAGTTAGTTCTAACTAACAAATTCTGCGAAATTATAATTTTTAGTTAGCAATCGCTAAGAAAGGAAATGCTTATGGAAATCAGGATCGCTCTTGCCGGTAATCCAAACTGCGGCAAGACTACGCTCTTCAACGCTCTGACAGGTTCAAATCAGTTTGTGGGAAACTGGCCGGGCGTTACGGTAGAAAAAAAGGAGGGTAAGCTCAAAGGTCATAAAGATGTTATAATTACCGACCTTCCGGGCATATATTCCCTCTCCCCTTACACACTTGAAGAAGTCGTTGCAAGGAATTACCTTATCGGCGAACGTCCCGACGCTATTCTGAATATTATTGACGGAACAAATCTTGAACGAAATCTTTATCTTACTACACAGCTCGTTGAACTGGGCATACCTGTTGTTGTTGCTATAAATATGATGGACGTTGTCCGCAAAAGCGGTGACAAGATCAATACTGAACAGCTTGCCAAGGAACTCGGCTGCAAAGTCATAGAAATTTCAGCACTGAAAGGCGACGGTATAAACAATGCTGCCGGCGCTGCCGTTGAAGCTGCAAAATCAATGTCACCGTCTATCCCCCAGCACAGTTTCTGCGGCTGCGTGGAGCACGCTGTTGCGCATATTGAAGAAGCCGTACTGCACGATATTCCCGAAGAACAGCAAAGATGGTACGCTATAAAAATTTTTGAACGTGATGATAAAGTGCTTGAAATGCTCAATATTCCCGAAGATAAAAGGGCTCATATAGAAACAGACATCACTGCTGCGGAAAAGGAAATGGACGACGATTCCGAAAGCATAATCACCAACGAACGCTACATATACATCGCTTCCATTATCAAAGGCTGTTATACAAAGAAAAGCAAGAACAGCCTGACAATTTCCGATAAAATAGATAGGATAGTTACAAACCGCATACTGGCACTGCCTATTTTCGCAGCAGTAATGTTTATTGTTTACTATGTTTCGGTAACGACTGTGGGAACGTGGGCGACAGACTGGGCAAATGACGGAGTTTTCGGCGACGGCTGGCACCTGTTCGGGATCGAAAGTATATGGATACCCGGAATTCCGGTCATCGTGAAAAACCTTCTTAACAGCATCGGCTGTGCGGACTGGCTGCAAAGTCTGATACTTGACGGAATTGTAGGCGGCGTGGGAGCCGTTCTCGGATTTGTTCCGCAGATGCTGGTACTGTTCATATTCCTTGCGTTTCTTGAATCCTGCGGATACATGGCAAGAATTGCGTTCGTTATGGACAGGATCTTCCGCAAATTCGGTCTTTCGGGAAAATCCTTCATTCCTATGCTTATCGGCACAGGCTGCGGTGTTCCGGGAATAATGGCTTCCCGAACGATCGAAAATGAACGTGACAGACGTATGACGATCATGACAACTACTTTTATCCCCTGCGGCGCAAAGCTCCCCATAATCGGACTTATTGCAGGCGCACTTTTTAACAACGCCGGATGGGTAGCAGTTTCAGCATATTTCATAGGCGTTGCAGCGATAATAATTTCGGGAATTATCCTGAAAAAAACAAAAATGTTTGCCGGAGATCCTGCGCCCTTTGTAATGGAACTTCCCGCATATCACCTTCCTACAGTTGGAAATGTTCTCCGTTCGATGTGGGAACGCGGCTGGTCGTTTATAAAGAAAGCAGGAACGATAATTCTTTTGTCAACTATCGTACTCTGGTTCCTGATGGGATTTGGCGTTGAAAACGGAAGCTTCGGCATGGTTGAAGAAATAGATAATTCCATACTTTCAAAGATAGGCGGAGCAATTGCATGGATATTTGCTCCTCTCGGCTGGGGCGACTGGAAAGCTGCTGTTGCTGCGGTAACGGGACTTATTGCAAAAGAAAACGTCGTTGCAACATATGGTTCGCTTTATCACTTTGCCGAGGAAGTTTCCGAAAACGGCGACGAGATCTGGGGAAGCCTTGCAGCGGAATTTTCCGCATTGGCAGGATATTCCTTCCTCATATTCAATCTTCTCTGCGCTCCCTGTTTTGCAGCGATAGGCGCTATCAGACGTGAAATGAACAGCGGAAAATGGACAGCTTTTGCAATTGCATATCAGTGCGTATTCGCATATGCGATCTCGCTTATAGTTTATCAGTTCGGACTGCTTTTCACAGGAAATGTAAATGTTATCGGTCTTATTTTTGCAATTGCGATACTGGCATTTATGATATATATGCTTGCAAGACCTTACAAAGAAAGCAGCCGTCTTACGACAAAATTAAGCGTAAAAGCAAAAGCCTGAAAATTTCAAAGGAGAAATTATTATGATCGAGTTTTTTACGGCAAATTTCGGAACGATAGTTGCAGCTATAATTCTGGCACTTGTCGTTGCGCTTATAATTTCGGGCATAAGAAAAGATAAAAAAGCAGGCAGATCTTCCTGCGGTGGCAGCTGCGGCTGCTGTCCGAATTCGGCGATGTGCCATGGAGGACAAAAGAAAGCAATAAAATAAAGATCTATCCGCAAATAAATACCGGTCAAAAAATAAATTTGCAGATAACGTACAAATAATTTTCCGTATAATCCGGATAAAAAATAATTAAAATAAAAGTTCTGACACGTTTTTTGATGTGCAGAACTTTTATTTTATGCTTGCAATTTTCAGATCACTATGTTATAATCTATAATCATAACGAGCAAGAACCAATGATACGGAGGATAAAAATGAAGAAAATTTTTATTGTTGAAGATGACAAATCAATTCGTGATGAGCTTGCCAAACTTTTGAAAAATGCAGGATATTTAACGGAAGCACTTACAGATTTCAAGGAACCGACAGAAAAGATCCTTTCGGCAAATGCAGATCTGCTTCTTCTGGATATAAATCTTCCCGAATTAAACGGAGAAATTATCCTGAAAGAAATACGCAGCAATTCGGATATTCCAATAATAATGGTAACGAGCAGAACGTCAGAAACCGACGAAGTGCTTTCTTTAAGTTACGGAGCGGATGATTATATCACAAAGCCTTATGACCCGACAATTCTTTTGCTGAGGATCTCGGCAGTGCTGAAACGCTATTCAAAATCAGCTTCAAATCTTACTTACCGCGGCTGGAGCGTAAACCCTGCAAAAGGCGCGCTCATTTCAGAAAACAATGAGATCATACTCACTAAAAATGAAATGATAATCTTTCAGCTTTTGCTTGACAGACAAGGTGAGATCGTTACACGGGATGCGCTTATGACCGCTCTTTGGGATAATGATGAATTTATAAATGATAATGCTCTTACGGTAAATATCAGCAGACTTCGCGCAAAATTATCCGATGCAGGTCATAATGATGCACTGGAAACTCGCAAGAAACAGGGGTATATTTTAAAATGAAAATAACAGATTTTTTTAAAGACAGAGTTTTTATTTATATTTCATATTCGGTAACTTTCGGGATAATTTTTACTTTTATGAATGCATTTCATACAGATCTGCAATTGAATTTGATAACAGGCATAATTTTTTTGCTTATGGCAGCGATAAATGAAGCTTGGGAATTTTTCCGAAAAAATGGATTTTATAATGATCTCAGGGATAAACTTGAAAATCTTGACCGGAAATATCTCATTTCAGAAATGATAGACGAGCCATCTTTTGCAGAAGGAAAACTATTCAGAGATGTGATCTGTGAGGCAGGAAAATCAATGTGTGAAAATATTGCGGTCTATCGCAAGAATTCTTCAGAATTCCGGGAATTTATCGAAATGTGGGTACATGAGATAAAACTTCCGGTCTCCAGTCTTTTGCTTATGACACACAATAACAGATCGGAAATAAGCGAGAATTTTCTTGAACAGCTTATGAGAATAGATAATTATACCGATACGGTACTATACTATGCGCGATCTGAAAATGCGGAAAAAGATTATCTTATAAACGAAACATCGCTGAAAAGGGTCGTATCAAATATTGCATTAAAGCACCGTGAAATGCTTCTTATGCATAATGTTACACTCAGGACGGCAGGACTGGATCTGAATGTTCTTACCGACGGAAAATGGCTTGAATTCATTTTAGGGCAGCTTATTTCAAACAGTATAAAATTCTTTTCATCGGAGCGCGGACCGGAAATAACTATTTCAGCAAAAGAATTTCCGGATAAAACGATCCTGAATTATAAAGACAACGGGATAGGCATACCAGACAGCGATATACCGTATATTTTCAACAAATCATTTACCGGAGAAAACGGAAGGAACGGCGCAAGATCCACAGGAATGGGACTTTATATAGTTAAAAACCTGTGCGACAGATTGGGACATACTATCAGTGTTGATTCTCAAAAAAATGTATTTACAGAATTTGAAATAATATTTCCGAAAAATGATTTTTATAAATTCAATTAACATTACAAAAATGTAATATTATGCAATATTAAACGCAGGACAATAAAAAAATTCCGTAATATAATTTAATAAAACGAAAGGAGAATTTATATGGCTCTTCTTAATATTGATCAGATAGAAAAATATTACGGAAACAGATCCAGTCTCACAAAAGCGATAGACAACATTTCATTTTCCGTTGACAGCGGTGAATTTACGGCAATAATGGGCGCGTCCGGCAGCGGCAAAACAACTCTTCTTAACTGTATTTCCACTATAGACAGAGTAACTGCGGGACATATTTATCTTGAAAATATTGATATCACTGTTCTGAAAGGAAAAGAACTCAATAAATTCCGGCGTGAAAAATTAGGATTTATTTTTCAGGATTTTAGTCTGCTCGATACTCTTACAGCTTACGAAAATATTTCTCTTGCTCTTTCAATACAAAAAATCCCGGAAAAGCAGATCGACAAATCAGTTAAAAAAGTTGCGGAACAGCTTGATATTTCGGATATTCTTCAAAAATATCCATATCAGCTGTCAGGCGGTCAGAAGCAGCGTGTTGCGTCCGCAAGAGCGATCGTCACAAATCCTAAAATAATTCTTGCCGATGAACCTACCGGTGCGCTTGATTCAAGATCGGCTAAAATGCTGCTTGAACGCTTTAACTTTCTCAATTCAGAATACGGCGCTACTATAATGATGGTAACTCACGATTCATTTACGGCAAGTTATGCTTCAAGAGTTATTTTTATCAAAGACGGCAGGATATTTAACGAAATAAGCAAAGGTTCGGACACAAGAAAACAATTTTTCAATAAGATCATCGACGTTATTACCCTTCTTGGAGGTGACGCAGGCGATGCTCTTTAAAATTTCAATAAATAACATACGAAAAAGCTTACGTGATTATGCAATATATTTTTTTACATTGGTAATAGGCGTTGCAGTATTTTATGTTTTTAATGCAATTAATTCACAGACCGCATTTTTAATGGTCTCTCAGGACACAAGAGATATAATGGAACTCCTGAATACAATGCTTTCGGGAGTAAGCTATTTCGTATCCGCAGTATTGGGATTACTGATCGTTTATGCAAGCAGATTTTTAATGAAAAGGCGCAATAAAGAATTTGCATTATATCTTATACTTGGAATGGGAAAAAGCAAAATTTCCGCAATACTTTTAGCCGAAACCTTTATTATCGGGATCGGTTCCCTTGTTGTGGGATTGATTTTAGGAACGGGGGCTTCACAATTAATGAGCGTCCTCGTGGCAAACCTTTTTGAAGCGGATATGACGTCATATCGTTTTAATATTTCTGCCGAAGCGATCATAAAAACAATAATTTATTTTGGAATAATGTATGTTGTTGTGATGATATTCAACAGTATTATGATAAGCAAATGCAAGCTGATAGACCTAATGCAGTCGGATAAAAAATCCGAAAAAATGAAACTGAAAAGTCCTGCTTTCTGCACGGTAATTTTTATAATTGCCGCAGCTGCTCTCGGATATGCATATTACCGCGTCACAACAAGATCGGAATATCTTTCAAATAAAATCCTTGTCGGAATGATAATCGTTGGAATAATTTCAACTTTCCTTATTTTCTGGTCGGTTTCAGGACTTCTTCTGCATATCGTTCGATCGTCAAAAAGCGTATATTTTCGCAGTCTTAACTGCTTTACATTCAGGCAGATAAGCAGCAAAATAAATACAACTGTAATGTCAATGACAGTAATTTGTTTAATGCTCTTCGTAACGATATGCGCGCTGTCATCCGCATTTTCCGTGAGAAATTCAATGAACGCAAATTTAAACGAACTTGCTCCCGTGGATTTTGCAATGAATTATTCTGAAAAATACGACGGGAAAATTTATTATACGGATATTTTTGAAGAATACGAAAAAGCCGGAATTGACCCGCTTGAAAATGTTTCGGAATATATTCATTTAAAATGTTATCAAACCGATGAATTTACATTTGCAGATTTTGCAGGCGAAGATATTCTGAAACAATTGCAAAAAATCTCTCCATTCCTTGATACAAGCTATCCGGAGGACATTGTAAAATCAAGCGATTACAACAAACTTGCGGAACTTTACGGAACAGAAAAATTCTCCCTTGAAAATGACGAATATGTTCTTATCTGTGATTTTAAGTCAATGAAAGAAATACGCGATCATGTTATCGCAAACGGCGGAGAAATCGAAATTTTCGGACAAAAATTAAAACCGAAATACACGGAATGTCAGGACGGCTTTGTTGACATCGGTTCACAGCATATCAACTCCGGAATTTTTATCGTTCCAGATGAAATTATCGGAAATTACGACCTTGGAAGGGATTATTTTATCGGGAATTACAAAGCTGAAACTAAGGAAGAAAAATATGCTGCGGAAGAAAAATTTGAAGAAAATTATAAAAAAGTGTTTGACAGCGTTTATGCTGGGAAGCATGCCGATCCTGTTGAAACAAACTGGTATTTTGCCTCAAATACTCGCATTGATATTGCTGAAGCTACGATAGGTCTTGGCGCTATGGCCGCACTTTTAGGTCTTTACGTAGGACTTGTATTTCTTATTTCCTGCGGTGCAGTGCTTGCATTAAAAGAACTTTCCGAAAGTGCTGATAGTGTACGCAGATATGAAATTTTAAGAAAAATAGGAGCGGACGAAAAAGAAATTTCCCGTTCGCTTTTCAGACAAACAGGAATATTTTTTCTTCTTCCAATGCTGCTTGCCGCAATACATTCTGTTTTCGGAATGAAATTTGCAATGTTCATACTTGAAGTTTTCGGAACAGAAAAATTAATTGGATCTGTTGCCTTTACTTCCATAGTTGTACTAATGATATACGGAGGATATTTTTTAATAACTTATTTTTGCAGTCTGTCAATAATAGAATGCAAACGAAAATAAAAAAATTTGACCGGCGTTCTGTAATATCTGAACCGCCGGTTTTTATTATATAAGTTTTTTTATCATAACGATACCGTTTTCTTTCGGGAAATCATAAAGATCTTTACGTATCCCGCATTTTTCAAATCCCATTGAAATATATAATTCTTTTGCAGCGAAATTAGACTCACGCACTTCAAGAGAGATCTGATTTGCCGAATTTAAAATTTCCGAAATAAATTTATTTAATAATGATCTTCCGGCGCCTTGTTTTCTTTCTGAACTTTCGACAGCAATTTTTTCAATAAATGCATTTTCTCCGTCAGATGAACCGATAATATATCCGATAATTTTACCGCATTTTTCCGAAACTAAAAAAATACCGTATTTTTTTGAGACCTGCGACAAAAGTGCATTTTCCGTCCATGGATCGGTAAAAGAATTTTGTTCAATTTCCGCGATCTTCGGAATATCATTTTCACAAACATTACGTATAATAATTTCATTCACAGGCTTTTTTCACCTCATTGCAAAGTTCCCTAAGATCATTCAAATCACTTAAATTACCGCATTTATTTCTGAATGAAGCTGCATTAGGCAAACCTTTAAGATAATATGCGCACTGCCGACGAGCTTCTCTTATCCCAATGCGTTCGCCTTTATATTTTACCGATAATTCAACTTGTCTGCACATCATTTCAAGGCGTTCATCAAGTGACGGTTCGGAGAGGATTTCTCCCGTTTCAAAATAATGACGGATATTTTTAAAGATCCACGGTTTTCCGTAACTTCCCCGCCCTATCATAACAAGATCGCAGCCGGTTTCATTGTACATTTTTTCCACAGTTTCCGGAGAATCGACATCACCGTTTCCGATAACGGGAATTTTTACATTTTCCTTAACCTTACGAATAATTTCCCAGTCAGCTTTTCCGTGATACATCTGATCTTTTGTACGTCCGTGGATTGTGATCGCAGATGCTCCCGCGTCTTCTAAAATTTTTGAAAATTCAACAGCATTAACATTTTCATCGTTCCAGCCTTTGCGAATTTTTACGGTTATCGGAACGGGAACTGCTTTTACCATTGTTGAAATGATCTCTGCCGAAAGAAACGGGTTTTTCATAAGCGCGGAACCTGCGCCGTTTCCTGCAATTTTAGGAACGGGACAGCCCATATTTATATCAATTATATCAGGAGAATATTTCATTATTTTTTTTGCCGCTTCTGCCATAAAATATGGATCGTCACCAAAAAGCTGGAGCGCATAGGGACGTTCATTTTCCATAACTGTGCAAAGTTCTTCGGTTTTTCTGTCAGAATAACAAAGTCCTTTTGCTGATATCATTTCGGACACCATATAAGCCGCGCCGTTTTCCTTGCATAGAGCGCGGTAAGCTCTGTCAGCAACAGATGCCATAGGCGCAAGTGCGGCGGTTTTTTCGATTTTTACATTACCGATATAAATATATTCCAAATTAAAATTCTCCTTAAATTAATTTGCCATATCAAAAAAATGCTTTTCAATTTTAGTACATCTAAGTTCATCATCAAATACAAATTCAACAATAAACGGCATAATATATTTTATTTTTTCAAAATCTTTATATCCAAATGAATTATCATAATAATTAATTACCGTACTTAATGCCGTTCCATGACTTCCGATAACAATATTTTTACCGCAAAATTTCTTCAAAACCAATTCAAGCCCTGAAATATTTCGTTTCTGAACTTCATTTAAAGATTCTCCGTCCGGTAATTTAAATGAAAAGTCCTCCCATTGCTTTTGAGTAAATCCTGCAAATGTATTTATCCAATCATCCGTGACCTTTCTTTCGCGAAAATGATCCATTATTCCGATCTCAAGACCGTAATTATCGGCAAAGTCTTTTACAGTATCAACTGCTCTTTTATATGGACTTGAAATAACAGCATCAATTTGCTTATCAGATAAAAATTTGGTAACTAATTTTCTGTCCTGTGATCCTTTTGAAGTTAATTCGCGAGAAAGATTATCATGATTATTATAATTTGGTTCTGCATGGCGCACAAAATAAACATGGGTCATAAAAATTCTCTATTTTATATTTGTTCAACATTAATTATACAATAGTTTTCTCATATGGATATGGGGACAATATTCGTCATAATCAATTTCACCATATTCCGAAAATCCGGATCTTTTATAAAATTCAGCCGCACGGCATTGAGCGTGTAAAACAATTTCACTGCCGCCCTTTTCGTGCACATATTTTTCTGCTTTTTCAAGCATTAATGAACCTATATTTTTGCCGCGGTAATTTTTTATCACTGCCAGCCGTCCGAGAACGTAAGCAGAATTTTCACAATAAATTCTACATACGGCAATAGGAATATTCTCATCATATAAAACTATATGCACCGCTTTTTCATCAACTTCATCAAATTCATTCTGAAATCCCTGTTCTTTGACAAAAACCTCTTCACGGATCTTTTTAGCATCGTCCGGAAGAGTATCATAAATTATAAATTTCATTAAAGATCTTCCTTATGTAATTTAATTCAATTCTAATAATTGCCTATTATTATAAAGTCAATTTTAATGCCCCTCAATATTGTCCCAAAACGGCGCAAGTGTACGTAATTTGAGCTTATAATTTCCATTGTCGTCCTCATTCAGAATGAAATCATCATTATCGTAAATTTCAGACAAAATATTATTGATTTCACCGATCTGCATTTCCGTAGAAAAAGTAATTTTTGATATACTGTCAACATGATTTCCTGTTCCTGTAGTATTGCCTGTTTCGGAATTGACCTCGATCAATTCAATATCAGTGATCTTATCTTCGAGAAAATTCTGCAATTTATTTGTTTGATTTGCAGTAGAAATATGATTTACGCACATTCCGAAAATTTCAAAAATTATGTATGCAAATATCAATATTAACGGCAATAAAAGAATTACAATAAATGTTCTTTTTAAATGTTTCATAAAATTACCCATAACAGATCTCCGATCACCAGAACAAGCATCACAAGCGCAATTATATCAAGAATTCTTCCATTTATTTTTTCACAGATCTTTAGTGCAAGCGGGTGAAGAAATTTTATTAAAATCACACATAATATCCCGAAAATAATACTGCTTCCAAGAGCGATCCTTCCTTGAAAATTAAACGCCCAGTTATCATAATCCCACAATCGTTCGTCTGTAAATAATTCAAGAAAATATGACGCTGCAAGTTCCGCAGCTGTAGTAAAAAATGCTCCCAGAATAAAGATCATCGGAACATTTTTTACTTTTTTGAAGATCAATATCAAAACAATTGCGCAAAAACCATATATCGGGCAAATCGGAAGGTGTAACATTCCCCTATCCGCAAAATGTCCCCATATAACCGTTGTTAAAATGGTCTCATAGATCCAGCCAATAAAACTGTAAAAGAAAAATTCAATTACCCAGGCTGAAATTTTTGCCGGCTGTGACATAAGATCACCCTTTTGCGTCATACCACGTTTTGCCTTTGGACACATCCGCCGTAAGCGGGATATCAAGCTTTACGGCATTTCTCATTTCTTCGCCAAGGACTGCCGATGCGCGTTCTGCATCACTCTCTTTAACTTCAATTATCAATTCGTCATGGACCTGTAAAATTAATCTTGCATCTAATTTTTCCGCTTTTAAGCGTTCATAAACTTTTATCATTGCAATCTTGATTATATCCGCAGCAGTGCCTTGGATAGGCGCATTCATTGCAGCTCTTTTTCCGAATGCCTGAATATTTTTATTGGAATTTTTAAGTTCGGGAATAGGTCTGCGCCGCCCGAACATTGTTACAGCGTAACCGTTGTTTTTTGCATCATCAACTGTTTTATTCATAAATTCGCTGACTTTCGGAAAACGTGCAAGATAATTTTTTATATAGCGATCGGCTTCGGCAACGGAAACATCAATATCTTTTGAAAGTGAAAATGCGCCTATTCCATAAACAATGCCGAAATTTACGGCTTTTGCCGCACGTCTCATTTCTGAATTTATCATTTCCGGAGGCATATCAAACACCTGCGCCGCAGTTGCGGTATGAATATCCAAACCTTTTATAAAGCCGTCCTGCATATTTTTATCTCCGCTCATATGAGCAAGAATACGCAGCTCGATCTGACTATAATCCGCATCTAAAAGGACATATCCTTCGTCTGCAATAAAAAATTTACGCATATTTCTGCCAAGTTCGGTACGCACGGGAATGTTCTGAACATTAGGTTCAGCGGAAGAAATGCGTCCTGTTCTGGTTTCGGTCTGTTTAAAAAGTGAACGTACTCTTCCGTCCTCGGAAACTACTTTTATAAATCCCTCAACATAAGTTGAATTTAATTTTGTAAGCTGACGATATTGCAGGATCAGATCGACAATTTCATGCTTATCACGAAGATTTTCAAGAACATCAGCATTTGTTGAATAACCGGTTTTTGTTTTTTTGCCGGCAGGAAGTCCCATTTCTTCAAATAATACTGTTCCCAATTGTTTTGGAGAACTTATATTGAATTTGTGTCCCGCCATAAAATAAATTTGTTCTTCAATTGCAGCAATATCTTCAGTCAATTTTTTGCCAAATTCTTTTATTCCGTCCTTGTCAATCCGGACGCCGTAATATTCCATAGAAGCCAACACTTCCGTAAGCGGCAGCTCGATTTCTTTAAGGATCCTTGTCATTCCCTGCTTTTCAATTTCAGAAAGCATAATTTCCGAAAGTACCGGCAGTGCCGCAATATCCGCAAATTCTCCCAGTTCCGGATATGTTGTAGCACCATATTCCGCACACATTTTATCAATTGAATATTCACTTGAATTTGTATTTAAAATATAACCGGAAATATCTGCATCAGAAACAATATTCTTTAATTCCATATCATTTTCAAAGCAAAAACGATATGCCGGTTTTGCTCCGAAAGTTATTTTTTTACATTCTGATGAAAGAAATTCAAGCTGTTTATTTTTATCGGAGACGGTATAAATTTTATTTTCTGTCAGAAGTTTTATGATACCGTCATTAAAAATAAAAGCAGCTTTTTTTATTTCAGAAATATCTCCGCTGAATTCTCCTACAATTTCATAATTGATCTTTTCCTGAACTGTTACGGAAGAATATTCTGAATTTTCCGAAGGAGAGATCCCAAGCCGTTCGAGAAGTTTGTACATTTCAAGCTCAGTAAGAATAGCGGAAATTTTATTTCTGTTAATTTCTCCGAATTTATAAGAAGTCAGATCATTATCCAAAGGTACGTTTTTAACAATAGTTGCAAGCCATTTACTTTGTTCAGCATCGGTTTTTCCCGCTTCGAGTTTAGCAATTACCGACTTCCCCGCATCAACATTTCCCACAGCAAGATCGGAATAAAGCTGCTCGATCGTATGATGATCCTGAATAAGCTGCTTGGCGGTCTTTTCACCTATTCCCTTGACACCGCTTATATTGTCGGAACTGTCTCCCATAAGCGCTTTAAGATCAATTAATTCTATAGGCGGAAAACCATACTCTTCCGTAAATTTTTCCTCATTATATTTAATTGTTCCCTTCAAAGTATGAAGAAGAACAGTAACTTTGCTGTCGATCAATTGGAGTGAATCCCTATCTCCGGTGAGAATATAACATTCCCCGTCAGAATTATCACATATATTTGCAAGCGTCCCCAGAATATCATCTGCTTCAAAGCCTTCACATTCAAGGACTTTAACTCCGAGCGCAGAAAGAATTTCTTTAATTATCGGCATTTGCTGCGCAAGTTCATCGGGCATTCCGTGACGGTTTGCTTTATAAGTTTCAACTGCTTTATGACGAAAAGTAGGCGCACGCATATCAAAAGCGACGGCAATTCCGTCCGGAGAAAGTTCCTTTACCGTCGCAAGATAAATATTCATAAATCCTGTAATTGCATTTGTATACATTCCCGATTTATTGGAAAGCATTTTTATTCCATAAAAAGCACGGTTCATAATACTGTTGCCGTCTATTGCAAGAAGTTTCATAAAAATTCCTCACATTTCAAAAAATTCTTTTAATTTCTTCAAGGCATTTGCCCTGTGACTTACCGAATTTTTTTCTTCTGCGGAAAGCTCCGCAAAGGTCTTATCTCCGTACAAAAATATCGGATCATATCCGAAACCGTTTGCGCCGCGGCTCTCATATCCTATTTTCCCGAAAACTTTTCCTGTAAAATAATGCGGTTTGCCATCATTGTCAATATAACAAATACAGCAAGTAAAATTTGCAGTCCGTTTTTCATCGGGAATATTTTTCATTTCATCAAGGACCTTTTCACACCTATGCCCCGGTTCTGCATACCTCGCGGAATAAATTCCCGGCGCACCATTTAATGCTTCAATTTCAAGTCCGCTGTCGTCCGCAATTACCGGGATCTTTTTAATATCGTAAACAGCTTTTGCTTTTATAAAAGCGTTTTCCTCAAAAGTTTTTCCGTTTTCCTCGGCTTCAATATCGATCCCTGCTTCGGACTGAGAGATCACTTCAAATCCAATAGGTTCAAGGATCTCCTTGATCTCACGAAGTTTATTTTTATTATTGGACGCAAGAATTATTTTCATTCCGACTCCTCCGAATTATTTTCGCTGTACGGATCTTCATCTGATTTTTTCTTTTTTCCGAATGTAATTTCTTTAAATAAAAACTCGAATTTACCGTGATCTTTTTTCTTCGGCATTTCGGAAATTTCATTTTTCTCTGCAGCCGCTTCATTATCGGAAATATTTTCTTCGATCTCCGGAATTTCATTTTCAATTTTTTCCGTAATGTCGGGAATATCTTCATCAATTATCTCGTCGGAAGCAATTTCTTCCGTAATTTCATCGGTAATTATTTCTTCGTCTGCATCGGCCGGAACAATATCATCAGAAATTTCAGCGTTTTCTTCATCTGTAAGGCGCTCATAATTATAATCGAAATCCGTTTCGGTCTCAAAAAGCGCATCTACAAAATCTTTTGCATTGAAATCCTGTAAATCATCAATTTTTTCACCGACTCCCACAAGCTTGACAGGTATACCAAGTTCACGATGAATGGAAATAATTATTCCGCCTTTTGCAGTACCGTCAAGTTTTGTAAGAACAATACCTGTAATTTCTGATGTTTCGCTGAAAAGTTTTGCCTGATTTACGGCATTCTGTCCCGTTGTCGCATCAAGGACAAGAAGTGTTTCAAGCGAACAGTTTTCCGCCTGCTGATGAACTATCCGGCTTATTTTTTTCAGCTCGTCCATAAGATTTTTTTTGTTGTGCAAACGTCCTGCTGTATCACAAATAAGCACGTCCGTTTCCCTTGCTTTTGCGGCAGTGACTGCGTCAAAAACAACAGACGCCGGATCGGAACCTTCATCATGTTTTATAATATCAACGCCTGCACGTTCCGTCCACACCTGAAGCTGATCTATTGCAGCCGCGCGGAAAGTATCCGCTGCCGCTACCAGAACTTTTTTGCCTTCATTTTTATAACGTGCCGCAAGTTTGCCGATAGTAGTTGTTTTTCCTGCACCATTAACGCCGATCACAAGAATTACGGCAGGTTTGTTGGAAATATCGATTTCCTTATCCTCGCCAAGCATTTCTATGATAATTTCTTTTAACTCATTTTTTATCTCAGGCGGATCGGTAATTCCCTTTTCCTTGACTTTTGCACGCAATTTTTCGCAAATATCAAGCGAAGTTTCAACGCCTATATCGCAGGTAATAAGCAGTTCTTCAAGTTCTTCAAAAAATTCTTCATCTATTTTAGTAAACGAATTCATAAGAGATTCAAGTCTGCCCATCATTGAATCTTTGGTCTTTTTCAGACCAGCGGCAATTTTACTGAAAATATTCATTTAAAATACCTCCCTAAAATTAGAGTTGAGAGTTAGGATGATTTTTAACATTTATGCTATTTTTTAATTATTTATAAATCATAATTTTATTGCTGTAATGCTTTTTTCAAATCAGCTATATATTGGTTTTGTTGCTTCTTCAGAAATAATTTTACGAAAGGTTTTATAAACCATTTCTTTGCAGTCACATCTTCTGTAAAAACAATTTCAGTGTTTCCATCTATTTCGTCAAAAATACCGATCCAATGTCCCCGCATATTGCTGTTTTCCATATCAAATTCCCATCGTTTATATATCTCTTTTGCAGTAATAGTAAATGTTGTAGGAAACCCTTCTTTCGTATATTCAACAAACTGTTTTTCATTTAGTATTTCTATTCTGCTTAGATCACTTCTCCATTGATAGTTTTCCAGAGAGGTGACAATGTTCCAAATCTCTTGTATGTTTGCTGTAAATACTGCCTTTATTCTTGAAATAGCCATGATCAATTTCCTCCACGACTTCCGATTTGTCGAACATTTGACATTTTACATTATACCGTCTAAACATAAAATACATCTTTTAGCCTGTAAATATTCTGCGGTTTCCATACAAATTTTTAGATGCTCTACAAATTGTAATTTAGTTGTTCTTGACAATGTATCTGTTGACTAACACTGTTTTGTCTTTTAACGGCAAATAATCCTCGTCGGTTCTAAGAAATATACCATTACATTTTTGAATGACCTTGATAGAAGCAATATTTTCAGGCATAGCATCTATCCTTACTTCAGAATAACCTTTGGAAAATAAATATTCAATCACACAGTGACAGGCTTCTGTCATGTAGCCATTACCCCAATATTTTTTCGCCAAATTATACCCTATTACAGGAGTACCCTTGACGCCGCCTAAATAGCCGACCACATCGATCCCGCCAATCAGCTTATCTTCTTTTTTTAGCCCTATTGCAAAATTCAGGCGTTCGGGTTTTTCATACTCATCGATCCATAAACTCAGTATATTCTTTGTTTCTTCAATATTTTTGTGAGGATTCCATGTGAGATATTTTGTGACTTCGGGAT
>CANRJZ010000011.1 GCA_947631055.1 uncultured Clostridia bacterium | reverse complement strand
TGGGTGTAGCTTAGCTGGTTAAAGCGTCGGATTGTGGTCCCGAAGATCGTGGGTTCGAATCCCATCTCCCACCCCATATTTAAATAATATCCGTTTTTCTGCTGAGGAAGAACGGTTTTTTTATTGCCGTATACCAGATGTAATTTTCATCATATTATCACAAAAAATAATAAAAAGGCTATACACTTTTTTATCCGGATATGGTATAATTGGATAGATAAGGGCAAGATCGCTATAATTTCGGAAAGGATCTTTAAGAATGAGTTTTGTTGAATTCAAAAACGTCTATAAAAGATATAAAATGGGTGAAGTGACTATTGCCGCTTCTGACGGAGTGAGCTTTGAGATAGAAAAAGGGGAATTTGCAGTTATAGTGGGAGCGTCGGGAGCAGGAAAAACCACGGTGCTTAATATGCTCGGAGGAATGGATACCTGCGATGAAGGAAAGATCATCGTTGACGGAAAAAATATAGCCGCTTTTTCTAAAAAAGAAATGACAAGATACCGCAGACAAGATATAGGATTTGTTTTCCAGTTTTATAACCTTGTGCAGAACCTTACCGCCAAGGAAAACGTTGAACTTGCCACCGAGATATGCTCCGACGCGGAAAATGCGGAAGATGTGCTTAAACAAGTCGGTCTGGGAGAACGTATAAATAACTTTCCGGCGCAGCTTTCTGGAGGAGAACAGCAGAGAGTCTCCATCGCAAGAGCGCTGGCAAAATCGCCCAAGCTGCTGCTTTGCGACGAGCCTACCGGAGCGCTGGATTACAATACCGGCAAGACCATCCTGAAACTTTTGCAGGATACCTGCCGCGAAAAAGGTATGACCGTGGTCGTTATAACGCACAATCAGGCCATTACTCCTATGGCAGATCGGGTAATAACCATAAAGAACAGCAAAGTTTCAAAGGTCGTCCTTAATGACTCTCCGGTACCGGTAGAGACTATTGAATGGTAATGAGGTGGACTGATGAAGAAAAGACTGTTTCTTAACACGATCCGCAGTCTGAAAAGCACAAAAAGCCGGTTCTTTGCCATTCTTGCGATAATTGCGATCGGATGCGGATTTTTTGCCGGTGTAAAATCGGCGGGTCCCGATATGAAAAAAAGCTCCGCACAGTATCTTGATGAACAGGGTCTGGCGGATATCCATCTGATCTCCGAACTGGGATTTGACGAAGAAGATATTGCAGCCGTAAGCGGGACCGTTGATACGGACGAAATATACGCAGGATATTCGGCTGATCTGGTTGCCGACGGCGGAGATCTTGACGGAAAGATACTGAAAGTCTATTCTTACGATCCTGACAGCGGGATAAATATCCCGTATCTTACCGAGGGACGTTTGCCGGAAAAACCGGACGAGATAATCGTGGACGAAAGGTTTTTCAGTGCAGATACTCCGGATATCGGGGATAAGATAATCGTTAAGACCGGCGATGACAGGGAAATATCCGATTATTTGTCTGAAACGGAATTCACCGTTGTGGGAAAAGCAAAGTCTCCGGTCTATATCGCCTATGAAAGAGGAAATACTTCGATAGGCAACGGCGTAATAAACGGCTGGCTGCTTATTCCGGAGAAAAATTTTTCTTATGACATCTATACCGACATTTACATAAAACTTTCGGAAACGAAGGGCGTTGATCCGTATACAGACGAGTATGATGAGATCGTTGAAAAAAATACGGAAGCTCTCGAAACGCTTGCGGAAACACAGATAGAACACCGCAAAGAAGCTGTGCTCAACGAAGCGTATGAAGAAATAAACGATGCGAAAAAAGAACTTGCCGACGCGGAAAAGGAATATTCCGACGGCGAGAAGGAAATTGCAGACGGCGAAAAAGAAATTGCCGATAACGAAAAGAAAGTAGCCGATGCGGAGAAGGAGATCGCCGACGGTGAAAAAGAAATTGCCGATAATGAGCAGAAAGTAGCCGATGCGGAGAAGGAGATCGCCGACGGTGAAAAGGAAATTGCCGATAACGAAAAGAAAGTAGCCGATGCAGAAAAGGAGATCGCCGACGGCGAAAAGGAAATTGCAGACGGCGAAAAAGAGATATCTGACGCGGAAAAAGAAATTGCTGACCATGAAAAGGAAATTGCCGACGGTGAAGCCGAAATAGCCGAAAACGAAGCCGCGCTTGCCGATGCGGAAAAACAGATAGCCGACGGCAGACAGGAGCTTGCGGATGGCGAAGCACAATATGAGGAAGGCAGCAAGGCGGTTTCCGGACTGGATAGTCTGGCGGAGACGCTGAACGGTATCGTTGAAACATATAAGACCACCTCAACGTCGGACAGTTCGGCTGTGGCGGCAGTCATTTCCGGACTGGATCAGAGAGAGCTTTTTTCTGCTGATGATACGCTGAAACAGCTTATTACAGGATATATGATGACCCCGCCGGGGTATGATGATACCTCCAAGACCGCTGCCGGACAGGGTATTGCACAGTATGCTTCCGGAATTTCCGCTCAGGCGGACGAACTCAGGGATTCTCTTTCGGAAACAAGAACTCAGCTTGACGAAGCAAAGGCTGAACTTGATGCTCATGAAGCCGAACTTGAAAGCGGAAGACAGGAACTTGAAAACGCTAAAAAGACCGTTTCGGACGCCAAGCAGGAAATTTCCGACGCTAAAGAGGAACTGAACGAGGCTAAGGAAGAACTTCAAAAAGCCAAGGACGAACTTGAAAACGGCAAAAAAGAACTTGAAGACGGCAGGAAAGAACTTGAAGACGGCAAGAAAGAACTTGAAGACGGCAAGAAAGAACTTGAAGACGGCAAAAAAGAGCTTGAAGACGGCAAAAAAGAGCTTGAAGACGGCAAGAAAGAACTTGAAGACGGTAAAAAGGAACTTGAGGACGGCAGAAAAGAACTTGAGGACGGTAAAAAAGAACTTGAAGATGCCGGACAGGAGATCGCCGACGCCAAGCAGGAGATCGCCGATGCCGAACAGGAAGTCCATGATTCTGTTGACGGTGCTGAATGGTATGTTTTTGACAGGGAATATAATCCGTATTATTCTCACTATGCGGAGGACTGTGAAAGAGTAGACGCTATAGCTGCGGTATTCCCCATATTCTTCATACTTGTTGCGGCGCTGGTATGCTGTACGACTATGACCCGTATGGTCGAGGAGCAGCGGACGGAAATAGGTACGCTGAAGGCGCTCGGATACAGCAGATCTTCCATAATCTCGCAATATGTGATGTACGCGATAGCGGCAAGCGTCCCCGGAGGATTTATCGGACTTCTGGTGGGTTTCAACACTCTGCCGAGAGTTATCTTCGTATGCTATCAGAGTATGTACAGCCAGCCTTATCTGATCTCCGACTTTAAATGGGATTATGCGGCGGGATGTGTTATAACATCTTGTCTTTGCACCGGTTTGTCGGCTTTGTATGCTTGCAGGCAGGAACTTGTATCTTGTCCGGCTCAGCTTATGAGGCCTAAACCTCCGAAGGACGGAAAGCGTATACTGCTTGAACGCATAGGATTTATCTGGAAACGCCTGAAATTCACTACAAAGGTAACTTTCCGCAATCTTTTCAGATATAAAGCAAGGCTGCTTATGACCGTTATAGGGATCGCAGGCTGTACGGCTCTTTTGCTGACCGGATTTGGTCTGAGAGAATCCATAACTGCCATTGTTGACAGGCAGTACGGAGATATTTTCAGATATGACGCTCTTGCGGCGGTGGACGACAGCGACGGCGAAACTGATTACAAAGCCGTTGAGGACTGTATGCCGACGGATATAGTAAGCTCCGAAAAGCTTGTTATGCAGGTAACGGAAGATATCCGCAATTCTTCCGGAGACGTGTATGAGACCTATCTGCTCGTTCCGGAAACACAGGAAAATTTCGGAAATTTCATTGATCTCCACACAAGAAAAGACAAGATGCCGATCGAACTTTCCGAGGGCGTCGTTATAGGCGAAAAGCTTGCCAATCTGCTTGGGGCAGCAGTAAACGATAAGGTGTATTTCGGAGAAAGCAGCGTGCCGGTAAATGTTGACGCGATTTGTGAAAATTACACGTTCAATTATGCTTATATGACCGCTGAGACGTATGATAAACTTGGAATAGATGAAGGCTTTTCGGGGAATGTTTTTCTTATCAATATGACGGATACCGAAAAGACAAACGAACTTTCAGAAGTTATGCTGAAAAACGAGGACGTTCTTGCGGTAACATATTCCGAGGACGGCGGAGACAAATTCCGCGATCTTGTTGACAGCCTGTCGCTGATAGTAGTTGCAATAATAGCTTCCGCCGGAGCGCTGGCATTTGTCGTTCTGTTCAATCTTTCAAATATAAATGTAAACGAACGCATACGCGAACTTGCAACGATAAAAGTTCTCGGATTTTATGACGGTGAAGTAGCAGCATATATTTACAGGGAAAATATGGTCTCAACTCTTATGGGAACGGCCGTAGGTCTGGTAATGGGCATATTCCTTGAAAAATTTGTAGTCAAGACTGCCGAGGTGGACGCGGTGATGTTTGCTCCCGGCATACCGCTTTACTGCTTTATTGCCGCGGCGGTACTGACGCTGTTCTTTGCGCTGTTGGTCAATGTAACGCTTTATTTCCGATTGAAGAAGATCGATATGGCGACTTCGCTCAAAGCTATAGAATAGATCTCGGTACGGAGGGGTGAATATGTCAAAATTCATGCTGACTCAGGAAAAAGTGATCAGCATATTGATAATAGTTGTTTCCTTGCTGCTGATGGGCGGGATCGGACTGACTGTACTGTTTGAAGACGGCAGCGGCGATAGATCCGTCGCAAAAGAAGAAATGCCGGTCATGCCTTCGTTGGAGGGTTACAGCTTTGAAGAGGCAAGAGATTATTACAAAGATATGTTTGAAATTGCCGAAGGAGGTCAGGATCATTCCGAAAAATATCCGGCAGGCGCGATCCTGTCACAGAGCATAAAGGCGGGCGAAAAATACGAAAGGGGCGCATATGTAACGGTGACGGTGAGTCTCGGAGCAAAAAACAACGTTACCGAGGCTCCGGTAACGGAAGTGCCGGCAGGACCTGCTGCGGAGGAAACTTCCGCATCGGAAGCCGCGGCTGAAATTCCGGATAAGGTGAAAGACAATTCTCCTGCTGCTTTTGAAAGTTATATTCCTGAAGATGAAGTGGAGCTCGATATGCTTGGCTTTGATACGGATATTTTGGAAGGCAGAGCAGCGGAAATATACGACGGGATATATGATATACTCCGTCCGAAAGGCGTTGACGCCGGGTATATGTATTATGATCCGCAGACGGGGAGAAGTATAGAATATAATGCCGATGAAAGATTTTCGGCGGGAAGTATTATAAAAGCGATATACGCCAGAAGTATCCTTGACGGTACAACAGACCTGGATCAGGGATATGAAATGACGGAGGAAATGCTGAACGGCCCTTATGAGTTTATAAACGGTCAGCCGGTAGGAACGGTTTTTACGGTGCGTGAACTTATAGAAGCGGCGATAATAAAAAGCGATAATACGGCATACAAAATGCTTTATCATTATGTCGGTTATGACGGTTTCAATAAATATGCGGAAAGTCTTGGACTGCCGCAGCGAATGACAGATGACAACTATTGGTTCAGGCTTACGGTAAGGGAATCAATGGTGTATTTCAAGGAAATATATAACTTTATTTCTCAGGATCAGAACGGTGCGCTTATGAAAGAATGTATGACCAATACCGAATACAGGGATATGTTTGCAGGCGCGCTTCAGGATAAAACGGTGGCGGAAAAGTACGGTTATCTGCCGCAGGAAGGATTTTATACCGTTGGAGACTGCGCCATAGTATCGGGCGATGATGATTATATCCTTGTGATGTATTGGAGAAATACGGGAGAAACCGTGGATACGGAACCGTTCAGGAAGATCGCGGTCCTTACGGACGAGCTGCATGCGGTCATTCAATGACCGGATATAAAGAATTGTCAAAGGCAGGGCAGATATTATGAAAAAAATTGATCTTTACGAGCATAGAGTGAGCTATTACGAGACCGATCGTATGGGAATAGTTCATCACTCAAATTATATACGCTGGTTTGAGGACGCAAGAGTGGATTTCCTTGAACAGGTAGGATTTTCTTATGATAAAATGGAAGATATGGGTATAATGATAATAGTTCTCGGAGCGTCATGCGAATATAAGTCATCGGCGCGTTTCGGGGACAGAGTGGTCATAATACCGAAAATATCCGAGTACAACGGCTTTAAAATGACCGTTACCTATGAAGTGCTGAACAGATCGGACGGTACGCTCCTTGCAACGGGAGAAACAAGACATTGTTTTACCGATCTTGACTTGAAGCCTGTAAGAGTAAAGCGGGATCATCCGGATATTTACAAGGTCTTTGCTGATTTTACCGGCGTGGATATAAGAGAACTTACGGAATAAACTATCAGGGTGATAAGTGTGAAAAAGTATTTAGCGGACGATAAAAATATACGTCCTTTGGGAAGAACGCTGTTTTTTAACGATATCCGGTATATAGACTGGTGCTGTTCAGGGGTGGAATTCATATTCACGGGAACGGAGATATGCGCGGAAATATGGACGGACTGGACGCTTGACGAACCTTGGAAAGGTATTTTTCAGGCGTATTATGCCGTCTTTATAAATGATGAGGAAATACCGTCAAGGCGTTTCGGGATAGCGGCAGGAACGAAAAATTACGAGATATTCAAAAGCAGCCGTCCGGAGACCGTAAAAATACGTATAATAAAACTTTCCGAAGGAGCGTTCAGCAAGACAGGGATAAAAAGTATTTCTTCGGACGGAAAGATCGTTCCCACAAAGCCGTTGACGCGCAAAATAGAATTTATAGGCGACAGCATAACATGCGGCTTCGGAATTGAGGGAAAGAATGCTGATGAAGGATTCCGCACCGAGACGGAAAATTCTGCGGTAAATTATGCTTCTCTTACCGCAAGGCATTTCGGAGCGGATCACAGTCTCATTTCATGGAGCAGTATCGGAGTATGTTCAAGCTGGAGCGACGACGGGAATATAAACAATGGTTGGGTAATGCCGAAAATTTACGGATACACCGATCTTGGACTTGAAGGGATCATAGGCATAAAAGAGCATATTGAATGGGATTTTGAAAGATCGCCTTCGGACGTTATTGTAGTAAATCTCGGAACTAACGATGTGAGCTATACAAAGGATATACCGGAACGCCTCAGCGAATTTGAACGGGTATACGGCGAGTTCATAACGGATATACGGCGTAAAAATCCTGACGCGTATATTATATGCGCCCTTGGAATGATGGGAGATGAGCTTTTCCCGCAGATCAGCAACGCAGCCGCTTCGATGAACGATCCTAAAATATATACTTTAAGGTTCGACATTCAGAAAGAAGAGGACGGCACAGGTTCGGAAAAGCACCCCAATTCCGTTACACATAAAAAAGCAGCTGAAAAGCTTTCGGAAAAAATTTCCGAAATAACCGGCTGGAAATAAATTGATTTTTAAGATCCTTACAAAAAACCATTATTTAAAATACATATGCATTTTAAATATATTTCGTTGACATTTCACATATTTTACACATAAGGATATTAAAATGTAACTGTAATCAAAAAAAGAGCATCCGAAAATTTCGGACGTTTTAACAAAGGTGGTATTAATATGTACGAAAATAATAATTATACTTACACTGCAAATTACAGTCCAGAAGAACCTGAACCGCCTAAAAACGGAGGAAAAAAGGCGGCTAAAGCTGCGGCGCTGGTGCTTTCCGCTGCTTTGGTAGGAGGAGCGTCAGGTTTCGGAGGTTCGTATATAGCAAATAATATGCAGCAGCCTGCCGAACAGACGATCTCGGAAAATGCTCAGGCCGGCTCCGATGATAACGCAGCGGTGCAGACTGAGGCTCCTGCAGATCAGGCTTCGTCCGACAAGGAAGATACATCTCTCGGAAATCTTCTGAATATTGATTCAAAGAACAGCGAAGAACTGACAGACAGCGAAATAATCAAGAGAGCTACTCCGTCCGTTGTGCTTATCTCCTCTACATTCACAGAGGCAGGACAGAAGGGAACGGCTACCGGTATAGTGCTTTCCGAGGACGGTTACATTATAACAAACTGTCACGTTATACAGACTACTTATGAGGATCTTGTAAATACAAATGCAAATCCGTTCAGCAATCCGTTCAGCTTTTTCGGCGGAGGATATGAGGTCGAGTCCAAGACGGTCAAGGCTGACAAGGTAGTCGTTACCATGTCGGACGATTCGGAGCATGAAGCCGAGATAATCGGATTTGATGAAAGCACCGACCTTGCTATCCTTAAAATAGATGTAGAAGGACTTATCCCCGCAGCTATAGGAAACAGCGACGATCTTGCACTGGGTGACAAAGCCATAACACTCGGTTATCCTCTCGGATTGGGACTTTCTGCTTCCGGCGGAATGATCGCAGGACTGGACAAGGAGCTCACTACCGAACTTTCAAACGGCGGCACCGCTCCCATAACGCTTATCCAGACCGATGCTGCGATAAATAACGGAAACTCCGGAGGACCGCTCCTTAACAGCAAGGGAGAAGTTGTGGGAATAACATCTTCAAAGATCGGCGGAGCAAATGTTGACAGCGTTGGATTTGCAATTCCTATAACCGACGCTATGCCGATACTGGACGACCTTATGAACAAAGGATATGTTTCTACGCCTAAAATGGGCATTACCGGAACGGATATTTCTTCAGTTGTACAGCGCTATTACAACCTTCCCGTATCGTCCGGAGTAATGGTAGTTTCGGTTGAAGCCGATTCCTGCGCCGCTGCTGCCGGAATTGCTGAAGGCGATGTTATAGTAGCAGTAGACGGCAAGGAAATAGACGGTATGGACGGCCTCGTAGCTGCTAAAAACAGGCATAAGCCGGGAGAAACTATGACAGTTACACTTGCAAGAAGTGACGGAAACATTGACATTGACATAGTTCTTGATGAATCTCCCGAAGAAGCCGATGATAATAGCTGATCCCTACTTTTCAATACTTCCTTTCTTTGTAAAGACCGGACCGCTTACTGAGATAATCAGAAGCGGTCCGGTTTTTGTTTTGCAGTGCTTTTTATAGTGAGTGTATCATATTGCAAATATATAAAAAATTTTTTTGAAAATATTGCTATTATGAAAAAAATATGCTATAATTGTAAAGAATACTTCTTGCGGGAGTGATTGGATTTGTTAAGTAAAAAAAATAACGGTCTTAAAGCAAAAATAAGATCCCATATATATCTTATTTCTGTGATATCTATAGCCTTTGTTGCCCTTTCAGCTTGCGCTATAACATCTTTTGTCAGCCAGAGACAGACTAACCGTATGGCGATAGCACAGCTTGATGAATGCAGTTCAAAATTGCAGTCATGGCTTGAAGAAAAAATTACTCTTACTCAGTTTATAGCCGAGGAGATCGTTGACCGCGGCTATGCTCTGGATAAATCCAAATGTCAGCCGTTCCTTGTGGACTGTATTGAAAGAGATCCGGAATCATATGACGTTTATCTCGGATATGAAGACGGCAGCTGCATTTTCGGAGACGGTTGGGAGCCTGCTCCGGGCGAGTACGATCCCACGACAAGGGACTGGTATAAAGCCGCAATGGCTGCGGAAGGAATAATAATTGCCGATCCTTATACAGATGCCCAGTCGGGCAGACAGGTCATCACCTGCGCGGTAAAGATCGTAGTTGACGGACAAGCCATAGGCGTTCTTGCAAGAGATATTTTTATAGACGAGATAGGTTCAATAGTGAATTCACTGCACATTGACGAAAACGGTTATGCTCTTCTTACAAATTCAGAAGGGAAAATAATAATTCACAGAAATCCTGAATTTATGCCATATGCCGACGCTGACGAAAACACCATTTCGACGATGCTTTCAGATGTTATGGAAGGATATTCCGTCGGTTTTGAAGATGAACATGTAGCTACATTAAAAGATCATAACGGCGAAAAGGTAAAGTTTGCTCAGACAAATATGGGACTGGTGAACTGGAAACTCGGATACGCTATGAATTATGCTGAATATCACAGCGGAATGCTTTATATGATAGCTATATATGCAGTCATGACGCTTATTTTCAGCGGCATAATAGCGGCTTATGTTTCGGTGCTGCTCAAAAAAGTGTTCAGACCTCTTACGGAAGTTTCGGACACTGCCAAGGCGGTCGCACAAGGAAATCTGGACGTATTTTTCAATTATGAAGGAAATGATGAGATAAGCGGTGTATGCCGTACTATCGAGGCAAACAACCGGGTAATGAAGGATTACATAGAAGATATTTCCGTAAGGCTGAATGATATTTCTAACGGCAAATTTGACACTGATTCCGATGTTGAATATCTGGGAGATTATGCTGTGATAAAGAGATCCCTTGACGATATATCCAATTCACTGGGACAGGTATTTGACGGCATAGAAAATGCTTCCGAAGCTGTTTACGGAGGCGCTGAAGGCGTTGCTGACGGTGCAAATCAGCTTGCGGAATCTGTTTCGATGCAGACGGCGGTGATAAACGACATAGTTTCGGAGATGAAAACCGTTTCCGAAAAGATCGCAGGTAATGTTGCAAGCACTGACAGCGCAAGAAATATAGCCAAGGATACGGCTGATTCGGTAAGAATGAGCAGCGAACAGATGAACAACCTTCTTGGAGCGATGAAGGAAATTTCGGAAGCGTCTGAGGAAATAAAAAATATTATAGGCACAATAGAGGATATTGCGTTCCAGACAAATATACTTGCTCTTAATGCGTCGGTAGAGGCTGCAAGAGCAGGTTCCGCAGGCAGAGGCTTTGCCGTCGTAGCCGACGAAGTAAGAAATCTCGCCGGAAAAAGTTCGGAAGCGTCGGTCCAGACATCTGAACTTATTGAACATTCCGCAAAGGCAGTAAGCAGGGGATTGAAATATGCGGAAGAAGCCTCCGAAGCGCTTAAAAAAGTTGTCGATCATACAAATGAGATAGATCGCATAATAGACCGTATAAACGAAGAATCCCACGATCAGAACAGCTGCATAGAAGACGTGAACGAGAAGATAAACGTTATCGTGGATTATGTATCATCCGCGGCAGCAAATGCAGAAGAAAGCGCTGCTGCATCGGAAGAACTTAACGGACAGGCTTCTGCTCTTAAAGAAATGCTCACTAATTTTGGAGCGCCTTCCGTTGATGAAGAAGAGGATACAGAGTTATAATTTTATCGTTTAATAAATTATTATGTTGAACTTGAAATACGACCTATTGGGGTCAGATAAGGGGTCGATCTGTGTCAGAAAATGTTGCACGCAAAATTTAAAAGCCCGTAGATAAACGTATCTACGGGCTTTAAAGTGGTTGCGGAGGCTGGATTTGAACCAACGACCTTCGGGTTATGAGCCCGACGAGCTACCGAGCTGCTCCACTCCGCGATATAAAATGACACCTTTAATTTAAGAATGCTTTATTATTATATCACAGCTTTTGCTTGCTGTCAATACTTTTTTTGAAAAAAATCAAATTTTTTTCCGATAGGGAATAAAAAAACCGAATGTTTGTTTTGACTTGATTTAAAAGGTAAATTTTTTTACACATATTACTTGACGGTGGGATATTAAGGTGTTATACTTTAATTACAGTATCTGAACGAAAAAGTATAATATACAGAATTACATATTTTTACAATATTTATATTAAAGCTTTAACGAAATATCATATGAGGAAAATTTTGTAAATTGATCTTCATAAGCAATTACAATTTATTCGGATCATAAATCAAAATAATATCAAAAAGTAATGAAGGCTGATAAATTTGAGGAAATCATTTACTTTTTTATTGTGCAGCATGGCGGCGTCAGTTTTATCAATGGCAATATATTATGTAGCTGACAGCAGTTATGAATTTGCCGTCCCAACTATCGTTACTCTTTCAAGTGACCAGATCGCCGGAGAGGGTTATACCGATGCCCCTAAGATAGATGACAGCGATATGTGGGAGGACGAAGACGCTGATTTTTCATATCCCGATGATTTGGAAGAGACGGAAACGGCAGCGGTGATCGATTTCCCGATAGATATCAATATCGCTACCGAAGAAGAACTTATCAATATAAAAGGAATAGGCGATGTGACTGCCGAAAATATCGTTTCCTACAGAAATGAACATGGATATTTTTATTCGCTGAACGACCTGCTTAATGTTGACGGAATAGGAGATAAAAAACTGAAAGATATCAGCGGATTTATTTTTATTTCGCCTGAAATATCGGAAAAAGCTCCGGAAACGGAATTTACTGACGAAGAAACGGAAATTGAAAATATTGACGGTAATGTTGATTTTCCTATTGAACTTAATTCGGCTGAAAAAGAGGATTTGATGCAGATAACCGGAGTAGGTGAAGGCCTTGCTTCGGCGATAGTTGAATATGCGGATACAACGGGTTTTAACAGTGTTTCCGACCTTTTGAACGTTGATGGCATAGGCGAGAAAAGATTGGAGAATATAGCTCCTTATGTATATGTGGAAAAGAAAAATTCCGGAAATGGCGATTGAATATTATGATCTTTAAGGCGGAAAGGATCGGATATATGAAAAATATTGTATGTATGCTTGGTGCGGCGGCGGGAGATATTTCCGGCTCGCCGTATGAATTTCACAATATAAAATACAAGCTTGACAGAGAAAAATTAATAGTTTCACAGAGCCGTTTTACTGACGATACGGTTATGACCTGCGCTGTTGCAGACGGGATCATGAACGGCTTGCAGGACGCTCCGGAAAACTGGACAAAAGATAATGATACTATAAAAAAACTTGAAAATTCGATAACAAATTCTCTTGTTTTATACGGCAGAAAATTTCCCGACGCAGGATACGGAGGAAGCTTTTATACGTGGCTAATGTCGCCCGAACATAAACCTTATAACAGTTGGGGAAACGGCTCGGCAATGAGAGCCTCTTTTGCGGGCTGGGCTGCGGGAACTCTTGAAGAAGCCGAACTCCTCGGAGAAATTTCCGCAAAAGTGACTCATGATCACCCCGACGGGATAAAAGGCGCAAAGGCGGTCGCCGGATCGATCTTCCTTCTCAGGACGGGAGCTTCTAAAAAAGATATTGAAAATTACGTTTCGGAATATTACGATCTTGAATTTACTCTTGATGAGATACGCAGTGATTATAAATTTGACGTTTCATGCAAAGGTTCGGTGCCGCAGGCGGTAAGATCATTCCTTGAAGGAAATGACTTTGAAGACGTTATTTCAGAAGCGATCTCTATAGGCGGCGACAGCGATACTATTGCCGCGATTGCAGGAAGCCTTGCGGAAGTGATCTATCCTGTTCCGGAGAATTTAAAGAAAAAGGTCATAGAAAAATTAGACGGCTTTCTTCTTGAAACTGTTGAAAGGGCAAACGAATTCCTTGAAAACCATATCAGATAGATCGCTTTCCGGAGATTTTGCGTAATGTTACATATTTTCAGGAAATATTTTCTTCATAAAAAATTACTGATTTGGTATGATTTTTTTGCTTAAAACCTATTGCTATAATGTAAAAAGTATGATATAATGTAGTTGCGATCGGGAAGGATCATCTGACCGAAAGCAAAAATAAAATAAATTCTGCACTGACTTCCGAAGTTTTTTCTGAGGAGAAAGGCATGGTCCATAATGTGATATGTTACGCTTTCTATGCGCCTGCCGATCAATGTCGGCAGGCGCTTTTTGATACGGAGGAATGAAATGGAAACAAGAGTTGCTCTTATCGGCATAGTTGTGGAAAATTTTAATTCGGCACAGAAAATAAATGAGATACTGCATAATTACGGAAGGTACATAATCGGAAGAATGGGTATACCATATCAGAAGAGAAACGTTTCAATAATAAGCGTTGCGGTGGACGCTCCTGCCGATGTCATAAGCGCCATGTCCGGAAAGCTCGGAAGGCTTGACGGAGTTTCCGCCAAAACGGTTTATGCCAGATTATCGGAGAATGAAAATGGACAGGATCAATAGGCTCATTGACAAACTGGAAAAGGAACAGATCCTTTCCGTAAAAGAATTTATCGAGATCATTGAAAACCATACTTCCGAAAACGATAAATATCTTTTTGAACGGGCAAGGACCGTGCGGGAAAGAATTTACGGAAAAGCGGTCTATATGCGCGGACTTATAGAATTCACCAATTACTGCAAAAATAACTGTCTTTACTGCGGTATAAGGCGTGACGCCGTAAATGCCGAACGTTACCGGCTTTCCAAGGAACAGATACTTGAATGCTGCAAAGAGGGTCATAGACTCGGCTTCAGGACTTTTGTGCTTCAAGGCGGCGAGGATAATCACTATTCCGATGAAATGATATGCGATATCGTATCGTCAATAAAAGAATTATTCCCCGACTGCGCCGTAACACTTTCTATAGGCGAAAAAGCAAGAGAAAGCTATGAGCGGTATTTTGCTGCCGGCGCGGACAGGTATCTTCTCAGACATGAAACAGCCGACAACGAACATTACCATATGATACACCCGAAAGAACTTTCGCCGGAAAACAGAAAACGCTGTCTTTCCGATCTGAAGGAAATAGGTTTCCAGACCGGCTGCGGATTTATGGTAGGCTCTCCGTTCCAGACGGCGGAACATCTGGCTGAGGATATTATTTACATTTATGAATTGCAGCCGCATATGGTGGGGATAGGACCTTTTATCCCGCATCATGATACGCCTTTCAGGAACGAAAAAGCGGGAACTCTTGAAATGACGCTGTTAATGCTCGGACTTGTAAGGCTTATTGTTCCACACGTCCTGCTTCCAGCAACTACTGCGCTGGGAACTATTGATCCGAGAGGCAGAGAAAAGGGTATTCTTGCGGGAGCAAATGTTGTTATGCCTAATCTTTCGCCAAAAGACGTGCGGAAAAAGTATCTTCTTTATGATAACAAGATATGCACCGGAGATGAAGCGGCGGAATGTATCGCTTGTCTCGGACGGCGCATAAGTTCTGTCGGTTACGAACTTGTGACTGACAGAGGCGATTTCAAAAAATAAATTTTTTAAAATAAACAGGAGGAGATCAATATGTACGATCCTAAATCACTGAAAGCAGAAGAATTCATCAATGATGAAGAAATTCTCGAAACGCTGGCATATGCCGAAAAAAACAAAGACAATGCGGAACTTATAGACAGCATACTGGAAAAAGCAGAAAAACGCAAGGGACTTTCCCACAGAGACGCAGCCGTTCTTCTTGACTGTACTCTTGAGGACAGAAATCAGCGTATCTATGAGCTGGCAAAACAGATCAAGAAAGATTTTTACGGCAACAGGATAGTAATGTTCGCGCCGCTGTATCTTTCCAACTATTGCATAAACAGCTGCGTATACTGTCCGTATCACCGTCAGAACAAGCATATACCGCGCAAGAAGCTTACGCAGGAGGAAATAAGAAACGAAGTTATCGCCCTTCAGGATATGGGACATAAGCGCCTTGCTCTCGAAACGGGCGAAGATCCGGTAAACAACCCTATCGAATATGTTCTTGAAAGCATAAAGACCATTTACGGCATCAAGCATAAAAACGGAGCTATCAGGCGCGTAAATGTAAATATTGCCGCCACTACCGTTGAAAATTACCGTAAGTTAAAGGAAGCCGGCATAGGCACATATATACTTTTCCAGGAAACATACCACAAGGAAAGCTATGAAAAGCTCCATCCCGCCGGACCAAAACATAATTACGCATACCATACCGAAGCTATGGACAGGGCTATGGAAGGCGGTATCGACGACGTAGGTCTTGGTGTTCTTTTCGGGCTGGAACTGTACAGATACGAATTTGCGGGACTTCTTATGCATGCAGAACATCTTGAAGCTGTTCACGGAGTAGGTCCTCATACAATAAGCGTTCCCCGCGTAAAAAGAGCCGACGATATTGATCCGACAACTTTTGACAACGGCATTTCCGATGAAATATTTGCAAAACTCATAGCCTGCATAAGGATCGCTGTTCCTTACACGGGAATGATAATTTCTACCCGTGAGAGCGAAGCTGTCCGCGCAAGAGCGCTCAGTCTGGGAATTTCACAGATCTCAGGCGGTTCAAGGACTTCCGTAGGCGGATATGCGGGTTACTCTCCGGAGGAAAGACCTCACGACACCGAACAGTTTGACGTTTCCGACCAACGTTCTCTTGACGAGGTAGTCAACTGGCTGATGAAGCTGGGCTATATACCCAGTTTCTGCACGGCGTGTTACCGTGAGGGAAGAACGGGAGACAGGTTTATGACGCTCTGCAAGAACGGTCAGATACAGAACTGCTGTCACCCCAATGCCCTTATGACTCTGAAAGAATTTCTTATGGACTACGCAAGTGAAGATACTATAGCTGTCGGAAACAAACTCATAGAAAGTGAGATCGCTAACGTTCCCAATGAAAAAGTCCGCAGCATCGTTATAGATAATCTTGCCAAGATCGAACATGGCAGCAGGGATTTCAGATTTTGATCCGGTCTTTGATCCCGAATGAGGAGGTTTTTTATGGGACTTAACGATACGCCGTCTGCGGACAGGATACATATCGGTATTTTCGGAAAGAGAAATGCGGGAAAATCCAGTGTAATGAACGCGCTTACAAATCAGGATATAGCCATAGTTTCCGATGTTAGCGGAACTACTACCGATCCGGTGCTCAAAGCAATGGAAATGCTCCCGCTTGGTCCTGTCGTGATGATAGATACTCCGGGTATAGACGATGAAGGAGAGCTTGGCGCACTCCGAGTCAGAAAAAGCTATCAGATCCTGAATAAAACGGATATTGCCGTCGTAGTTATCGACGGAGCGGAGGAGTCGGACGAGGATAACGCTCTTATCGAACGCATAAGAAGCAAGAATATCCCATATGTGATATTCCACAATAAAACGGATATTATGCCTGCGGATCTCACTGAAAAGAGCGGACATTATTACGGCAGCGCACTGAAAAAGCAAGGCATTGAAGAACTTAAAAAAGCTATTATAAAACTTTCCGGAACAAAAGATGACGGAAAAAGGATAATTGCCGATCTGCTCAAACCTCTTGATACGGTCGTGCTTGTAGTTCCGATAGATTCAGCTGCGCCGAAAGGAAGGCTGATACTTCCGCAGCAGCAGACTATCAGGGATATTCTTGAAGCCGGCTGTATTTCGGTAGTGGTACGCGAAACGGAGCTTGACGAAACTCTGAAAAAACTCGGACACAAGCCGGAACTCGTAGTTACGGACAGTCAGGCTTTCGGAAAAGTTTCGGCTATAGTTCCGGAAGATATTATGCTTACTTCGTTTTCTATACTTTTTGCAAGGTATAAAGGCATACTTGAAACAGCGGTAAAAGGAGCCGTAAGTCTGGATAATTTGCAGGACGGGGATAAGGTACTTATTTCCGAGGGCTGCACGCACCACAGACAGTGCGAAGATATAGGCACCGTCAAACTTCCGAAATGGATAAGGCAGCATTCGGGAAAGAATATCTCGTTTGATTTTACTTCGGGGACAGAATTCCCCGATGACCTCAGCGGATACAGAATGGTAATCCACTGCGGAGCCTGTATGCTGAACGAAAGGGAAGTGCGTTATCGTTATCGGTGCGCTGAAGAAAGCGGCGTACCGATAACCAATTACGGAACGGCTATAGCTTATATGAACGGTATACTGAAACGAAGCGTTGAACCGTTTAAAGATATTTATGACCTTTTAAAATAATATTTCTGACCCGAATGTATACTTTTTGTGTATATTCGGGTTGAATTTTTTTAATGGGTATGTTATAATTTAAACAGTTCTGATAACGGAGAATGGTGCTGTGATCGTTATGAAAAATAAGATACTTACAAAAAAATTCTATAGCCGTGACTGTCTGGAAGTTGCTCCGGATCTTGTGGGAAAGCTTATCGTCAGAACATATGACAACGGAGAAGAAACTGCGCTCAGGATCACTGAGACCGAAGCCTATCGGGGCGAAGAAGATACCGCTTGTCATGCCTGCAAGGGGAGAACTGCCCGTACCGAAGTTATGTACGGAGAGGCGGGCTATCTTTATATTTATCTTTGTTATGGTATGCACTGGCTGATGAATGTTGTTACCGGACGAAAAGACCAGCCGCAGGCGGTGCTGCTGCGGGCATGCGAAATTTATGACGGTCCTGCCAAGCTTACAAAAAAACTTTCGATAGATAAAAGTTTCAACTGTGAACCGATATTCGGAAATCCCCGTATCCGTATAGAGGACGACGGATACCGCGCCGTGATAGAAACTCTTCCGAGAGTGGGGATAAATTATTCAACTCCGGAATACCGCGATATCCTATGGCGGTATGCAGACGTCAACAGGAATAAAAGGAAGTGAATCTATGCTGAATATAATTGCCGGAGGAGCCGGTACGGGAAAAACATATGAGATGATGGACAGGATCGGCGCCGCATTGAAAGCAGGCAAGGACGTTACGGTCATAATTCCGGATCAGTTTTCGTTTGAATTTGACGGCGATCTTTATGAACGTCTCGGACCGGTGATGTTCAACAGGGTAAACGTTCAGTCCTTTTCACGGATAGCCGGAGAGATCTTTATCCGTCACGGAGGGATAAAAGGGAAATATGCCGATGATATTACCAAGAATATTATGATGTTCCGCACGATAAATTCTCTTGCCGAAAAGGAGAAACTTAATTTTTACGGCAGGCAGGCGGCTCAGCTTTCCTTTGTGGACAGCGGTCTGGAGATGATAAAGGAACTTACGGTCAGCGGAATAACTCCTGAACAGTTTGCCGGCTGTGTCGGACGTGCGGAAAAAAGCGTAAAGGAAAAAGCAGAGGATATTTCGCTGATATTTCTCGAATACAGCCGGTTGCTTTCTGAAAAAGGATATAAGGACGGAGAGGGCGACATCTCCGAAGCGGCTGCAAGAGCTGCAAAGTTCGGATATTTCAAGGGCAAGACAATATTTGTGGACGCTTTCAAAAGCTTTACGGCGGACGAATATGCAATGCTTGACGCAATGATCGCTTACGGTGAGAGCCTTACAGTGTGCCTGACTACCGAGGACAGGAATACTATGGGCTATTCGGTTTTTGAGACAGTAAATAAAACCATGGACAGGCTGAAGCGTTCTGCGGAAAATTTCGGCGAAAAGATAAGGATAGATATGCTCGGAACGGCGCATCGTTTCAAAAATCCGGAACTGGCATTTTTAAGCAGGAATGTTTTCAGAAACGTCAGGGAAAAGTTTTCCGGCGAATGTAAAGCGATAAGGATATACGATTCGGAGGATATTTACGGCGAAGGGGATTTTGTATGTTCGGAGATACGGCGGCTTATATCCGAGGAAAATTTCCGGTTCGGTGATATTGCCGTTCTGTGCAGGCAGAAGGACGTATATTCTTCGGTTATGGAAAGCGCTTTCGAGCGCTATGATATACCGTTCTATACAGATGAAAATTATACTGCGTCTCACAAATCGCTGTTTATTTTTGTAAAGACTGCTCTGGAGCTTGCGTCCGACAGGAATTCGTCATCGGAAAAGTGGCTGAGATATATGAAAACAGGTATACCGGGCATTTCAGATGAGGAAATTTCCGCCGTCGAGGATCACTGCTATAAATGGAACGCAGACGGTAAAATGTGGAACGAACCTTTCCTTCACGACGAAGATACAGGAGCGGAGCAGGTCAGGCAAAAGGTCACAGCTCCGATATTCAGATTAAGAGAGAACTGCATTGATAAGAACGGAAAACAGATATGCCGTGCGGTATTGGATTTCTTTGATGAAACGGGGATCATGGATAATCTCTGCGCCATATATGAAGGCTGCGTTACTGAGGACGCTGCTGCTCTTAGTGCGGTTAGAGAAATGAAACAGCTGTGGGAATTGCTCTGTACGATGCTGGAGACTATCGGAAAAGCTCTCGATGAAGAAAAAATATCCCTTGCCGAATTTGCGGGACTTTTTTCCGCCGCCGCAGGAAGAGCCAGGCTTTCGTCTCCTCCGCAGACTCTTGACTGCGTAAGATTTGCGGCGGTGCATACGGCAAGACTTTCAAATGTAAAGGCTGTATTTGTCATAGGTGCCAATGACGGGATATTTCCGTATGCCGCAAAGCCTTCCGGACTTCTGAGCGATAAGGACAGAATTGCTCTTGAAAACGCCGGGATAAAGCTTTCCGGAAATGCTCAGGATAAGCTTGCGGAGGAACGGCTGGCAGCTTATTCCTCATTGTCATGCGCTTCGGACAGGCTTTATATATCATTTGCACGTTCGGACGTTTCCGGAAGTGCGCTGTATCCGTCATCTGCGGTGAACCAGACAATAGGAATGTTCGGAAACGACATAATTCTGAATTTTGAAAAGAGAGGATTGCTTTCATTCTGCAATACTCCGGAAGCCGCTTATTATCAGTATGTGCGCAGCTATAGGCGTGATGACAGCGATTCCGCGAGCCTTTATGCAGCTCTTACCGACATACCGGAATATGCTTTGAGAATGAAATATCTTCGCGATGTGGAAAATTCTGCGGGTCATAAGCTTTCGCCGGAAATGGGGAAAAAGCTTTTTGGCAGGATCATGCATATGTCTGCGTCAAGGTTTGAGGATTACAGGAAATGTCCTTTTATGTATTTCTGCAAAAAAGGTCTGAAAATATATGCTCCGAGGAAAGTCGATATGGACAATCCTTCCAGAGGAACGGCAATACATAGCTGCCTTTGCGGATTTATGAAAAGCTTCGGAAAAGATGAATTCGTTAAAATGGAACGTAGCGAAATATATTCCGAGGTGAAGAAGCGTCTTGATGAATATTACAACAGCAGCGAGATAGGCGGAGATTACGGAAAATCGGAGCGCTACAAAGCTGCATTTGCAAGGATCGCGCATACCGTTACGGATATACTTATGCGTATGGCGGAGGAATTCAGGCAGAACGAATTTGTTCCTGTTGGATTTGAATATACTCTCGGAAGAGACGGAGACGAAGGTCCTCTCAGGCTGGTTACTCCCGGAGGAATAACGGTATATTTTGACGGAACTATAGACAGAGTGGACGTTTTTGAATCCGGCGGAGTGAAATATATAAGAGTTATAGATTACAAATCGGGAATAAAGGAATTCAGATTTACCGATCTGCTTTATGGGGTAAATATGCAGATGCTGCTTTATCTTTTTGCTTTGACGGAGAAAAGACATAAGGGCCTGTACAGCGGCGATGTGCCGGCGGGAGTGCTTTATATGCCGGCAAAGGACACAGTTCCTTCTCTCGGACGGAGCAGCAGCGAAGATGAAGCTGAAGATATAATGAGCAAAACATATAAAATGAAAGGCGTCGTTCTTCTCAATGATGACGTTATAGAAGCTATGGAGAAAAATGCGGACAATGAATTTATTCCGGTAAAAAAGACAAAAGACGGATATTCTTCCTTTTCCAAGCTTATTACGGAGGAACAGTTCGAGAATCTGAGAAAATATTCTTATACGCTTCTGGAGGAAACGGCAGAAGATCTTAACGAGGGGAAAATAGAAGCGATCCCGCTTATGACGGGAAATAATTCGCTGCCATGCGATCATTGCGATTATTATTCGGTTTGCGGAGAGTATCCTCCGGAAAGAGTGCGTACTTATGCCGACAATTCGGAAGATATTATAAGAAAGATAATAAACGGCGAGGAGGGATAAAATGAATTCCTGGACAAAAGAACAGCTTGACGCTATAAATGCAGAAGGTACGGGGATAATTGTTTCCGCGGCGGCAGGCAGCGGAAAAACATCGGTGCTTGTGGAGCGCCTGCTCAGGATACTTTCGGACACGGAAAATAAAATTCCAGCCGATAGACTTATCGTTGTTACTTTCACAAATGATGCCGCGGCTCAGATGAAACAAAGGCTTTCCGACGCATTATCCGAAAAAATATCTTCCGAGCCCGATAACGTATGGCTTTGCCGTCAGCAGGCACTGCTACAGACGGCAAAAATATCAACGATACATTCTTTCTGCTTTGATATGATAAGGGAAAATATACAGTCCCTCGATGTGTCGTCCGGTTTCAGGATACTTGATGATACGGAAGAATACATGCTTATGCGTAATGCGGCAGGGGAAGCTTTTGAAAATTTTTACGCCGAAAGACCTGAGACCATGGAAAAGCTCTGCGGCTTTTTCAGCGGTTCGGCAAGGGGCGACGCAGAACTTGAAAAAATCGTTCTTGACATATACGAATTTCTTGTTTCCGTGCCTTTCTACAAGGATAAGACAAGGGAATGGATAAAATATTATTCGGAAGGATTTTCTCCGGATAACGATCCTCTGGCAAAGATCTATTTAAAAACTCTTGAAAAAAAATACGACGGCTTTTTAAAACATTCGGAATATCTGAATGAACTTTTTTCCGATATGGCAGGAAGGACCTCCGCTGCGCTGGAAAGTGACGCGGAATTGTTCCTGTCCATGAAGGAACGGCTCCGCAAAGGCGATCCATGGGACGAAAAGGTCCTGCTGCCGGAATTTTCATTCAAAAGAATGGACAGTATCCGCAGCCTTGAGGGTAACGAAAAAGAAATTCAGGACGAAATAATAAAACAGCGCAATAAATATAAGGACGAGATAAAAAAACTGTCTGCGGGGATATTTTCGTTCGATGAGATAAACGACGACCGTAAAAAACATTTTGATATGCTTGAATGTTTGTTTTCCCTTATAGATCGTTTTGACGAAGAACTAAAAAAACTTAAAAATGAAAAAAATGCTCTCGGCTTTTCCGATGCGGAACAGCTTGCGGTAAAACTGCTCGCGGAAAAGGACAAAGACGGGAACATAGTAAAAACACAGCTTGCAAATGAACTTTCCGAATACTATGAGATGATAATGATAGACGAATTTCAGGACGCTAACGATGCACAGGATCTGATATTCAAAATGCTTTCCAAGGGCGGAACGGCGGAAAAAGGCGGAACGGATCTTTTTACCGTCGGAGACGTAAAGCAGTCCATATACAAATTCAGACTTGCAAACCCTAAGCTTTTTATGAAGGCTCTTGATATTTCGGAAAAATATACGGGCGAAGGATTTTCGGGAAAGAACGCAGCAATAATGCTCAATAAGAATTTCCGGAGCAGCGGCGATGTAATAGGATTTGTAAACTATATTTTCGGAAATCTTATGAGCAAGGATACAGGCGATGTCGATTATACCGATGAAGAGGCTCTTGTTCAGGGTGCGGAATATCCGGAAGGAGACAGGACTTCGGAGATAATAATAGTTCCTGACGATACGGAAGAAAAAGCTGACGGAAATGAAGACGACAGCGGCGGAGAGGAGCTTTATGCTGACAGCGAAGCAAGAGCTGCGGCACATAAAATTTCTTCAATGCTCGGAAAACGAACGGTATTTGACAAAGGTACGCCGCGCGCCTGCGAACCGAGAGATTTCTGCATTTTGCTGAGAAACGGAAAAAAGGCGGACGCATATGTCAAGGCTTTGTCAGTTCTTGGGATAAAGGCGCATGCCGAAGGACCCGAAGGATATCTCCGTTCGCGTGAGATATCGGTCCTGCTCAGTATGCTGGCGGTAATAGACAATCCAATGCAGGATATCCCTCTGGTCACGGTGCTTATGTCGCCTATGTTCATGCTCGACGCGGAAGATATGGCTTCGCTTGCCGCTATAAAAAAAGACGATGAAAAGTATTTTGTTACGATAAAGAACGTTCTGTCCGGAGATACGGATATATCTTCCGGACGATTCGAGCCCTGTGCGATGTGCTGGCCATGAAGAACGACGTCGGCCTGCGGACAAGGGCGGCGTACCGCGCCGGAGACAAGGCGGCCATCGCCGCGCTGGCCGAGGAATACGCGAAGATAAAAGAGTCCGTCCGCGTGTACCATCAGCGCCTTCAGGAAATGTGGATGCGGGAAAACAAGCCCTATGGCTTTGAGGTTCACGACGCCCGGCTGGGCGGCCTGATCCAGAGAACCGAAAGCTGCCGCCAGCGGCTGCTGCAATACGCGGCGGGGACGCTGGAGCGGATTGAAGAGCTGGAGGAGGACATACTGGATC
>CANRJZ010000010.1 GCA_947631055.1 uncultured Clostridia bacterium | reverse complement strand
TTGATGCATCGGTCGACCGCCTTGAATATCTTATGGCAAAGATAAACAAAACAAACCATGAGACAGCAGTTGACGGAAAAACCTTAACGGAACTTATTGCCGAAAAGGACGCATTGTCGATAAAAATTTCTGCATACAAGGAGATAGTTTCTGCGGCAAGCCTTACTGTAAACAGGGCAAGAAATTCCGAGATAAGGATAAGATCGTCTATTTCCGTAACGGGTTGGCAGACGGAGATAGACAATATGTCCAAGAAGCTCCGCATTGTTGATAACAAACTTCAGGAAACAAACTGGAAAACCGAACTGATCGAATAAGATCCTGTTGATAGCAGAAGTGCAGAGCGAATGTCACGCTGCGGCAGCGTTACGCCGTATGGTAACGCCTGAGAGCGGGCGCAAGGGTTCGACTCCCGAAGTATCGTTATGCTCCGACTGTGTATAGACGTATTGTGATTTTTTATTTTTAATACCGGACATTGGCTGCCTCTGTGAGGGCGGGAACGGGGAATATTTAGTAATCAAGGCATTACCGAAAAATATCGGCAATGCCTTTTAACTTTAATCTTTTCCCTTAAAAAATGCTCCCACAAGCTTAGGACCTGCGTTTGCGGCAATAACTCCGCCTATGCGGAAAGACATTTCAGGCGGATAGCCCAGCTTTTTTGTAAGTTCTTTTGCAAGCTCACGCTCAGCGTCTTCATAATATCCGTAAACCAAGCAGTAGGGCGTTTTGGGGATTATCCTGTCAGCGGTAATTTCAACTACTTTCGGGATAATCGCCTTGTCTCCGCGGACCTTTGCGTCGGTAGAGGAAATTCCTCCCTTTATTTCAATTACCGGACGAAGTCCCATTAACTCGCCGACAAAAGCGGCAGCGGTGCTTACACGTCCCGAACGCTTTACAAATTCCAGCGAATAGCAGCCAAAATGCACTTCTGCGCAGGAAAGCCAGTCTTTCATATAAGCAATAGCTTCTTCGGCGGAAGCTCCGTTTTCGATCTTTTCGGCAGCTTTTATAAGCGGAAATCCGTAAACTCCCGTGTAATTGCCCGAATCAATAACGTGTACATTATATTTTCCCTCTGCATCGGGATTGTTTTCAAAGAAATTCTTTACTGCCATTACAGCATTATTGTAAGTGTTGGACCCCAGAGAAGCTATCGCAACATATATAAGATCACTGTAACCCTGCTCGTAGTATTCTTTATAAAGATCCTCAAATTCAAAAGCAGTTATCTGGGCGTGGGTAGGGAAGTCCTTGGAATTGATTATCATATCATAATATTCCATATAGTCGTAATCACGGTCAAAAAAAGATCTTTCCCCTAAAGTAATGGGAAATCTTAGTATGCGTATATCATACTTTTCCTCAAACTCCTTGGGAATATCGGACGCCGAATCGGTCATAAGCTTGATCTTGCTCATTAATATTCATTCCTTTCAAAATTTAATTCCATTTGTATTTTGTCAGCATACCTTCCGAGGCAAGATCGGGGAAATCCCACTGCCGCAGTACTTCATAAACCGCAATTGCCACGGAATTTGATAAATTAAGGCTTCTCAGCCTTGGACGCATAGGGATACGCAGACAGTTTTCCTTATTTTTTATAAGCAGTTCTTCGGGAAGTCCCGCGTCTTCTCTTCCGAAAATAAGATAACTGTCATTGGGAAATTTTACATCGCTGTATTTATTAAGCCCCTTTGTAGTGAAATAGTAGAAGTGTCCGCCACTGTTCCGTAAGAAAAAATCTTCAAGGCCGTCATAATATGTAATGTCCAGTTCGTGCCAATAATCCAGCCCTGCACGTTTGAGATTTTTGTCTGTAACTTCAAATCCCAGCGGCTTTACCAGATGCAGCCTTGCGCCCGTAACGGCACAGGTCCTTGCAATATTTCCCGTGTTCTGCGGGATCTGCGGCTCAACAAGAACAATGTTTATATTGTATATATTTATCTCTCCTTACATCTGTTCGTAATCGCAAAGCGTAGGGTCTTCTATCAGAAAGTTCAGACAGCGTTCCAGCATAATGCCATCGCGTACATCTGTAGAATAGCTGTATGTCGTCTTTATTGCAAGCTCCAGGAATGCGGTCGCACGGTTCATTGCAATAGGCAGACTGTCTCCCCGAAGTATCGAGCCTGTCAGGACAGATGCGAAAACATCGCCTGTTCCGGGATAGTTTGCGCTTATAAGATTATATGGAACGCGCCAGAATTTGCTGTGTTCACGGTCATATCCGATATTGTAAGTCTTGCCGTCAGAAAAAACGCTTGTTATTACAACAATGTTTGGACCAAGCTCCGAAAGCCGTACCAGATAGCTTTTTATCTGCTGCATAGTAACATCGGGTTGATTGGGAGCTTCTCCAAGAAGCATTGCGGCTTCCGTAATGTTAGGAGTGATAATATCCGCGATTTCTACCAGCTCGTTCATTCTGGAACGAAGTTCTGAAGTGCAGGTCTTGTAAGGTTTGCCGTTGTCCGCCATGACGGGATCTACTACTTTAAGTGAATTTTTATAATACTCAAAAAATTCCAGACAGTGATCTATCTGTTCTTTTGAAGCAAGAAATCCGCTGTAAACGCAGTCAAATTTATATCCAAGGCGTTTATAATGCTCTAAAGCAGAGGGGATATAATCTGTAAGATCACGCAGAACTACGTCTCCGAATCCTCCGGTATGCGCGGAAAGTATTGCCGTTGGCACAGGACATACTTGTATTCCCTGAGCGGACATGGTCGGCAGTATTACCGAAAGTGAACACCGCCCAACTCCGGACAGATCGTGAATTGCCGCAACCGTTGCGGGCTTTTGGTACATATAGAAACTTCCTTTCAGTTATTCATCGTAAAGATCGTTGTCAAGTCTGCTCATACTGCTGCTGTCTCCCACATATATGGGAAATTTTCCTGTTTTTTCAATGGTAAGACCGTTTATCATTCCCGTATGAAAAGAAATGTGCCTGAATTGCCGAAGTACAAGTTCAAGTCGGGTATAGGGACAATTTTCCGGCTTTTCGGAAAGCATTTCATCGGTAAGGCTGTCCATAAACCGTAAAGTTTTGTCTTTTACAGCATATAAGTAGTCAAGAAGTTCCTTGTCACTTAATTTAGCAGAACAGGGAATATCGGGATTATCCATACCTTCCTCGTGAAATTCCGGCTCATCATAGACAAACGGGTCAAAAAACCACTTGTCCGCAGAATGTATGGTGTGGTAGACATATCTCCATGCCGGAGAACCGCACACAAGAGCATTACGGTCATATGTCTTAATAGCAGTTTCAAGATTGACAAAATTCGGATACAGCTGTTTTTTTATGATATCACATATAATTTTCATTTGTCATCACCTAATAATTGCATATGCCATATAAATTACATATATAGCTGTTAGAACAGAACCTTCTATCCTGCCGACTTTTTTCCTTGAAGCGCAGAAGAAATAAGCGAGGAGCGATACGGCTGCCATTATAAGCAGATCGGTAAGCGCCTGTGCGTTGATGTTCATAGGAGTTATGACTGCGGAAGCGGGGAGAACGAACAGCATATTGAAGATATTCGAGCCAATGACATTTCCTACGGCAATGTCGCTTTCACCTTTCCGTGCAGCCATAATGCTTGTTACCAGTTCCGGCAGGGAAGTTCCCACTGCTACAATTGTAAGTCCTACAAGAGTCTCGCTCATTCCGAAACCGAGGGCGATCTCTTTTGCACTGTCAACAACAAGCTGTCCGCCGATCACTATTCCTGCCAGACCGCCTATTGTAAAGAGTATGCTGAGTCCTATGCCGTATTTAGGCTTTTCTTCCTCCTCTATATTTCCTGCGGCTATCTTTTCCTTTCTTGTTGCCAGAGCGGAAGATATCACATTGAACAGGAAGATCGCCATAAATATTAAAAGTATTACGGCATCGTTGCGTGCTATGGTGTTTGCAGAGCCGTTTCCGAAGAAAACGTCAAACGACATAGCCGCAAGGGCAAATGTTGCTGTCAGCATAAAAGGATAATCAGACTTTACGATCTGTTTCTGAATGTTTATAGGTTTTATTATCGCACTTATGCCCATTACAACAAGCAGATTGAACATATTTGAGCCGATGACGTTTCCTACGGCGATATCGTTTGAACCGTCTATACCGGCGATTATGCTTACGGCAGCTTCCGGCGCACTTGTACCGAAAGCTACTATGGTAAGACCGATCACAATGGACGGGATCTTCAAGAATTTAGCTATGGACGAACTTCCGTCAACAAACACGTCCGCGCCTTTAACAAGAAGGACAAATCCTATTATAAGCAAAATGAATGCAAGAAGCATAATTTTTCACGATTCGGCATAAGCCGCTCCTTTCAAAAAATCTCCAAATTATATAGTAACATATAATATTTCCTATGTCAATTGCATATAAACAAATTTTACTTCTATAAATTCCTGTAATTTCAATGTTTATAATTTGTTATCATTTTTGAAAAAATTCCTCTTGAAATATAAAGCCATATGTGTTAAAATGTTATTATAATATTTAAAAAATTGAAAGGTAAAATATAATGTCAGGTAAAAAAAGGAAAAAAAGCAGAAAGATATATTCGGAATCCGCTAAAAGAAAAAGAAAAGCTGCTGCGGCAAGAATTAGAGTATTTCTGATCGTGCTGCTGATCGCAGGCGGGATATGGGCAGTTGTCGGTCTTGGCAAGTCTGTTGAAAAGCCTCTTACTATAAATTCGGATAACTACAATATGCTTGCAAACAACACTCACGCTGAACTCGATCATGATATAGAATATAAAGAAGAGCTGCCTGAAGAATCAGAACCGTCAGAAGACGTTTTTATAGATCAATCCCTTATGAAATACAATATACCGCAGCCTAAACTGCGTTCGGAATATCCTATAGATATGATAATCCGTTCCGAATATGCTATTGTTTACGATGTTCAGGCTGATGAAGTGCTTTATGCCAAGAATGCTGATGAAAAATGCTATCCGGCAAGTACTACAAAGATAATGACTGCTTCAATACTTCTTGACAATGTTCCGGAAGACTTTATGTTTACAGCGGGCGATGAACTTGATATGGTAAATCCGGAATCAAGTCTTGCATACCTCAATAAAGGAAGTATTCTCAGCCGTGATATGATAATAGACGCTCTTATGCTCCCGTCGGGAAATGATGCTGCTTATACCGTAGCGGCAAATGTAGGACGCTATATAAGCGGAAATGATGAAATATCGACCGAAATGGCGGTAAAAACTTTTGTTGATGAAATGAACAAGACCGCAAGGTACATAGGTATGGAAAATACTCATTTTTCCGATCCTGACGGTTTCCATGACGACGATCATTACACGACCGTTCATGATATGCTGAAAGCGACGCTTTATGCGATGGAAAAGCCTGAAATAATGGCTTCCGTTGCAAAACCTAATGAATATGCCGTATTTGAGTCCGGAGAGGAAGTTTCCTGGGAAAATTCCAACAGACTTATTCAGGAATACAGCGATATTTATTATATGTATGCCACCGGAATGAAAACGGGTATGACAGATCAGTCTGGATATTGTGTTGTTGCAACTGCAAGGCGTTTTGACCATGATGTGATATGTATAGTATTCGGAGCGTCGGCTTCTGATATACGCTGGAATGATACTATAGCTCTGCTTGACGCGGCTTTTGTGAAGATACGTAATCGGGAGGGTATATAATGGTCAATATCGGTAATGAATGGGACGAACTTCTTAAAAACGAATTCAATAAGGACTATTACCTGAAACTCAGGGATTTCCTAAAACATGAATATTTTACAAGAAAGATATATCCGGATATGTATGATATATTCAATTCATTGAAGTATACGTCTTACTCTGATGTAAAGGCCGTTATTATCGGTCAGGATCCTTATCATGGCGCGGGACAGGCTCATGGATTATGTTTCTCTGTACAAAAAGGAGTGGCTGTGCCGCCGTCCCTTCAGAATATTTATAAAGAGCTGGAAGCCGATATGGGGATCCCTCCTGCTGATCATGGATATTTGAAAAAATGGGCCGATAATGGTGTTCTGCTCATGAACACTGTGCTTACGGTGCGTGAAGGACAGCCAAATTCTCATCGCGGAATGGGCTGGGAAATATTTACTGACAGAGTGATACAAATTCTGAACGAACGCGAAAAACCCATTGTTTTTCTTCTCTGGGGAGGAAATGCAAAACAGAAAAAAGGTCTTATAACAAATCCGTCTCATCTTATTTTACAAGCCGCTCATCCAAGTCCGCTCTCGGCATATAACGGATTTTTCGGATGCAGGCATTTTTCAAAGACAAATGCTTTTCTCGAAGAACATGGAATGACGCCTATTGACTGGCGGATAGAATAATAATATATCGGAGGGTTTTTAATGTCGTATATCAGAAAAAAACTTGCTTTGGCGGTTTCTGCGATAATGGCGGTATCCGTATTTTCTTCTTGCGGCGGAAATAATTCTGACACGGAAACGGGAGAAACTTCGTTCACCACATCATTGCAGCTTGAAACAGAAGAAAAAATTTCTGAGGATCTGGATTTTTTCAGTGAAGATTACGATCCGTTTTCGGATAACTATGATCCTTACGGCGGAAACAAAGCTATCGCTGCTGAACATGATCTGCAAACAGATGATCCGGATAAAACAAATGAAAATTCTGATGAGGACAGCGCTTCCGAGCAGGATGATCCCGATCCGAATGCAGATATAACTGCTGATTCGGATACGGAAAAGAATTCCGGTAATGACAGTCCGGACAAAGCTCCTTCAAAAAATGATAATAACGGCGTTGAGCTTACGATCAATTCTGCCAACGGATGGAACGACGGAACAAATGACTTTATCCAGCTTGACGGAACGGTAAAAAATGGTTCTGATAAAGTGCTTAACGGTTGGACGGTTACTATTCCCGCATCAAAAAATGTCAGAGTTGACCAGAGCTGGAACTGCAATATTGATGTAAAGGGAGAAACAATTACAGTTACTCCTGTAGACTATAACACGAATATTGATCCAAACAGTGAAGGAACTTTCGGAATGATACTTTGCAACAGCGGTAAAATTGACAGTTCAAAGGCGACCGTAAAGACCGGAAGTATGACGGTAAGCGGCTCAGGAAACGGCAGCGGAAATTCCGGCGGCGGGCAGTCGGGACAGACAGGTTCTGTCGGTAACAATAACCCAAAGATCGTTCAGGCAAAAAATGTTCCGGAACCTACTACGGATGACTGGCTGCATACCGACGGAAGCAAGATCTATGACAAAGACGGCAGGGAAGTCTGGCTCACCGGCATAAACTGGTTCGGCTATAATACAGGTACAAATACTTTTGATGGCTTGTGGACGTGCGACCTGAATACTTCTCTTTCCAATATTGCCGACAGAGGATTTAACCTTATGAGAATACCAATGTCAGCCGAACTTATAAAAGAGTGGTCAAACGGAAATTACCCTAATGCAAACTTCAATCAGGCAACAAACTCTTATCTTGTAGGAATGAACAGCCTTGAAATTTTTGACTATGTAATAGGTCAGTGCCGCGCAAACGGTATCAAGATAATGATAGACATTCACAGCGCAAAGACCGATTCCATGGGACATATGAAAAATCTCTGGACAGACGGCAATATCAGCGAAAAAGATTTCCTTGATTCACTTGCATGGATGGCAAATCGTTACAAAAATGACGATACGATCATCGCATATGACCTTAAAAATGAACCTCACGGCAAAGCAAATGAGTCTCCGAGAGCCAAGTGGGACGGTTCTAAAGACAGCGACAACTGGAAATACATAGCGGAAAAAGCTGCAAAAGCCGTTCTTGACAAAAATCCCAACGTTCTTATAATGGTCGAAGGAATTGAAATTTACCCTATTGATATCAAGAAAAACGGCGATTTTTCTTCAACGAATATGGGGGATTATTATTGCACATGGTGGGGCGGTAACCTCCGCGGCGTAAAGAACGATCCGGTAGACTTGGGCAAATATCAGAATAAACTGGTATATTCGCCCCATGACTATGGTCCTACAGTATATCAGCAGCCGTGGTTCCAGGGCAATTATGATTTCAACAGCCTTTATAAAGATTGCTGGCACGACAACTGGTTCTATATTCAGGAAGAAAATATTGCGCCGCTGCTTATAGGTGAGTGGGGAGGATTTATGCGAGATCCAAACCTTAAATGGATGACATATCTTCGTCAGCTTATCAAGGAAAACCGTATAAATCACACTTTCTGGTGCTTCAACTCCAATTCGGGAGATACAGGAGGTCTTGTTCTGGACGATTTTACTACTTGGGACGAGGACAAATATGCTTTTGTAAAGGAAGTTCTTTGGCAGCAGAACGGAAAATTTGTGGGACTTGACCACGAGATACCGCTCGGCAGCAACGGTATCACTCTTTCACAAGCAAAGTAAAAGGGAAAACTCCGGCATTTCTGTAAATGCCGGAGCTTTTAGAGGTTTATGTTATGTTACACCAAATGAATTTGAATACAAAACCATTTGAAATGATATGCTCCGGTCTGAAAACTATTGAACTTCGGCTCAATGATGAGAAAAGACAGGCGATAGAAATAGGCGATGAGATCGAGTTTTCCAACAATTCCGATGGAAGAAAATTGATCGTTAAGGTAAGAAATATATATAAATTTCCAAATTTTGACGAGCTTTACCATAAACTTCCTCTTGATAAGTGCGGTTATCAAAAAGATAAACTTTCACAGGCAAAAGCGGAAGATATGGAAGCATACTATTCAAAAGAAAAACAGGAACGATATGGTGTATTGGGTATAGAGATCGAGCTTTTCCGGTAAAATAAAAAAGGCATTGCCCTTTAAAACAGGGTCAATGCCTTTAAGTTCATTTTCGGATCAGACAGCTCTTGTTACCTTTCCGGAACGGAGACATCTTGTGCATACATAAATATGCTTAGGAGTTCCGTCAACTATAGCCTTTACACGCTTTACGTTGGGTTTCCATGTTCTGTTGGAACGGTGATGTGAATGGGAAACCTTTATACCGAAAGTAACGCCCTTTCCGCAAATATCACATTTTGCCATGGGGTTACACCTCCTTTTCAATATCTTTTATAAAATCAACGCTACTATTTTACCACATTCTTTTTGAAATTGCAAGTGTTTTTTGAAAAAAAGTCCGATAAATTTAAAATTTTAAGAAAAATTCAATTAAAATTGGCAATAGTTCTTGTAATTTCAAGACAAATGTTGTATAATGATATTATTATTGTTTTTATAAATGGCATTTATAGGCTTTGGGAGGCAGTTACATATTTTATGAATGAAAGAATAACCGGCATCATAATACACGGTCTGGTATTGCTGACGGCGTTCCCTATACATGAATCGGCACACGCTCTTGCAGCTCACTGGCTCGGGGACGATACTGCCAAGGATCAGGGACGTATCTCTATGAACCCCGCAAAGCATCTTGACCTGTTCGGTACTATATTTATGCTGATAGCAGGTTTCGGCTGGGCGAGACCCGTTCCGATCAATCCCAACAATTTCAGGAACAGAAAGGTCGGCATGGCGCTTTCATCACTTGCCGGACCGTTTTCAAATCTGCTGCTCGCTTATGTGTCCATAATACTGTATAAAGTATCGGCATATTTTGCTTTTTCACCTCAAAGTCCTATGTCGGGTGCGATCATTTTGGATGCAGTTTCAACGGTGTTTTTATATTCTGTATTTCTGAATGTGGGACTTGCAGTGTTCAATCTGCTGCCGATACCGCCTCTGGACGGTTCAAGGATTTTCAATCTTGTTCTTTCGGAAAAAGCATACTTTAATGTAATGAAGTATGAGAATATTATTTTCGGCATACTGTTTCTGGCTATATTTTTGGGACTTCTTGACAGACCGCTTAGTTTTATGCAGTCCAAGGTCATAATGTTTATGGATATGATCTCAGGTTGGGTCGATGTTCTTTTCTTATAAAAATGCGGCAATTTAACGATCAGGAGGCTGCTCTGTTAGGAGAATAAAACTGATGGAACAAATTTCTTTTAAACTTGAAGTTTTTGAAGGTCCTCTTGATCTTCTGCTTTATCTTATTTCAAAACATAAACTTAATATAAATGATATACCAATATATACTCTTTTGGAACAATATCTTGATTATATAGACAAAATGTCTGAACAGGATATGGAAGTAGCGGGCGAATTCCTTGAAATGGCCGCACGGCTTATCTATATAAAGACCGTTTCTCTTCTTCCGCGGAAGGAAGAAGCCGAGCAGCTGAAAAAAGAACTTCAGGGACGGCTTATTGAATATTCTCTTTGCAAAAAGGCTGCCGAAATTATGAAAATGCGTTATATCGGAAATGCCAATGCCGTAAGAAAACCGCTGAAAATTGAATTTGACAATACATATTCTATTATACACGAATCGTATGAGCTTCTGGACGCTTATCTGAAGATCAGCAGAAAACCGGCTGAGGAACAGGTAAGAGCGGAGTCATTCAATAATATCGTCAAGAAAAAGATCGTTTCTGTAACGTCAAAGATAATCTATGTACTGCGGTGCTTGTATAAATCGGGAAAATGCAGAATGGACGGCCTTTTTAACGGTATGACAGATCGTTCGGAACGTGTCGCTACATTCCTTGCAGTGCTTGAACTTACAAAATCAGGAAGAATTTGGCTGAATGACGACAATACCGAGATCACTTTCAACCGAGACCGCAATATCCGCAGCAATGCGGCTTCGCCTGATGAAACGGAGGTCTGATATAAGTGAAACTTAACGAAGGCGTTTCTGTGATAGAAGCTATACTTTTTGCCAGCGGAGACCCAATTGAGTCGGATAAATTATGCGCCGCGGCAGGGATCGAAGAAGACACCCTTGAAAAGCTGATAAACCTGCTTTCCGACAGATATGAATCTACATTGAGCTCATTACAGGTAATGAAATTAGGGAACTGTTATCAGCTTGCCGTCAGGACTGACTATTCCGAATATGTCAGAGCAGCTATGGAGACTAAAAAGAATACGCCTCTTTCTCCTGCGGCGATGGAAGTGCTTACAATAGTTGCTTATAATCAGCCGGTAACAAAAGGATTTATCGAACATATACGCGGAATAGACAGTTCAAGCGTTGTCAATTCTCTTGTTGAGAAAAATCTTCTTGAAGAAGCAGGAAGGCTCGATGTTCCCGGAAAACCAATAGCATACAGGACAACTTCTGCTTTTTTAAGATGCTTTCAGCTTTCTTCGATCGATGATCTTCCGCCTTTGCCCGGAGCTGAAAGTCAGGTTTGACGAGATCCTCGTTTCCGAAGACGGATCGGAAGAAAAATCGAACGGTTGAATAATAAGGTAATGCATAACATTCCGGAAACGGAAGGAGCGTGACGATTTGACGGCATTGATAATTGTTGGGATAATTATCCTTTTATTTGCTTTTTTGCTTCATTCTAAAATAAGAGCGGAAATAAAATTTTATGACGGTGTTCTTGATTTTAAGGTGAAATATCTTTTCCTGACAATTTTTCCCTTCAAAAAGAAAGAAAAGGTAAAAAAAGAAAAAAAACCTAAAAAAGCCAAGAAAAACAAGGCGCCTAAATCGGCTGAAAATGAAATCGTCACACCGGAAAACGACTCCGTTACGGAAGAAAAAGATGAAAAAAGCGAGGGAATTGATGACGGCGGCAAGAACAAAAAGAAAAAAGATAAGGACAAGCCTAAAAAAAGTCTTTCCGAAAAGATCGAAGGCATTGAGAATATTATAGAAAAAGTAAAAGCGATATGGGATTCATCGCATAAAGGCTTGAAAAAGCTGTTTATGCACATTTATTTTGACGATATAGTGATAGATTTCAGGATAGCCGGTGAGGACGCATACAAGACAGCTGTCACTTACGGCAGGATAAATGCGGCTGTGTACAATGTAATAGCGGTGTTATTGACTTTTTTTAAAACAAAGATACGATCGGTGGATATTGTATGTGACTTTGTGGGAAAAAAATCTGTTTACGACGGGGAAGTAAAGATCACTATCAGACCGTCTACGATATTTTCCGCTTTGTTTATGATAATTTTCGGACTTATAAGGAATTATAAAGTCCTGTTGGGTAAAAAACCAAATGTCAAAAATCAGCCTGATGCCAAAAAGGCTGTAACAGTATAAAGGAGAATGAAAATGGATACAAAAGTAAAAGACCTTGTTTCATCAGCTATTGGAAAGATACACGAGCTTTCCGATACGGACACGATCATAGGCGATGCTATCAAAGCTGGAGATGATATCACTATCATTCCTGTATCAAAAGTATCCTATGGATTTGCTGCGGGAGGTTCAGATCTTCCTTCCAAGAATGAAAAAGAACTTTTCGGCGGCGGAAGCGGCTGCGGTATTTCCATACAGCCTATAGCTTTTATAGTTATATGCGGAAATGAAGTAAAACTTCTTGAACTCGGCGCCGGGAATTCACCTGCAAATGCAATAATCAACGCAGTTCCGGATCTTATTTCTAAAGTTCAGACTATGTTCCCAAAAAAGAACAAAGGCGGATCCGAAACCGATAATAATGAAGCAGCTGCTGCTCCGGACATAGAAAAAGTAGATATAAACACAGACGGTTTCAGCGTATGATCTAAATATTTATGAGTAAAATCTCCATAATAAATACTGCATAGGGATAGGTGTTCCGTTGCTAAATTTATTTTTGGGCTGTGCCCTTATGGAGGTTTTTATGAAACATTGTATTTTATCGGCAGCTGTTGCTTCTTCGATATTCTTTGCTGCCGTCGGCTCCGTTGATGTATCAGCATTTTCTGTTTCTGATGTTTCAGCAAAAGCGGCTGTTATTATCGACGCTTGTTCCGGTAATGTAATTGCCGGAAAAAATGAAGATATGACATTGCCTATGGCAAGTACGACAAAAATAATGTCATCTTTGCTGCTTATAGAAAGCGGCGATCTGGATAGTAAGTTCAAGGTGGATAATGACGCTATAATGGTAGAAGGCTCATCTATGGGACTTCGTAAAGATGACATCGTAACAAAGCGTGACCTTTGCTACGGTATGCTTTTGCCGTCCGGAAATGACGCCGCCAACGAAACTGCCGTGCTTCTTGCCGGCAGTCCGGAGAAGTTTGCTGTAATGATGAACGAAAAAGCCAGAGATATCGGTCTTAAAAATACTCATTTTGTAACGCCGTCCGGTCTGCATGATGAGGATCATTATTCTACCGCTTATGATATGGCTATGCTGACGCGGGAAGCCCTCAGGAATGATACTTTCCGTGAGATATGCGGAACAAAGCAGATAAAACTTTGTTTTGGCGATCCGCCTTATGAAAGATGGCTGACAAATACCAATAATCTGCTTTCTCTTTATGACGGATGTATAGGAGTCAAAACGGGTTTTACTGATGAGGCTGGCAGATGCCTTGTTTCCGCTGCCCAGAGGAACGGCGTGACGCTTATATGTGTGACTCTTAACGCTTCTGATGACTGGAACGATCATATGAAAATGTATGAATATGGTTTTTCGGTAACAAAAAGCCGTAAAGCAGTATGCGATCTTTCCGGAATGTATGTAAACGTTGCTGGGGGAAGTGCCGATAAAGTGCATATTGAACCGGCTGAGATCCCTGAATATACAATAATAAACGGATCGGAGCCGACTATATCCTATAAGGCGGAAATAGAAAACTTTATTTACGCTCCTGTAGAAAAAGGAAGAAAAGCAGGGGAGATCCGCTTTTATGCAGATGAAGAGCTTATCGGCATATCCGATCTTATTTCGTCTGAGAACTGCGAAGCGGTCATCAAAGAATATGAACCGTCTATTTTTGAAATACTTGTTGAACGTATCAAAAGATCATTATGACCATAATGTTCACATTGACATTTGTTAAAGGAGTAAAGATGTGGAAAAAATCAGACTTCAGAAGATAATATCACAAAGCGGGATATGTTCCAGAAGAAAAGCCGAAGAGCTTATTTCCCAAGGAAGAGTAAAAGTAAACGGCAGAATTGCCGGACTCGGAGACGGAGCGTCCGCAAAAGATGTTGTTACTGTTGACGGAGAAAGAATATACTATTCCGATAAACGTGAAAAATATTATATAATGCTTAACAAACCCAGAGGATATGTTACCACCATGTCCGATGAACTTGACAGAAAGTGTGTTACAGAGCTGCTTTCGGATATTCCGGAACGAGTTTATCCCGTAGGAAGACTCGACAGGAATTCCGAAGGTCTGCTTTTGTTTACAAACGACGGAAAATTTGCTAATGACATTATGCATCCCAGCCGTCATATTTCCAAAACATACCGTGTTACCGTTCATTCTTCGGTAAATGACGAACAGCTTGTATCTCTTGAGGAAGGAATAGTTATTGACGGCAAAAAAACTCTTCCTGCAACGGTAAATGTTTTGGTACAAGAGCCGGAAAGAACGGTAATTCAGATCGTTATCAGAGAAGGCAGAAATCGTCAGATAAGAAAAATGTGCGAAGCTGTCGGTCTTGAAGTGGTACGGCTCAAGAGAACGGCTATTGGTCCTTTGAAGCTTGGAATGTTAAAGCCCGGAACATACCGTGAGCTTACTTCCGAGGAACTTCGGGCGCTCAGAAATGCGGCGGGTGAGGGAAGAAAATAGAAGTTTGACCGTATTAAATATGAATTTTTTGAAAAAACATATAAAATATTTGTTTTTATCTTGTCTTTATAAGAAAAATATGGTACAATTATTTTGGTTTATTTTTATATCGAACGGAGGAACCTTTATGTTAACTGAAAGTCAGAGAGTCAGGTTTGAGGCGTATAAAGCCGCTTCTTCAGGCTCCGGAAAGGCATCAGGCAGACTTGCCGGTCTTTTCGATGATGGTGCTTTCACCGAAATAAACGCCGGCGTAAAGCATGGTAATGAACTCACCGGAGTTGTTACTGCATATGGTTATGTGGATGGCAAACCGGTTTATGCATTTTCTCAGGACAGATCTGTCAAGGGCGGTGCGGTAAACGTTCACCATGCAGCAAAAATATGTAAAGTTCTTGAACTTGCGTCCAGGACCGGTGCTCCCGTTGTTGGAATATATGATTCTAACGGAGCGTTCATTGATGACGGAGCGGAGGCGCTGAAAGTTTACAGTGATATACTTACTCAGATAAACAGCCTTTCAGGCGTAGTTCCGCAGATATCAGTAGTTGCAGGCGTTTGCGCCGGAAGTGCTGCGATGGCGGCTTGTTCGGCGGACGTTGTTGTGATAACCGATGACGGCGAGCTTTATACGGATCCGAATTGCATAAAAAAAGGCAAGGAGGCTGTGGCAAATGGCACGGCTGCCGTTTACGCAAAAGATGACGCATCAGCAATGGAAGAAGTCAGAAAGCTTATTGCTCTGTTGCCTCAGAACAATATTTCGGTTGCTCCGATGTTTGAATTTGATGCTCCGACCGGTGCGGCAACCGGTTCTGCCGAAGATACCGCAAAAGCTGTTGCCGATTTGGGAAGCATAACGGAACTTTATGACGGTTTCGGAAATTCCGCATATACTGCATTTGCAACAATAGGCGGTTCAGTCGTTGGAATTGCCGCAACATATAAGGAAGAAGGAAAACTTTCTTCCGATGATTGTTCAAAACTTTCAAGATTTGTAAGAACCTGCGATGCTTTCACAGTTCCTGTGATAACTTTTATAGATACCGAAGGATTTTCTCCTGAAACGGGAGTACGGGATATGGCTAAACTTGCCAATTCTTATGCGGAAGCTACGACACTTAAAATTTCTGTAGTTACCGGAAAAGCTTACGGTGCGGCAATGTCTGCGCTGGGCTCAGGAAATGCAGACGTTACTTATGCTTATCCAGATGCGGTCATCTCTCCGCTTGCTCCGGAAACGGCAGTTGAATTCCTGTGGCATGACAAACTCAAGGGTGCAAAAGACCTTGCGGCGGAAAGAACTAAACTTGCCGCTCAGTATGCTGAAGAAATGGCATCTGTGTTTGACGCTGCCGAAAAAGGCTGTGTTGACGATATCATTACTGCTGAAGAAGCAAGAGAAAAGATACTTGCCGCTCTTGAAGCTATGTCCGGAAAGCGTATGAACAAACGCCTTCCCAAAAAGCACAGCAATATGCCTTTCTAAAATAAAATCAAAACAAAATTTAATGAATGGTGGTATACAGTTATGAAAAGATTCAATATTACCGTAAACGGAAAAGCCTATGATGTGGCTGTTGAAGAAGTTGAAGGCGGAACTGCTCCTTCTGCCGTTCCTTCCGCAGCACCTGCACCCGTTGCCGCTGCAGCGCCTAAAGCGGCTGCCCCTGTCGGAGGAACTGCCGTAAACGCTCCTATGCCGGGAACTATCCTTGACGTTAAAGCTAATGTAGGCGATACCGTTGCGGAAGGTCAGGTACTTATGGTCCTGGAAGCTCTTAAAATGGAAAACGACATTGTTGCTCCAAAAGCGGGCAAAGTCGCTGCCATAAACGTAAAGAAAGGCGACACGGTCAATTCCAACGATCTCCTCGCTTCTATCCAGTAAGCTAAGAAAGGGTTGGTAAAAATGGCTAAGATCAAAGTTACCGAGACTGTTCTGCGTGACGCACATCAGTCCCTTATCGCTACAAGAATGACTATGGACGATATGCGTCCTATTCTGTCCACTATGGACAAAGTCGGTTTTTATTCCGCAGAGGTATGGGGAGGAGCTACATTTGACTCCTGCCTGAGATTCCTTAACGAAGATCCTTGGGAAAGGCTCCGTATCATAAGAAAGGAAATGCCGAACACAAAGCTGCAGATGCTTTTCAGAGGACAGAATATGCTCGGCTATCGTCACTATGCGGACGATGTTCTTGAATATTTCGTTCAGAAATCCGTTGCGAACGGTATTGACATTATCCGTATTTTTGACGCACTGAACGATATAAGGAACCTGAAAACCGCTATTTCCGCAGCTAAAAAGGAAGGAGCACATGCACAGGTAGCAATTTCCTATACGCTTGGCGAAGTTTTCACTACCGATTATTATGTAAATTATTGCAAACAGATAGAAGAAGAAGGTGCAGATTCTATTTGTATCAAGGATATGGCTGCACTTCTTACTCCGTACAGGACTGCGGAACTTGTAAAAGCAATTAAATCGGCTGTCAAGATCCCGGTTCAGCTGCATACTCACTATACTTCCGGTCTGGCTTCAATGTGCTTGCTGAAAGGTATTGAAAACGGCGCGGACATGATAGATACTGCTATGTCTCCGCTTGCTCTGGGAACTTCTCATGCGCCGACCGAATCAATGGTAGCCGCTTTACAGGGAACAGAGTATGATACAGGTCTTGATCTGGTGCTTCTCACTGAAATAAGAGATTATTTCATGAAGCTCAGGAAAAAATACATCGACAGCGGATTGCTTGACCCGAAAATGCTTGCAGTCGATGCAAATGCACTTATTTATCAGGTCCCCGGCGGAATGTTGTCAAACCTGCTTTCACAGCTTAAACAAGCCGGAAAAGAAGATAAATTCAACGACGTTCTTAAAGAAGTTCCTAATGTTCGTAAGGATTCCGGATATCCTCCGCTTGTAACGCCTACTTCCCAGATCGTAGGAACACAGGCTGTGTTCAATGTTATCAACGGTGAACGCTACAAGACGGTTACAAAAGAGTTCAAGGCGCTTGTTAAGGGTGAATACGGAAAAACTCCGTCGCCGATCGATCCTGAGTTCAGCAAGATGATACTCAAGGACGAAGAACCTATTACATGCCGTCCTGCCGATCTTATCGAGCCTGAGCTTGAAAAGCTCAAAGAAGAGGCTTCCGAATGGACAGAACAGGAAGAAGACGTTCTCAGCTATGCAATGTTCCCGCAGGTAGCGCCTAAGTTCTTTGCAAAGAGACGTGATGCAAAATACGGCGTGGACAGCGCTCATGCTGATGCGGAAAACAAAGTACATCCCGTTTGATATGTGAATTTAACTTATGAGATTCCGAAGCATTTTATGCTTCGGAATTTTTTTTTGCGAAATATTAATAATTTAGAAAAAAAAACAACTTGTTTAACACTTTTGAAAAGAATTTTGATATAATTAAAAAAATTATTTTATGACATATTTTTACACAAAAGGATTTTTTTTTATGAAAAAAATCATTGTATCAGTAGCAGCGATCGTTATTGCTGCTTCATTGTCAGCTTGCGGCGGAAACAGCGGGGGTGGTTCGACATCATACGATACTTATCGTCCTGCAGAGACTACTACCACCGCGCCTATTATTGAAAAAGTAAGTAATAAGACAATGGAACTTAACGGAGTTGTCGGAAAATACACCGGAGAAATAAACGACAGTGGCATTCCTGACGGTGAAGGATACTTTATTACGAGTGAGGTCGTTTATGGATATGAAGTGGCAGAAATAATCGACGGTGACTGGAAAAGCGGAGATATCAACAACGGTACATATAGGGTCACTGTATCAGGTGAAACTATGGGCAGCACTGATATTGTAAACGGAAATGCAGACCAGGATACGATCCAGGCTATACTGGAAGGCACAGAGACCTGGCTGAACCAGAAAAGGGATGAGGACGAATGGGAGAAAACAAAAGATAAGATAAAAGATGTCGGAAGCGATATCTTGGAGATCAATGAATTCGGTGAGCAGATCGGATTGTGGTGATGTTTTCTTGATGTTTTTAAAAGCAAGAGATTTATGTGATATGAACGTGATAATATTATAATTTGAATAAAAAAGGGTAGTGGTTTTTATGGCGTTGATAGATTGTCCTGAGTGCGGCGGAAAGGTAAGCGATAAAGCAGAGTCCTGCCCGTCATGCGGGTATGTTATTTCAGAGATCAAGTGCGAAGAGTGCGGAAAAATGATGAAAAAAGGAACGAAAGTGTGTCCGTCATGCGGCTGCCCCGTCAATGCGACGGAGAAAGTTCCCATAACTGCTGCAACTGTGGCAGTTCCCGCACCGAATAAAAGCTATAAAAAAATAATTATTATATTGATCGCAGTCATAGTTTTTATAGCCGCAGCAGCGATAGTGCTCCCGAAGGTCTTTAATAAGCCGGCGGAAAATGATGCTGCCGCTGCTGATACAGCTGAGAACACGGAAATTATAACAGACATTGAGACCGAAGAAATGGATATAAATGGCAAAATAGAAGAATATAACAGTATAGCTAAGACTTTAAACGGCGCAATAGATGCTTCTATAACAGAATTGGTTAAAGACGGCTGCATATTTAAAAGCGGTATAATTGAAGGAGAAGATTTTCATATTTTAATGGGCGGATGGGGTACCGGTCATATAGAAGATTTTCTGGGAGAGAATTATACCGGATATAGTTACGGAGAATTTGAGCAAAACATATATAAACTGTATTATGTGCTTTGGTCGGATTCTCCCATACCCGATGAGTATAAGCGTTATATTGCCCCTGATGAGCAGGAAGAGCTTTTTAATAAGGGCATATGCATAGGCTGTTACGGAGAAGAGCCCGAAGAAGCCGTTGCAACTGCCGCAGCCGAGACTACAACTGCTTCTGACGACGGCGAAACGATACAGATAGAAAATCAAGAGTTTACATTTAAAATAGCAATACATAATTATGATAGTAGTACAAAATCATACAACGGCTTTAAAGAAAACGAATTAAACGGATATTACACCGGCGCTTGGAGAAATGGAAAGCCTAACGGCGGCGGTACTTTCGGACAAATTTATGAAAACAGCGGAACAACAATAACAGGATTGTGGACAGACGGAGAATTGGACAGTTTTACCGATGCAGTTTATAAATCATATTACGCTGGCGATGATTATTCATATGTCTATAGTTATACCGGAGATCCAAACGGATTACAAACAGCAGGCGGAACAGGAACATGGGAAGAGACCTGGAACGATAAGCTTTGCCGTTCATTTTACGGCGAATGTAAAGGGGTAAATCCCACAGGAAACGGCGAAATGACAGTTTATGGACAAATATTTGATAAAATGTTTGACGACGGAAGCTATATAGTACAGACAGGAGAGTTTTATGACGGATCATTTATTAATGGTACATATAAAACATATGACAGCAGCGGTAAAGTTATAGATGAAGGTATAGCAGAAGACGGCGTATTAAGTTCAACGCGATAATATAGAAAAAGAAAAAGAGGAATTTTTATGGCATTGATAGATTGTCCCGAGTGCGGCGGAAAGGTAAGCGATAAAGCCAGAGCTTGTCCTTCATGCGGATTTCTTATTTCGGGAATGATAAAGTGCGAAGAGTGCGGCAGCATGGTTAAAAAAAGTGCAAAAACTTGTCCGTCATGCGGCTGTCCGATTGAAAGCGCCTCTGATCCGGTGGTGAATATAACTGCATCTGCGGAAAAGGTTACTGCCGTTCCAATTGCAGACGCGGCATCTGTCAAGCACAGATCTTTCGCAAAGATATTTGTGCCGATAATTATAGTTCTTTTGCTTATAGCCGCTTCTGCTGCGGTATACTTTAAGTTTTTTAGAACGATCCAAGTGGAAAATCGGGAGTATATTAGCAATGATAGAACCGTAACATATACAGGAGGTTGGAGAAACGGTAAGCCTTATGGTATTGGTACAAGCTATATAGAGTGGAAATATGATGAAGAGGTTCAAGATGACTTTTATGATCCGTATGACAATAGAAAAGTATGGCTGACGGGTTATTGGGAGGGTGATGATTTGACTGACTCGGAAGATTTGACTCGTGTAATGAAAATGTATTTAGCTGGTGAGCTACTAAGCACTGAAGAATATAGCGGCGACCAAGGAGGATTGCTCTACGGAGGTAAAGGTACACTTGTAGTAACTCAAAGTAAAAGAAATAAAATTTCTTTTACATATGAAGGAGATTGCAAAGACGGCAAAGCCAACGGAAACGGAAAAATGACTATTGGAAGTACGATCGAAATGGAAGGCGAATTTATTGATAACTCTTTTATAAAAGGTAAAAGGGTAACAATTAATTCTGATATCAGAATAGAAGATGAGGGCGAATTTGATAATTATATGTTAGTTAACGGAAGTAGGACACAGTATTTTAGTAGTGGCGGTAAGTGGGTTGGAGAAGGTGAATTTGAAGGTTTTCGTTTTGATGATGATCTTTTAAATGGTACAGATTATATGTATGACAGTGATGGTAAATTAATGCTGCAAAGGACATTTGTAAACGGAATGGTAGATAACGTAACAGAATATTGACAGTAAATGTAAATAAGTATAATATTTTATGGAGAACTCTCGAAGCAGAAAATGTTTCGGGAGTTTTGCATTATCATATGGAAACCAATATTTATATTGCTTGACTTGATTTTTATTCAAAAAAATGGTATAATGTAAAAAAATGACTTAATTTTGCGATTGCCGTTATCGTTGTTATAAAAGTTCTGAGAAAATTGGAGTAAAACTTGCCTGAAATGCGGATTTTTACGGAAAAACACTTGATTTTCGTGCCGTAAAATGGTATAATAAAATGTAAATGTTTTAACGAACAGAAAGGATCGCGTTTTAATGATAAAAAGTATGACAGGCTATGGCAGGAGCCAACAGATAATTGACGGCAGGGATATCACCGTGGAAATAAGATCGGTCAATCACAGATATTTTGAGTATTCCGCAAGAATACCAAGAGCTTACGGTTATCTTGAAGAAAAAATGAAGACTTTTTTGCAGGGAAGTATCTCACGCGGCAAGGTTGACGTCGGAGTTACGGTATTCAATATAGAAAGCAAAGACGCTCTTATAGAAGTAAACAGATCAATGGCTCAGGGGTATGTTTCCGCTTTGAGAGCGGCAAATGAAGAACTTGGTCTTGAAGACGATATAACTCTTTCAAAGCTAATGCGGCTTCCCGATATTTTCAACGTCGTTAAAACTGAAGATGACGAGGAAGCAGTATGGAACGATGTTAAGACTGTTGCAGAGGCTGCTGTTGAAAATTTTGTTTTAATGCGTATCGCTGAAGGAAATAAGATGACGGAAGACATAAGTTCACGTCTTGATTACATTGAAAAACTCGTAGAAAATGTAGAAAAACGTTCTCCCGAAACTACAAGGCTGTATAGAGAAAAGCTTTACAATAAAATAAAAGATATCCTTGAAGATAAAAATGTCGATGAACAGCGTATAATTACCGAGGCGGCGATATTTTCCGAAAAGACTGCCGTTGATGAGGAGACCGTAAGGCTCAGGAGCCACATTCACCAGTTCAGGGAACTGCTGAAAGCAGAAGAACCTGTTGGCAGAAAGCTTGATTTCCTTATTCAGGAATTTAACCGCGAAAGCAACACCATCGGCTCAAAGGCTCAGGACGTAGAGGTCACAAAAACCGTTGTTGAACTTAAATCCGAAATAGAAAAAATACGTGAACAGATACAGAATATCGAATGATTGGAGATATTTATGAGGCTTATAAATATAGGATTTGGAAATATGATAAATGCAGGACGGCTGATAGCTATTGTAAGTCCTGAATCCGCTCCGATAAAACGCATAATACAGGACGCTAAAGAAAAAGGCTCTCTTATCGACGCTACCTACGGCAGACGAACACGAGCGGTAATAATTATGGACAGCGACCATGTGATACTTTCGGCTGTTCAGCCTGAAACCGTTGCCGGCAGACTCGGCATTGACGAGGAGGAAGCTGAAGATGAGTAAAGGACTGCTGTTTGTTGTTTCCGGACCGTCAGGCTGCGGAAAGGGTACTTTGCTTGCGGAAATTTTAAAGAATGACAATATCTTTTATTCTGTTTCCGCAACAACAAGAAGCCCCAGACCCGGTGAGACGGACGGCATAAATTATTACTTCCTTACAAAAGAAAAATTTGAGGAACTGATAAATAATAACGGTATGCTTGAATATGCGGAATATTGCGGTAATTATTACGGAACTCCCAGAAAACCTGTAGAAGATATGCTTGCAGAAGGAAGGCACGTTATTCTTGAAATTGAAGTACAGGGTGCTATGAAAGTAATGGAAAAATGTCCCGATGCCGTATTTGTGTTCATTTTGCCTCCGTCGCTCAAGGAACTGCGGAGACGTCTTAATAAACGCGGCACGGAAACGGAGGAAGTTATTGAAAAACGTCTCGGCGAAGCTGCCGGAGAGATAAGGCAAGCTTATAAATATGATTACACATTAATAAACGGTGAACTTTCCAAAGCTGTTGACGATATGAAAGCTATTATAAGAGCAGAAGAACTTAATGCGAAAAATTATCCAAATTATATTAATGAGGTGTTGGAAAATGCTTAGACCATCTATCAATCAGATCGCTACAAAAAATGAAAGCTACTATTCGGTAGTTCTTGCTGTTGCTAAACGTGCAAGAGAAATTGCAGACGAACTTTATAAAAATAATCAGATATTGGAAGAAAAACCCGTAAAAACTGCTGTTGAGGAATTTGCCAGCAGAAAATATTCCTTTGTTGAGAAACCGGAAGAAGAAAAGGAATAATTTTTCTGAGGTGATTGGATTTGCTGACGGTAAAGCATTTAGCGGCAGTTGCAGTAAACTCCGCTTCTTATGGCTATGATAGGCGTTATAAATATATCATTCCCGTTGAACTGGAAGGAAAAGTTTTTGCTGGAGCAAGAGTTCTTGTACCTTTCGGAAAAGGGAACCGGAAACGTATAGGGATCGTCATTATGGTCACGGAGGCTGCCGATGAAGACCTCAGCAAGTTCAAACCAATACGTTCTGTGATCGACAGCGAACCTATATTGAACGATGAAATGCTTGAACTGGTCAGCTGGCTTAGAAATACAACTTTCTGCACATATTTTGAAGCATTCAGAACGATCATACCTATCGGTATGGGTGTTGATCTTTTGCAGAAGTTTTCTTTGACAGACAGTGAAGAACTTTCAGAGGACACATTATCGGCAGATGCGTCAGAACTTTTGCAGAGGGCAAAAGCCGATGTCTCCGTTTTGAATAATGCTGAGGACAGACTTTTAAAGGAACTCCTGAACGGCGGATTTATTATCGAACATGAGGAATTTAAACGCCGTGTAAAAGATGAAACTGTAAAAATGCTGCGCCTTTCCGACGGATATATTGACGGTACTGTCAAGGCTAATCTATCTGTAAAACAAAAGAGCGTTGTTGAACTTCTTGAAAACTGCGGTTCAGCAGAAAAAAACGAGATATGCTATCTTTGCGGAATCACATATTCAGTAATAAAAAGAATGTTGGATAACGGCGTTCTTGAAGCATATGAATATGAAACCGTAAGAAATTCAGGAGCGGAAGCCGTTGCAGATCCCGATGATATCGTTCTTTCCGAGCAGCAGCTTTCGGCATATGACGGAATAGCCTCGCTGATCGATGCCGGAAAACCGTGTGCGGCTCTCTTATACGGTGTTACCGGAAGCGGTAAAACGCT